>DASYAT010000287.1:0-22949 GCA_036501205.1 Streptosporangiaceae bacterium | reverse complement strand
CACGATGAGCGCCGTCCGGCTCGCCAGAGGTGCCACCGGCCGGAGCAAGGTCGTGAAGTTCGCCGGCTGCTATCACGGGCACGTCGACGCGCTGCTGGCGAGCGCCGGCAGCGGGCTGGCGACGTTCGCGCTGCCGGACTCGCGACCCTGACCGAATGCACGCCCGAGGTTTACCAGCGGGTCGACGCGGCCGCGGCCGCCGTGGCCGACGAGGCCAGCAAGGCCCTGACAGCCGCTGGGGTGCCATTCCGGCTGGCAGGCGGAGGAAACCTGTTCTCAGTTTTCTTCAACGTAACCGAGCCGGTGCGGGACTTTGCCCAGGCGCGCACGCAGTCAGGTGTCGCCTATGCGGCCTTTTTCCACGCGATGCTGGATGGCGGGGTGTACCTGCCGCCGTCGCCGTATGAGGCCTGGTTTGTTTCGGCTGCTCACGATGAGGATGCCATCGCGCGGATCGCCAAAGCCCTGCCTAGTGCGGCCAAGGCGGCCGCTGCTGCTCTGGGCTGAGTTAGCGACGGCTTTGCGCTGTGATCAGCCAGTATGCTCGGTTAGCCGCGAACGGCGGGACGGCTAGATCACCAAAAGGGGCAAATGATGGCTATCCGCAATGTCATTAGCACGCTGAACAACGACGGCAGCGAGGTGATGGGGCCGGGGATCCTGATGTATCACCACCCCGGCAACGACATCATGACCGGCAGCCTGCTGACAGTGGAGAGCAACCACTTCTGCGTGCTCAAATCGCGCGGCGCCATCTTCAATGTGTACGAAGGCGGCCAGTACCCGGTGCAGACCACGGACCGGCCGCTGCTCGGCAGCGTCCAGCAGGCTTTCTACGGCGGTAACTCGCCCTGGCAGTACGAGGCGCTGTTCGTATCGGCGGCCAAGAGCGTGGCCAAGGCAAAGGGCCTCGCGCTCTCCCGCGAGCTGGCGGAACTGGTCTACGACGTGGACTATTACGTGCACATCGACACCAAGGAAGACGCCGTCAAGCTGGTGACCCACATGCCTTACTCGGGGCACTTCTTCACCACCGAAATGCTGAACAACTATGCTGGCCCGGTGCTTGAGCAGGCTGTTAACCAGATCGTTCAGGTAACGCCGCTTGAGCAGGTCAACGAGCGGATTCACGAAATCACTGAGCTGGTTCGCGGTCACCTGCAGGACTTCCTGTCGATCTACGGCATCACGCTGAACGACGTCAAGGTGCTGATGCGGCCGCGCGACGAGCGGATGCGCGAGCTGATCTCGCTGCGGGCATTCGGCCTGTCGGAGGTCGAGGCCGTGCGGTACTACATCGCACTGAAGATGGCCGAGAAGGGCCTGGTCTCGGCTCCGAACATGGCGGTCGGCGAGCCGTTCCACATCGGCATCACGCCGGTCGGGAACGCGCTGCCCGGCATGCCGCAGCTCGGTAGTTTGCAACACAGCGAGCCGCAGAGTGCGCACACCGCGCCTGCTCCGCAATCGGGCTGATGACGGACAGTTTTGCCGATCGGCTACGCGGACTGCTCGCCTCGGACGTCTACTCGGCGAAAGGCCGGCTGCGGGCCGATGACCAGCTGATCAGGCAACGGGTTAACCGCGGGCTTACCGAGGCGACGGCCAAGCTCAGGGAGCTGACCTCGCGGTGGCGCAAGGACCGGGTGCCGCCCTCGACCAGGGAGCAGCCGTTCCCGCCGGCCGAGGTGATGGAGCCAATGCGCCGGGCCGAGCGGCTGATCAGGACGATCGACGATGCCGCGGCCCTGGTCAAAGGCCTGCCGGTGCTGAACCAGGACAAGGTCTGGGACCGGGTGCGCCGGATCGGGCTTGAGGATCTGCTGCAGTTCGACTGGACGCTAGTCGGTGAGTCCGACGAACTGGCGCGCGAGCTCGACCGGGTCGCCGAGCTCGACCAGATCGATGTGGCGGGTGCCGAAGCCAGGGTCCGCAACATCAGGGACATCGTCGGCGAGCGCCAGCGGTACCTGGAGATCGCCTAGCTGCGGCGGGAGTGCCTTGCCGCAGTGAGATCGCTGCGGCAAGGCACTCCCAATTTGTTCAATGCCGGTGCAGCGGCACTGAGATGTGCGAGAAGTGGTGGTGCTGACCGGCCGGGTTGGGCCGGAGCACGCGGAACCCGCACTCGCCGAGCGCGTGCCTGCCGACCCGGTTCGGCTTGCCGTGGCTGTCGCCGAACTGAACCCGAGGGCTGTTATTGAAGCAGAGCAGGTTCAACAACACGACGTTGCTGAGGATCTCGTTCCCGTCCGGATCGGCCAGCCTGATGCTACCGAACCGCCCGCTGGAGGCGATGAAGTTCCTGAGCGCACCGAACCAGCACGAATGCAGGCCCGTGACGTGCAGGTCGCCGCGGATGAAGTTGTCCTCGTAGTCGCTATACACCGGGCTCTTGAAGGCCTTGAAGATGCCGTGCGGCTTGCAGGTCATGCCGCCGCCGCCCTTGATCTGGCTCACGCTGTGCTCGATCGAACTGTTGTGCACCACAATACCGAGCGCGCGGTCACCGAGCAGGCTGCCGAAGATCGTGGAATGGCTGTTGAGCCTCGGGTGCTTCTGGCTGTCGTCGAGGCAAGCGAAATGCTTAGCCTCGCAGCCGAGTAGCAGGGTGGCATTCTTCTCGACGAAAACATTGCGGCCGACGACCAGGCGCGAGTTATGCCGCGCAAATGCCGCGAGCAGCACGCTTTCGCGGTCAACCCAGATGTTTCGCTGCACGAGCACCGGACCGCGGTCTACCACGCAGACGCCGCGGACAACCACATCCCAATACCTGCCGTTCAGGTGGCCCGGGTGGTGCAGGCTGCCTCGACAGATGTGCGTTGACCAGGTCGTTGCCGCGGAGGCCGTGGTGGCGGGTACTACTGCCACCAGACCGAGCAGTGTGCCGGCGGTCGCGATCGCGGCCGACAGCTTTTTGTGACGACGTAGCATTCGCATCCCCTTTTTCTAGTTTATCCCCGTGGGGTAATGCATTCGCTGGGCACGTTAACAGACGCTGGCATTCTGCCCCGTGGTCGTGTTGTTTTCGTGACCTATTCAGCCAGCGCAATGCGTTATTCCAAAATCAATGAGGGGTTTAATGCCTAATGATTAAAATAAGCGCGTTGCGTGGCTTAGCCGATGGCGATCGCGATGATCCCGGCGACGATCGCGGCCGCTCCGGCCAGTCGCCGGGCCAGGCCGCGCTCGCCGAGGAGGCGCCGGCCAAGCAGCACCCCGAAGAGCACGCTTACTTCCCTGGCCGGGGCGATCGCGCTCACCGCCGTGAAGCTGAGCGCGGCCAGGACGAGGATGTAGGCCAGCGGTGCCAGCACGGCCGCACCGAGGATCTGCGGCCGGAATTCACGCCAGACCTGGCCCAGCCGGGTCTGGTCTCTGGCGACGAATGGCCAGAACACCACGGCCATGAACGGGAACGCGGCGTAGCCCTGCAGCAGTGGCGGGGTGTGCAGCGTGCCCACCGCGTACTTGTCCCAGATCGTGTAGGTCGCGATGAATGCGCCGGTGACGAGCGCGAACCCGATCGCCTTCGGCCTCGGCCTGGCGGCGGTCTCGGTCCGGCTCGGCAGGCTGATCGCGGCGACGCCGACGACGATCGCGGCGATGCCGACGATCGAGATGACTCCCGGGCGCTCGCCGAGCAACACGATTCCGGCGGTCGCCGCGAGCAGCGCGCCGGTGCCGCGGCCGATCGGATAGACCAGCGACAGGTCACCCAGGCCGTAGCCGAGTTGCAGGAACAGGAAGTAGGCCGCCTGCAGGACGCCGGTGCCGACCATGAACACCCAGTTGAGCGCGGCCAGGTGCGGGGTCGCGAGCACGGTGGCAATCAGAACTACCGGGAGGTAGATCAGCGTCCCGCTAGCCGACAACAGCCAGATGAAGTAAGCCGCGCCGGTGGTGGCCGCCTGCTTGCTGAACAGGTTCCAGCTTGCGTGGGCAATCGCCGCCGTGAGTACTAGCACGATGGCGACCGGACTCAACGCGTGCTGCCTGCCTGAAACGTAGGGAGAATTCGCCTCACTTTATCCTGGTCAGCCTCCTGGAGGAGGCGGGCGCGCCCGGTAGGCTGAGCCCGCTATGACAGCAGATCGCACACCCACCTCGGTGCCAGCCCGGGGGGACGACCCCCCGGAACCCCCCGCCGATGGCCAGATCACGATCGTTCACCTTGTCAGGCACGGCGAGGTGGCGAATCCGACCGGCGTTCTTTACGGTCGGCTTGCCGGCTTCGGCCTGTCCGAAGATGGCCAGATGATGGCCAAGGCCGCCGCCGACTACCTGACCGGGCGGGACGTGACGGTGCTCAGGTCCTCACCGCTCGAGCGCGCCCGGCAGACGGCCGAGCCGATCTCGGCGCAGCTAGGCCTGCCGGTTGAGCTCGATGACCAGCTCATCGAGCCGTGGAACCACTTCGAGGGCATGAAGGTGGCGGTCGGCGACGGCTCGTGGCGCGCGCCGCGGCACTGGGTCTACCTGCGCAACCCGTTCCGGCCGTCGTGGGGCGAGCCGTACGTCGAGGTCGCGGCCCGGGTGCTGGCCGCCGCGCAGGACGCCGCGAAGGCCGCGGCCGGGCACGAGGCGGTGTGCGTCAGCCACCAGCTGCCGATCTGGACCGCTCGCCGGTCGATCGAGGGCAAGCGGCTCTGGCACGACCCGCGTAAGCGGCAGTGCGCGCTCGGCAGCGTGACCAGCCTGACCTACGTCGGGGGCAAATTCACTTCGATCGCCTACCACGAGCCGTCCGGTTCGGCGGGATCGCGCGTCCACGGCGCGTAGCCTGAAGGCTGCTAAACCCGGGCCTGGGCGGTTAATCCCGGGCCGGGGTCACCCCGCCTAGCTCGGTCGGGCACAATGGTGGGCGGTACTACTGCCTGTAGGAGATCCCTTGTGACCCGGATGCCGAGGTTCACGCGCTCGTCTTTGGTGGCCCCCGTCTCTACGGTGGCGCTGCTAGGTGCGGTGGTGCTCGCGGTCACCTCGTGCTCAGGCGGGCCGATCGCCGACAACAACCCGGCGAGTTCGGGCCAGAACTTCGTCGGGGCCAGCTACAACAGCCGGTACTTCAAGCCCGGCTCCCGGCCGTCAGCGCCCGCCGTGATCGGCACGACGCTTACCGGCAAGCGATTCAGGCTGGCGTCCGACCGCGGCGACCTCGTGGTGATGAACTTCTGGGGATCTTGGTGCGCGCCGTGCCGGGCCGAGGCGCCGGCCCTGGTCGCGCTCGCGACTCACTTCAGCCACGACCCAGTTCGGTTCGTCGGCGATGACGTGCGCGATTACTCGGCGGCGGCCCAGGGGTTCGAGAGCACCTATAACGTTCCCTATCCGAGCCTGAATGATCCCGGCTCGCAGGTGGCGCTGGCTTTCCACAAGTCGGTTCCGCCATCCGCGATCCCGAGCACGCTGCTGATCGACCGCACCGGTCACGTCGCCGGCATCGTCGTCGGCGGGATTACCTACGACGGGTTGCGGGCGCTGATCGACACGGTTCTGGCGGAGCGGTCATGACGCAGGAGACTGAGGCGGCGGCCGCCGTGACCACGGAGTCGGAGTCGGAGTCGGCCGCGACCCCGGACCCGGCCCTGAAGCCACGGGCCGGGCGGTTTGGTCCGGTCGCGTGGTTGCGCTGGGGCTGGCGGCAGCTGACCTCGATGCGCACCGCGCTCGTCCTGCTGTTCCTGCTCGCGCTGGCCAGCATCCCCGGTTCGGTGCTGCCCCAGGAGGGCATCGACCCGGCCGCGGTGACCCAGTACTACGCGGCTCATCCCACGCTGGCCCCGATCCTGGCCAGGCTCTCCGGCTTCGACGTGTTCGGTGCGCCCTGGTTCGCGGCCATCTACCTGCTGCTGTTCACCTCGCTGGCCGGATGCGTGCTGCCCCGGGCCTACCGCCTCGCGCGCTCGGCTAAGCAGCCGCCGCCCAAGGCGCCGCGTCACCTCGGCCGGCTGCCTCGATCCAGCCGGTTCACCGTGACCGGGGAGCCGCAGGCGGCGCTCGACTCGGCCGCCGTACTGCTCGGGCGCCGCCGGTTCCGGCTGCGGACCGGCGATGGCTGGATCGCCGCCGAGAAGGGCTACCTGCACGAGATCGGCAACCTGCTGTTTCACGTCGCGCTGCTGGGTCTGCTCGGCTCGGTCGCGTTGGGCGGCCTCTTCGGCTACAAGGCCAACCGGCTGCTGATAGCCGGAGACAGCTTCGCTAACACGCCGACCGCGCTGGACGTCTTCCATCCTGGCCGCCTGGTCTCGGCGACCGCCCTGCAGCCGTTCAGCATGACGCTCAAGAGCTTCAGGGCGACCTACATCACGACCGGGACGGAGCGGGGCCAGCCCGCCTCGTTCAACGCGGCGGTGAGTTACTCCGCTACGTACGGCGGTCCGACGCACGACTACAACCTGCAGGTGAATCACCCGCTCAACGTGGACGGCGTGCAGGTCTTCCTGATCGGGCACGGTTACGCGCCGGTGTTCAAGGTGACCGACGGCAACGGTCAGGTGCAGTTCAACCAGCCGGTGCCGTTCATACCGATCGAGTCGTCCGGGCTGACCTCGGCCGGGGTCATCAAGGTGCCGGACGCGCGCCCTGAGCAACTCGGCTTCGCCGGCGTCTTCCTGCCCACCGAGTACGTCACGTCGACCGGAACGCTGGCTTCGGCCTTCCCGGCGCCCGCCTTGCCCAGGGTGAGCCTGGTCACCTATGCGGGCAACCTCGGGGTGGACAGCGGTCCTTCGCAGTCGGTCTACAGCCTCGACACCGCGCACATGCACCGGCTCGCGGTCCTGCCCCGGCCATTGGCACCGGGCCAGTCGATCACGTTGCCGCATGGCCTTGGCAAGCTGACGTTCACCGGCTACCGGCAGTGGGCGAGCCTCGCGATCACCTATGACCCCGGTCAGTTGCCCGCCCTGATCTCGGCGCTGACCGCGCTGGCCGGCCTGCTGATGTCATTCCTGGTGCGCCGTCGCCGGGTGTTCGTGCGGGCGGTCACGCAGGACGGGCACACGGTGGTCACCCTGGGCGGGCTGACCCGCTCGGACGCGGCCGGCGGGTTTGAGACCGAGTTCGCTGAGCTGACCGATGAGTTCATGACCAAGCTTGGCGGGGTTAGCGCTCCGGTTGCCGCGCCGGCGGGGCAGGCTGGACCTGGCGGTAACCCTGGACCTGGCGGTAACCCTGGACCTGGCGGTAGCCCTGGCCCGGGGGATAGCCCTGGCCCGGGGGATGGCGAAGAACAAGAACGGCAGGATGGGCTCGAACAGCCGGATGGGCTCGAACAGCCAGATGGGCAAGAGGCAGCTCTTGTTCAGTCAAAGGGAGAGTGACTAGCCGTGGTCAACACCGACCTGGCCGATGTCAGTAACGCCGCGCTGATTTCGGCCATCATGGCGTACGGGTTCGCCATGCTCGCCTACGCGTGCGACTTCGTCTACGGCAAGAACATCCTGGACTCTTCTGCTGCTGCTCCAGCCGACACTGATCGCGCGAAGGAAAAGGTCGGCGCGGGGGCTCTGGTCGGGGCGGGAGCAGCCAGCGCGGTGGCCGGAGCCGACGACCTGACCGAGCGCACGTTCGGCGCTGAGCCGGCCGATATCTCGGAGCTGGCTGACCTGAACGACTCCGGTGACGGTTCGGGCAACTCGCGCTCAGCGGGCATCCGTTCGACCTCGCGATGGCCGACCGGGCCCTGGCTGCGGACCGCGTTCGTGCTTACCTGCATCGGCCTGATCGTGCACATCGGCGCGATCACCACCAGAGGCATCGCCGAAGACCGGGTGCCCTGGGGCAACATGTACGAGTTCATAGCGGCGATCACCTGCGCCGCCGTCCTCATTCTCACGCTGGCGGCGGTCAAGTTCCGCGCTTACTACATGGGCCTGTTCGTACTGCTGCCAGTCGTGGTGGCGCTCGCCGTCGACGTGATATTCGTCTACACGCCGGCCGGTCAGGTATCGCCAGCGCTCCAGTCCTACTGGATCGCCATCCACGTTACCGCCATGATCATCGCGATCGGCATGTACATCTTCGGCGCGGTCGTGACAGTCCTGTACCTGCTCGCCGCGCGGCACGAGCGCAAGGTGGCCGACGGCGAAGAATCCGGAATGGCCGGCATCATGGCGCAACTGCCCAGCGCCGCCAAGCTCGACCAGTTGTCCTACCGAGCGATCCTGTTCGCCTTCCCGGCCTGGACCTTCGCCGTGATCGCGGGCGCGATCTGGGCTGATCATGCCTGGGGCCGGTACTGGGGCTGGGACCCCAAGGAGACCTGGTCGTTCATCACCTGGCTGGTCTACGCGGCGTTCCTGCACGCCCGCGCCACCGCCGGCTGGCGCGGCCGGCGAGCCGCCGCGATTCAGCTGTTCGGCTTCGGCTGCCTGATGTTCAACCTGGTCGGCATCAACCTCTGGATCACCGGCCTCCACTCCTACGCCGGCATCCACTAGCCGACCCCCGGGTTGGCCTGCCCAATCAGGCGGGCTGGGCCAATCGGGCTGTCTGTGGCGGGCGTGCCTTGGTTGGCCTGTCTAGTCGCCCGGCCGCGCCAGTCGGGCTATGCATCCCCAGCGGGGCCCGCCTGGCTTGACGTGTCCGGCTTGAGCAGTTCGATCAGGAGCCACGCGAGTCACAGCAGCCACTGCAGACGCTTGTGCGCATTCGCGTCGCCCTAGAGTCGGCTCGTCCTGACCACGTATCACTGATTCCGCGCTCTCATCACGGATAATCGACAAGCCAGCCGGGGCAATCCGGACAAAATTTGTCAATTCCCGTGACAAGGCGTCGGGATCCGTGATGAGTGAGTCGGCTAGGCGTGCGCTTATCCCTTGTTAGCCGCCCTTATCCCTGGTTAGGCACCGGGTAACCATCGCAAATCGGGCAAAACTCGGCGCTAACCAGGGATAAGACGTTCCAAGGCGGGATAAGTGGCTGGTGGTGCGGGAGCTCCTTGGTGCAGACGGCGTTCCTGGCGTGGGACCTGCTGCCTGCGGCCTGTCTGGCTGATGCATGCCGCCTGTCGGGCCTGGGTTGGTGGCTGCGACCCGGCGGCTATGGTTTTGCCTGGGCCGGCGGGTTGGGTGGGTTTTGCCTGGGCCGGCGGGTCGGGTAGTTAGCCGTCGCCGCGTTGGTCGCGGATGATGCGGTCTAGTTCTAGCAGGAACTCGGGGTTGTCGTCCGGGGCGACGAAGCCGGTCGGCGCGGTGGCTGTTGGCTGAAGCCTGCGGCGCGGGCTGGGGCGGTGGCCGAAGGTGGCTTGATGGCTTGGCGCTGACCACAGGCCGGGCCCGTTGCGGCCACTGGTACTTTGAGTACCCCAACTCTGCGCTAGGTCATCGCAGGCCGCGCGCATGCGTATCTCGCGCCGCCCGAAGATCAGCCAGGCCGCCGCGCCGAACGCCCAGAACCCCACCGCCACGATCAGCCAGGTCTGCTTCGTCGGGATGTCAAACAGCCGGTTCGGCGTCATCGCTAGGTCTAGCGCACACGGGATCACGAAACCGATCGTAACGAGGGCAAAGACCACGCCAAGTACCAACATGGACACAGCGTAACCGCTGGTCAGACCGGGTCGCCGCCAAACGGCACGGTTCGCGTAGTAGCCGCCGCGTATCGTGGTTCGTTCCGGTTTCGTGATGCGCGGTGACACGGAAACACATACCGTCATAACCAGAGCACTCACCTCGTTTGGGGGAGCGACACGGATGCGACGGTTATTGGGTCTGTTGCGACGCAGGCGACGGTCGAGCACCAGAGCCGGCTCACCCGCCCGGCCCGGGTCCAAATACGGTTTGTGGCCCAGGTCAGAGGCTGACTACCCAGCTGCGACAGGTACTCAGGTGCGGGGCCAGGCTGGCGCCGGCAGCGCACCACCCAACCAGCCGGGCAGCCATCGCCGGGTGCGGCGGGCTGGTGCATCATCGGCCGACGTGGCGACTAGACGCTGGACTGATCAGCTGGGACTGCCGAGCCGGTCGGTTCGATCGCGGCGGTCTGGACGGCCGGAGTCGACCGGTTCGTCGTCGAATCAGGGCGTGCCTTGGTCGTTCGATCCTGGCCGGGACAGCCGGTCATTTGGGGCGGCGACCTCGTCTCGATCCGCGCCGTTGACGACCACCCAGGCGAGGTCGGCGCAAACTCGATCGGCGCAGGCTCGATCGGCGCAGACTCGATCGGGGAAAATCCAGCCACGGTCGGCCCAGCCCTGGTCAGTCCAGCCTCAGCCGGCCCAGTCCCGGGCGGCACAGTCGCGCCAATCCCAGCCTTGGTTGTCTCAGCTCGATCAGCCCGGACGTACCGACCAGATCGACGATCTCGGCCTGCGCGGGCTAGCTGGGCGGGGGATAGGTGGGCCAGGGCTAGCTGGGCCGGATATAGGTGGGCGAGGGCTAGCTGGTCCAAGGCCAGGTGAGCCAGAACTAGGCTGGCCAGGACTAGACGCGCCCGGGCTGGGCCTTCATGGCCTAGGCATCCCTGAGCCGGATGGCCTAATCGGGCCGTCCTGGTCGAGGCACGTCGCCGACCACGGTCAGCTCGACGGCCAGGCCGGTCGCCGTGGTGCGGGTCCAGACGCAGCACCGCCGCTGAGGCTGCCTGGAACCGAGGCCGCCGGACCGCCGGACGCAGCCGACTCGACCCATGGCGTCGGGTCCGTTCACGGAGGCGACGCACCGCGAGGCGCGGGTTCGGCCAGTTTTCGGTCAGCTCGCGGAGGTGACGCTTCGCGGGGCGCGGGTTCGGCCGGTACTCGGTCAGCTCGCGGGGGCGACGCGTCACGCGGCGCGGATTCGGCCGGTACTCGGTCAGCTCGCGGAGGTGCCGCGTCACGCGGCGCGGATTCGGTCAGTACTCGGTCGGCTCGCGGAGGCGACGCACCGCGCGGCGCGGATTCGGCCAGCGAGACGCAGTCGGCCCGCGGTGCCGGCTCGTCTCGATCTGCCGCGTCATCCCGCAAGGCACGGTCGGCGCGAAAAGCAGGCTTGCTCGGCTTCGGAGGATTCTCCGGGGTGGCGTCGTCAGGCGCGACCGGATCGGCTCGCGCGGCCCGTGGTGCCAGTTCGCATCGGTCTGGCTCATCAAGGAGCGTCGGTCGGCTCGATACGGCTGGCCCGCCAGATACCGAAGGAGTGCCGCCGTCGGCCAAGCCGCCGGAGCCGGCGTCTTCCGGGCGGACTACTCGCTCGTCCAGGACCGCCAGTCCAACTCGAAGGTCCGGCTCGAACCGCACGCCCGACTCGACTCGTGCGCCCGGCTCGACTCGTGCGCCTGACCCCAACCGTGTGCCTGACTCGCCCCGAACCTCCGACGCTGCCCGGACTGTGGATTCTGCGCGGACTGTGGATTCTGCGCGGCAGGCGGACTCGGCTCGTAGGGCGGATTCGGCGTGGAGGGCCGATTCGGCTCGTAGGGCGGATTCGACGCGGACGGTGGACTCGGGCCGGACTGGCTCAACCGGCGCCGCCGCCTCGGCCCGGATCGCACCTTTGGCCGTCGGCAACGCGGCCGTCCGAGCGGCAATCGCTCCCGGCCAAGTCGCGGCCAGCCGCCCCTCAAGCAGTTCTCGCACTTCAGGCACCGCTCGGACCTCCGGTTCCAGTCGAACGTCCGGCGCCACCCGCGATTCTGGCAGCGGCCGTACATCTGGTGCGGCACGTTCCCCGAACGCCGCCGCCGCCGCTCGCGCTGCCACTGGAGCCGTTCAGGACGCCTCCGTCGGCGATGCCGCGATGGCAGCGGCGATCGCGGCGGCTGGCGCCGAGGTATGGGCGGAGGTGCCGTGGTACGAGCGGGCCAGGAGCAATCGGGTGGCCGCCGGACACCGGCACTGCGGCCACCTCGAACCGATCCTGCACCGCGACTGGGCATCAGGTACTGAGCTTCCGGCACAGATCGTCCAGGCGGTCGACCGGCTCGCGGAATTGCCGCAACTGATCAAGGAACGGCTTCTGGTCGGCATCGACGCGATCTACGTCGGGCCTGGTGGAGTGCCTGATCTCGACGATATGGGTGCGCTAAGCGGCGTCCCGCTGCCTTCGGGCCGGGCGACCTGGGACGTCTGCGCGGGCGCCTATGGCGAACGCAAGATCATCGTGGGGTCAAGGCCTTCGCCAACGCCCGACGTGATGTGTCACGAGATCGGCCACGCGCTCGACGACATCGACGGGTCGGCGAGCGAATGGCAGTCGGATTCCGCTGAGTTCGTCCGCCTCTACGAGTCGTGCTTGCCGTGGATGAGCAGCGACTTCCACCGGCAAGCCGGGCATCTGGGGCGCAGGGAGTTCTTCGCCGATGCGTTCGCCGCTATCGCGTCGAGCCAGCGTCCCGCGCTGGTAGAGATGGTAAGCGGCAATACCCGCGCGGCACTCAACGTCATGCTCTACTTCAACGTCCGGTACGGCATCTGAAGGGTGGTGATGATACGGCGATGTACGTCATACGACTCCCCAACGGCAATCTGCTCGTCCCCGAGTCAGCGACCGCGCGCGGTGGCCGTGTTGTCAGCGACGCCTACGTAGAGATCGGTCCGGCAGACTCGGACTACGAGCGGCTCGCTGGTGGTGCTCTCACCGAAGAGGAGATGGACGAGCGCCGGGAACGCTGGCGGGAAGGCGATGATCGCCTGCGCCGGCAGTTCCTCGACTATCTCGCCCGTGGTGGTTCATCGGGAGACCTCGGTGTTGGTTGAACGGCGCCGGCTGAACGGCGGCAGTTGAACGGTGTCGGCTGAAGTGGGCTACATGAACCCGGCACTACTGGAACTCGGTTGGTCGCTTATATACCCGACCGCCGACGTGGTGAATGCCGTGATGTCAGCCGGTCGTTCTAACCGGTCGTTCAGGTTCGGCTAATCGGCGTCAGATCGAGCGCTCCGGTGAACTGATAGAGCGACGCCTAGAATGCGAATCTCATCTTGAGCTAGTCAACTTGCAGCTACAACCAAAGCTGGGCCATTCCCGCTGATCATCCGGCTGATCAGACAGGAAATGGCCACGACTTCTGGTCCAAGGCCATCCGAAGCCCAGGACCATCGGAAACCCCCGAGGCCCTTCGCGCGGGCCCAGCGACACTGGCGGGACTCGCGCGGTCGGCAAGATACCCGACCGGAGTCAGTTACCCGATTCAGAGTTGTTGTTCGGCCCATCGCTGATGCCGAGCAAGGCTCTAATCTCTACTTCGCGGTAGCGCCGATGGCCACCAGGGGTACGGATACTGCTGATCCGACCAGATGCTGCCCATCTGGTTACCGTCTTAGGATCAACACGGAAGAGGGCCGCAACCTCTCCGGGAGTAAGCAGGCGATCACTGTGCCCATCCATTCGATTCTCCTCGTTACTCGCCTAGGCCCCCCACAGACTTCGACTCGGTACTCCCCACATCATAGTGTTAATAACAAAGATCACTAATCTAGTTAGATTCCGTAAAAATTTGCTCACAAACCCTGTTGGTCGCTTTGACTGAGACCTGTCTACCACGTCACGTACACGTAGGGTGGAGCGGTGTCTAACCTTGTGTCGTTGGATGAGATCCAACAGGCGGCGAGTCGCCTTAGCGGCATCGCTCTGCGCACACCGCTGGTGCCACTGCGTGCCCTTCGGCCTCAACTTCTCGTCAAAGCCGAGTCACTTCAGCCAACCGGCGCGTTCAAACTGCGCGGTGCGTATTCAGCTATTAGCGCGCTGTCACCGGAAAGGCGAAGCCGGGGAGTCGTCACTCATTCCAGCGGCAACCACGGGGCGGCGGTCGCGTATGCGGCGGCGGTGCTCGGCGTTCCGGCGACCGTTGTCGTTCCTAAGAACGCGCCAGCGGTCAAGGTCGCGGCGGCTAGGGCATCGGGAGCGACGATCGTCGAGTGCGAGCCCAACCTGGCCTCTCGAACCGGCACGGTCAGGGAACTGGCGGAAAAGCACGGCTACGCCGAGATCCCGCCCTACGATCACCGGGACGTGATCGCAGGTCAGGGCACCACCGGGCTTGAGATCGCCGCCGACTACCCCGAGGTCGACCTGGTGGTCTGCCCGGTCGCGGGCGGCGGGCTGATCTCGGGCGTCGCCGTCGCGATCAAGGCGGCGAACCCCTCGGCGAAGGTCATCGGCGTCGAGCCAGAGTTCGCAGCCGATGCCAGAGACTCGCTGCGGGCCGGATACCCAGTGGCGTGGCAGGCCAGCCAGACCGCCCGCACGATCGCCGACGCGCTGCGCATCGAGCAGGTCGGTGAACTGCCGATGCAGCACATGCTCGCGCTAGTCGACGACATCGTGACGGTCAGCGATGAGGAGATGCTGGCGACGATGCGCCAGCTAGCGACCGGTGCGAGGCTGGTAGCGGAACCAGGTGGCTCGGTCGCGGTCGCGGCCTGCCTGTTCCGGTCGGCCGGGCTGCCGAAGGCGGCGCATCCGGTAGCGATCCTGTCGGGCGGCAATGTAGACCCGGCCCTGCTGGCCCGCGCGCTCACTAGCGAAGCCGAGATCGAGCCGACCAGTGACTCGCCCATCGCGGCTGGCGGCTAAGCTTGCCTTCGTTATGCGCGCAACGCTTTACTACACCGTCCTGCGATTCGGGTTGTTCATCGCCGCTTTCGGCATTCTCTACGTCGCCGGAGCGCGCAGCATCCTGTTGCTTGGCGGCGCCATCCTAATCAGCGGGATAGCTAGCTACTTCGTGCTGACGCCGCAGCGGAACGCGATGTCGAACTCGATCAGCAAACGGTTCACCGGCTTGCGCGACCGCCTAGACGCCGGCGCCCGCGCCGAAGACGACGACTAGGCCGCGATTCCGGCTCGCTTCCTCAACCGTTACGACGCCTTCGGGTCAACGTTGTCGTTGCGGTCCTTTCGGCTACAGCAACGCTGACTCGCAGACGTTGTTCCAGCAGCGCCCCGGGGTCAACGTTGTCGTTGCAACCCGGCCAGCTACAACGCCTGCGGGTCAACGATGCTGCGGCCCAGTGCGGGTGGTGCCGGGGTGCGGGTGGTGCCGGAGTGCCGACGGTCACCTGCTGCCTGCCGGCGGTTGCAGGCCGGGGTTGGGTCCAGGCTTAGCTGGCCGGGAGCCAGCCGCCGGCGGTCAGCATGGCCATGATTGCGGTTGTGGCCTGCTGGCGGTCGATCACCGAGGTGTCGACTGACAGGATCGCGTCGGCAGGGATCTCGTAGGGGTCGGACACGCCGGTGAAGTGATCGATCAGGCCGGCGCGGGCCTTCGCGTACAGGCCCTTGCGGTCGCGGGCTTCGCAGACCTCGACCGGTGTGCTGACATGGATCAGCAGGAAGTCGCCGACGGCCGAGACCGTCTCGCGGGCCCGCTCCCGAGCCTCCGCATACGGCGCGACCGGAGCGCAGATCGCGATGCCGCCGTGGCGGGCGATCTCCGTCGCGACGAAGCCGATCCGAGCGATGTTCAGATCCCGGTCCGCCTTGGTGAACCCCAGCCCAGCCGACAGCAGCGACCTGACCAGATCGCCGTCGAGCAGCGACACCCGGCGGTCGCCGTACTCGGCCAGCAGGTCGCGCAGGTCGCGGGCGATCGTGGACTTTCCCGAGCCGGACAGTCCGGTCAGGAACAACACGAACCCGCGCTTGGACCTTGGCGGCCGGGCGTGCCGCAGCTCGTTCAGCACCGCGTCCGGCGCGAACCAGGCCGGGATCTCGGCGCCGGTGTCGAGCATGTCACCGAGCTGGTCGGCCGAGAGGTCCTCGATCTCCATCCCGGCCTCGATCAGCGAATGCGGGCGCCACACCTCGGCGCGCTGGTCATACGCCCAGTCCCCGGCCGACACGACTGGGATCGGCGCGCCGGGCAGCGCCGCGGGCACAGACCCGCCCGAGCCAGCGATTCCAGCTGCCACCGCCGCCTCGTTGCCGGCCATCAGCTGCGTCGCCCCGTAGGCGGCCGCCACGACCGCGCACGCCGCCAGTTCCCTGGCCGCGTCATCACCGTGCGGCGCCAGAGGCACCGGCACCACGAGCGTCCCGGCCGGCAGGCTGCGGGCGGCGGCGAGGGCGGTCCTGATCAAAGACTCTGGCTGCTTGACGACCGAAGCCGGGCCGGACACCAGCGGGAGCAGCAACACCTTCGCCTTGAGTCCGCCGGCCAGATGCCTGAGCTGGCCGATCTGCCGTTTGCCCAGCGGCGCCCTGGTGGCGAACGCCAGCACCACCGACCCGCCGAGCTCAGCCCGGGCCTGCTCGGGGGAGATCATCAGCCGCCGGAACGAGCCGTGCTCGACCGGCCGGTTCTTGCGCACCGGCCCGGCCAGCCGGACCTGGTCGGCTCCTGGCCGGCCCGCGACGACAGTTCGCTCCGTTATCTCGAGCACCGCCAGCGGCGTCGTCTCGGGATCGCACAGCAGCACCTGGCTGGCCCCGGCGGGCACGGCCGAGGCGAGAGCTTCCAGCGTGACCGGGATCGGCCAGGGCGAGCCGTCGGGCAGCGCGCAGCCAGCGAGCACCGAGGCGATCTCGGCCTGCGTCATGAACCCGGTCAGCGGCGCGAACGCCCCCGACAAGATCAGCTCGAGGTCGCCGAGCTGACGCCCGTCCAGGGCCAATGCCGGGACCGGCGCCTCCGGCCCAGCCTGCCCGGCTCCAGCCTGCCTGGCATCAACCTGCCCGGCTCCGGCCTGCCCGGCATCAACCTGCTTGGCATCAACCGGATTTCCGGCCTGCGCCCCTGCGGTCACTGCTTCCTCCCGGCTCTCGGCAGCATGCACGAGAGTACCCGTGCCGGGCCGGACGCCGGGCCAGCCGATTAGCGCCGCGCCTGCCGGACCGCACGGGCGTTATCAACTTGCCGTCTGCGTGTTGTCTGACCAAGCCGTAAACTGGATGGCGTCCCGCGTTCAGGCCTGAACGCGGGCCCGTCGTGCTGCCCGCATTTACCCAAGCGGGCCGGCCTCCACACCAGATCGGCTCAGACGCGCCGGCCGGCGCCAGCAGCCGCCAAGAGCACACAGCTCGGGCCGATCCTCAGAACCCGATGCCTCAGAAGCACAGAGCTTACGAAGACAGAGCTTACGAAGCGACGCAGCAGACAAGGAAGCGATGAGTCTCACCGGTCTGATCGGCACCGTCGCCGAGGACCCGAATCTAAGAAACGCCCTCGAATATCTCGGCTTGCCCGGGAGCGGCGGCGCCGACCTGGTCGCGCCAGCGGCCCTGCGGCCAGTTCTCATTGCCGCGCTGACCGGCGCCGGCCAGGCCCCAGTCGAGTCGGAGGCCAAGCCCCCGTTCGTGCTCGCGATCACCGCGACCGCGAGGGAAGCAGAAGACCTCACTACCGCGCTCGGCTCGCTGCTGCCTGACCCGCACGCGGCCGCGTACTTCCCGGCCTGGGAGACCCTGCCGCACGAGCGGCTGTCCCCGCGCTCGGACACCTCAGGCCGGCGCCTCGCGGTCCTGCGCCGCCTGGTCAAGCCGGACGCCGACGACCCTAGGTCAGGCCCGCTCCAGGTCGTCGCCACCCCGGTGCGCAGCGTCCTGCAGCCCCTCGTCGGCGGCATGGGCCAGCTCGAGCCGGTCCGCCTGGACCTAGGCGACCAGGCCGACCTGGAAGAAGTCGTCACCCGGCTGGTCGAGATCGGCTACGCCCGGGTCGACCTCGTGACGAACCGCGGTGAGATCGCGGTCAGGGGCGGCATCCTCGATGTGTTCCCGCCGACTGAAGAGCACCCGCTCCGCATCGAGTTCTTCGGCTCTGAGGTCGAGGAGATCCGCCCGTTCAAAGGCGCCGACCAGCGGTCACTGGGTACAGCCTCGGGGGGACCCGGGGGGTCGTCCCCCCGAGCAGTAACTGTGGAAACGCTCTGGGCGCCGCCCTGCCGCGAGCTCCTGCTCACGCCGACGGTCAGGCACCGCGCCAAGCAGCTAGCCGCCGAGTACCCGGGCCTGGGAGAGATCCTCGGCAAGATGTCGGACGGCATCACGGTCGAGGGCATGGAGGCGTTCGCCCCGCTGCTCGCCGACCGGATGGAACTCCTGCTCGACTCGCTCCCGCCGGCCGCGATCGTCGTCGCCTGCGACCCCGAGCGGATCAGGACCCGCGCCGCCGACCTGGTGCGGACCAGCCAGGAGTTCCTTGAGGCGTCCTGGGTGAACGCCGCCGCCGGCGCCGAGGTCCCGATCGACCTGGGCGGAGCCGCGTTCAGGCCGATCACGGCAGTGCGCGCCGCGGCCGGTGATCTGGGGATCAGATGGTGGACTATTACCCCGTTCGCCGCCGAAGAAGATCAACACCTTTCAGGGAGAAAGCTTGGCGCGGGCCCAGGCGCAGCAACCAGATCGACTGCCAGCCCGGGCCGGTCAGGAGACGTCAGCCCGGCCGGGTCGGCGTCCGGTGATGAGACCGGTCAGGTTTCCGGCCGGACCGGCCGCCACGGTGCGGGCGGGTCGGCCGGGCAGCGGAGTGTGGCTGGGGGCGGGTACGCCGGGCCGGCGTCCGGCGAGGAGGCCGACGAGCTTTCTGGCCGGACTGGCCCCGACGGCGCGGGTCGGTCAGCCGGGCAGTCGGCTGCCGCTCCTGGCCAGTCCCGCCAAGAAGCGTTTGACCCGGCCTCGGTCCCGATCGAGCCGCTGGCTGACTTCGCGCGGGGCTCGGGTTCGGGCCGCCCGCCCGCCGATCCCTGGGCGTCGATCGAGTCCGCCCTGGGCCGGGCGGCTGATGGGCACGACGCTGGTAATGCCGCCGACGATATAGACGGACGCGAATCTTTCACCCTGATGGTCAGTCCGGCGACGGCCTATCACGGCGACACCGTCAAGGTAATCCACGACGTCCGCGGCTGGCTTTCCGACCGCTGGCGGGTCGTGCTGGTAACCGAGGGCCACGGGCCCGCGCAACGCCTCTCCGAGCTCCTGCGCGGCGCCGAGCTCGGTGCGCGCACCGGCGATCTGGACGGCCCGCCCGAGCCGAGCGTCGCGATCGTTGCCACCGGCGAGCTGGAGGCCGGCTTCGTCTGGCCCGAGCTGAAGCTGGCCGTGCTGTGCGAGACCGACCTGTCCGGCCAGCGCACCGCCGGGCAGCGCGACCGGACCAGGATGCCGAGCCGGCGGCGCGGCGGCATTGACCCGCTGCAGCTCACGCCGGGCGACTACATCGTGCACAGCCAGCACGGGGTCGGCCGGTACCTGGAGATGACCAGCCGCACGATCCAGGGCGCGACCAGGGAGTACCTGGTCATCGAGTACGCGCCGAGCAAGCGGGGGCAGCCGCCGGACCGGTTGTACCTGCCGACGGACCAGCTTGACGAGGTGACCAGGTACGCGGGCGGCGAGGCACCGAGCCTGCACCGGCTGGGCGGGGCCGACTGGGCCAAGACCAAGGGCCGGGCTCGCAAGGCGGTGCGCGAGATCGCCGCGCAGCTCATTCGCCTGTACTCGGCTCGAGTCGCGTCTCCAGGGCACTCGTTCGGGCCTGACTCGCCCTGGCAGCGCGAGCTTGAGGACGCGTTCCCCTACGCCGAGACGCCCGACCAGCTCGCCGCGATCGACGAGATCAAGCGGGACATGGAGAAGACCGTCCCGATGGACCGGCTGGTCTGCGGCGACGTCGGCTACGGCAAGACCGAGCTGGCGGTGCGGGCCGCGTTCAAGGCCGTGCAGGACGGCAAGCAGGTCGCGGTCCTGGTGCCGACGACGCTGCTGGTGCAGCAGCACATGGCGACGTTCGGCGAGCGGTACGGCCCGTTCCCGGTCGTGCTCAAGGCGATGTCCAGGTTCCAGTCCAACTCCGAGGTCAGCCAGACCCAGGCGGGCCTGGCGGACGGGACCGTCGACGTGGTGATCGGCACCCACCGGCTGCTGTCGCCTGAGACCAGGTTCAAGGACCTCGGGCTGATCATCATCGACGAGGAGCAGCGGTTCGGCGTCGAGCACAAGGAGTACCTGAAGTCGATGCGCACTCAGGTCGACGTCTTGTCGATGTCGGCTACGCCGATCCCGAGGACGCTGGAGATGGGCGTCGCCGGGATCAGGGAGATGTCCACAATCCTGACCCCGCCAGAAGAACGGCATCCGGTGCTGACCTTCGTCGGTCCGTACGACGAGAAGCAGATCGGGGCGGCGATCCGGCGCGAACTGCTGCGCGACGGCCAGACGTTCTTCGTGCACAACCGGGTCTCCTCGATCAACCGCGTCGCCGCGCGGCTGTCCGAGCTGGTGCCTGAGGCCAGGATCGCGGTGGCTCACGGTCAGATGAACGAGCATCAGCTCGAGCGGATCATGGTCGACTTCTGGAACCGCGAGTCGGACGTGCTGGTCTGCACCACGATCGTCGAGTCCGGCCTGGACATCCCGAACGCCAACACGCTGATCGTGGACCGGGCCGACGCGTACGGGCTGTCGCAGCTGCATCAGCTGCGCGGCCGGGTCGGCCGGAGCCGGGAGCGCGGGTACGCGTACTTCTTGTTCCCGCCGGAAAAGCCGCTGACCGAGACCGCGCACGAGCGGCTGGCGACCGTTGCCCAGCACACCGAGATGGGCGCGGGCATGTTCGTCGCGATGAAGGACCTGGAGATCCGGGGCGCGGGC
This sequence comes from Streptosporangiaceae bacterium, assembly GCA_036501205.1. Lineage (GTDB taxonomy): Bacteria > Actinomycetota > Actinomycetes > Streptosporangiales > Streptosporangiaceae > Chersky-822. The sequence continues at coordinate 2,427 of DASYAT010000287.1, read as the reverse complement.
AACCTGCTCGGCGGCGAGCAGTCCGGGCACATCGCCGGGGTCGGGTTCGACCTGTACGTCAGGATGATCGGCGAGGCCGTGCGCGAGATGCGCGGCGACGGCGCGGCCGAGCGGGCCGAGGTCAGGGTCGAACTGCCGGTCGACGCGCACATCCCGCACGACTACGTGCCGGGGGAGCGGCTGCGGCTCGAGGCGTACACGGCGATCGCGGCGATCGATTCAGAGGCTGATCTCAAGTCGGTTCTTGACGAGCTGACCGACCGGTTCGGCACCCCGCCGAGGGCCGTGCTGAACCTGCTCCAGGTCGCGAGGCTGCGGTTCAAGGCCAGGAAGGCCGGGCTGACCGACATTACCCAGCAGGGCAGCCACATCAGGTTCGCTCCGGTCGAGCTGCCCGAGTCGCGCGAGGTCAGGGTGCAGCGGCTGTACCCGAGGACGCTGCTTAAGCCCGCAGTGCGTACCATGCTCGTACCGGTGCCTAAGGTTGGCTCCCGGCCCTCTTCGCGTGCAGTCGGCTCGGGCCGCCAGAGCACCAGCGTGGGCTCGGCTTCCCCGCTCGGCGCGCCGCCGTTGCGCGACGGCGAACTGCTTGCCTGGTGCGAGGAGCTGGTCGATACAGTGTTCGGCGCCGACCCTGCGGGGGTTCCGGGGGGTCGTCCCCCCGGGGCTAACACTGCTACGCAGGGATAAGGTTGCTGGCGTGCGAAGGAGAGTTACAGTGCGGCGGATCGTGCCCAGATGGGCGGCCGTGGCCGCGTGTGGCCTGGCTGGAATGCTGGTGGTATCGGGGTGTGTGCCGTCAAGCTGGCACATCGGCTCGGCCTTGCTGTACCAGCATCAGACGGTCCTGAAAACTAAGCCTTACCGGGTCTCTGGATTTAGGCAGGCGCGGATCTCGAATACCAGGCTGGCGGCCGAGGTCGCCAACCTCAACGTCGGCTACAACAAGTACAAGCACAAGACGAAGATCGGCTACACGCCGGCCGACATGCCGCGCGAGGTGCTCAGCTGGATGCTGCGGTTCGCCACCGAGAATCAGCTCGCTACGAAGCTGGGAATCAAGGTCACGCCGGCCGAGGCGCAGGCGGCGCTGGCCCGCGAGAAGGCGAGTGTAGTCCAAGCCGGGGACACGCTCACCGAGGCGGCAGTGCTGAACGGGCTGCCGCCGGACATGCTGCCGCAGCTCGGCGCCTGGATCGAGGTCCAGATCGCTCTCGATGCGGCACTGGATAACGGAAAGGCGCCGACCAGCACGACCGGCCAGGCGGCCCTGACCGCTAAGACCACGCACCTGCTGTGCCTGGCCGCTAAAGGCATGGGCATCAAGGTGAACCCGCAGTACGGGGCCTACGACTACGGCCAGCTTGCGGTCGTGGCGGCCTCGCCTCCGTTGTCGGCACCCTCGCCCGCGCCGTCGCCGACGAAGATCCAGAGCACGCCGAAGTGCTGACGCGCCGGCCGTGACGGAGCCAGACGAGGTACTCGGATCGGCAGTACTCGGATCGGCCGTACTTGAGCTGGTCAAGATCCAGGATCGGCTCCGCCGGGAGTGCCCCTGGGACGCCAGGCAGACGCATGCCTCGCTCGCGCCGTACCTGCTTGAGGAGACCTACGAGGCGCTCGACTCGCTGGACCAGGGTGATCTGGCCGAGTTGCGGGGCGAACTCGGCGACGTGCTGCTGCAGGTCGTGTTCCACGCCAGGGTCGCCTCCGAGCGAACCGACGGTACCGGCTTCGACATCGACGACGTGGCCCGCGGTATCGCCGAGAAGCTGGTGCGCCGGCACCCGCACGTGTTCGGCGACGTGCAGGTGTCAGGACCCGATGAGGTCAGGCGCAACTGGGACGCGATCAAGGTGGCCGAACGAGCCGCCGCCGCAGGCGACGGCCGTCCTGGGTCGGCGCTGGACGGCGTCCCGATGGCCCAGCCGGCCCTGTCGCTGGCCGCGCAGTTGCAGCGGCGAGCCCAGGCGGGCGGCGTTCCGGCCGAGATAGGCGAGCTGCCGTTGGCCGAGGTGTCCGGCCACGACGCCGCCGATCAGGGCACGGCCACAGCTGGGGACTCGGTGAGCGAGCTTGGGGCGGAGCTGTTCGCGCTCGTGGCCAGGGCCCGGGCAGCCGGACTGAACCCGGAATTGGAGCTCAGGCACGCGGCCAGGGTGTTCGGCGACCGGGTGCGGGCCTGGGAGTCCGGGCAGCAGCCCTAGCGTCCGCAGGCCAGTGTTCCGTTTCGGCTGATGAACCGAGATGATGTGACTGGTCGATCGGCATTGGAACTACTTTGGGGGCGGCAATGGATCGGGAAACATACAGCGAGGTTCAGTGGGGGTCGTTGCGGCCGATTCTGCAAGACCTAAGCGATCGGCTGGCGCGAATTGAGCAGTTCCTGGCCGCTTCCGGGCTGCAGGTACCGCCGTCCGGTTCGGC
>DASYAT010000286.1:0-9239 GCA_036501205.1 Streptosporangiaceae bacterium | reverse complement strand
GCCATCGCGGCCAGGCGCGAGCGCAGTTCCCGTTCCTCGATCGACATCGTCCTCGCCCCTGCGCAGCGCGGTCACAATCACGTCCCGGCCGGACACCTGATCGGCCGGATCCGGCGGCACGCCGGACGGCTGCAGCAGCGGCGCCACCCGCTTCCAGCGGGACTGCCGACGAGTGCCATCGATGAACAGGTTCACCATGATCACCCGCACGTACGCCTCAGCTCCGCCGGGGCGCACCGCCCGCATCGGCCTGGTGAACGCCCGGACCAGCGCTTCCTGGACCAGGTCATCGGCCTGAGCGTCGCCCCCGCACAGCAAGAACGCATGGCGCTTCAGCGCGGCGCCGCGCTCGGACACCAGGCCGGCCAGCGTCTGATCCCAGCTCACAAATCACCACCCTGCCACCCGAACGCTCGCCTACTAAACGACTGAGCCGCCCGCCGGGTTGGGTCGCCCTGGCTGCCGGTTTCAGCGGCGCTTCAGTGCCGCTCCAGCCCGCTGCGTGAAAATCGGCTAATGACCTAGCGATGTGTCGTAGCGATGCCGAGAAGAGCGCGAGTCAATGTCCAAGATAAAGTCCATCCAGCCGCCATCACCGTCTCCCGCCTCGACGGCCGCGGCCGACTCCACGCACCTGGGGACGTGGCGGGACGCTTTCCCGATCGTCAAGCAGCGGCCCTTCGTCCAGGCTCGCATCGTCGGATACGTCTACGAGTTCGACAACGGGTTCGTCTGGCAGCCAGAAGACACTGGCCCGCAAGCCTTCCGCTGGGATCAGGTAGCGACGGTCAACTGGTTCGCCAGCAGGCACTACGTCAACGGCGGCTACACGGGCACCATGTTCTGGCTTACCCTCGCGACGACGGACGGCCGGAACCAGAAGTTCTCCGGCAACTGCAAGGATCCGGCGGCCAAGGGCGCCCGCAACGCCGATCCGCGCGCGGCCGATTTCCTGCTCTACCAGTTCCTGTCCCGCGCCCGCGACACGATCTCCGCCGCTCAGCTTCCCGGCGCGGCCGCCGCCCTTAATCGCGGCGAACAGCTAACCTTCGGAGACCTGCAGCTCAGCACCACCGGAATCCAAGCGCAGAAAGGCTTCGTCCCGTGGTCATCGATCAAGGCCGTCACCATCGACCAGGGCCGGGTCTCGGTCAGGCAAGAAGGCAAGTTCTTCTCCCTGTCATCGCAAGGCGCCGAGAAGATCCCGAACTGCCCGCTATTCCTGACCCTCGCCCAAGTCCTAACCCACCAGGCCGCCACCACCTAGCCGAGGCGCAGTCGACGCGCCACATGTCATCGCTTTGACGCCACTTCTCACCGGCTGGACGCGACTTCTCATCGGTTAGACGCGACTACTCACTGGTTAGACCGAACATTTATCCGCTATGCGGCATTTGTAACCAGGGCAATCATAGAGAAGTCGTCGCAATTGATGAGATGTGGCGTTTAATCGATGAGAAGTGCGCTGGTGCGCGGCCGCAAACCCGCGGAACGCCCAGCGGCTGACAAGCATCGCGTCCGGCCACCTGGCCGGGCTGGTCCGTCACCAGGGCAGCGGCGCTGGCCCCCTGCGGCTCTGGTCCTCTTACCATGGAGCCGACGGCGAGGAGGCTCATGAGCGACGGGTACGCGGGACGGCATCTGGCTCAGAGCTTCACCTATCCTGGCGTGGCCCAGGCCTACCAGTACCGGGCGCCGTATCCGGCCGAGGTCTTTGACCTGCTGGTCGGGCTGATCTCTGACCGGCCGAGCCGGGTGCTGGATCTCGGGGCCGGCGAAGGCGCACTGGCCCGGCCGCTGGCCAGCCGAGTGGACCAGGTGGACGCCGTCGATCCGTCCACCGCGATGATCGAGGCCGGCCGTCGACGGCCTGGCGGCACCGCAGCTAACCTGCACTGGATTCTCGGCTCAGCAGAAGCCGCCGACCTCGGCGGCCCCTACGCTCTGGTCACGGCCGGCGCCAGCCTGCACTGGATGCTGCCGAAACCCACGATGAGCCGGCTCGCCCAGGTGATGACGGCCGGGGCCTACCTGGTGGCAGTCGGTCACGGCCATTGCGACGTACCGTGGGAGACCCAACTCGACGAAGTGATCCGCCTCCACTCCCGCAACCAGCAGTTCGACTCGAGCTACAACCCGCCCGAGGAACTGGCCGCCGCTGGCCTCTTCGAGATCGCCGGCCAGGCGAAAACAGCGCCGGTACAGTTCCAGCAGTCGATCGAGCATTACGTCGAGTACCTGCACTCCACCTCAAGCCTGGCCAGAGAACTCATGCCAGGCCAGGAGGCAGCCAACTTCGACCAGTCGGTCGAAGAAATCATCCGCCCTTACGCCACCGACGGCCTGCTCTCGATGACCATCTTCGCCAGCCTGACCTGGGGTCGAATCACCTTTCCCTAGCCACCGGCTGGATCTCGCGTCGGTGCTTGGCGCGACCATGATCGTGTGGAGTTTTCGCTTGACGGCGATTTAGCCGCCATATGCACCGAAAACTCAACGCCAAGCGAAAACTCGCCACCAAAATCCGGGCATATGGGGACAGTTTCCTTGATCGTGCCGACTTTTCGGCAGGCATCCGGGTAAATCGCCGTGATCACAGTCGCCCCGGGTCCGAGGTTCGTGGACCGTTTCCGCGTGGTGAAGAGTTGACCGTGCCATAACCCGGCAAACATCCCGCAACCAGACAATACTCCATTCAAAATCCCGGCGCTGGGCTGGTCGGCCCGCTTCGACCAACGAGCCGAAACGGGGCCGCGCAGAAACAGCTACTTCAGCTTTCGCGGGTGATGACGACCTGGCCGGACCAGCTGAACTGCTGCTTCCAGGTGGTCATGCCCTCGGTGCAGTTCGCCCGGAGGAAATCCTTGGCGCAGTCGTGCGAGTCGACCTTGACGGAAGGACCTCTCGTTCAATGCGAGCTTTAGGCCGCATCAGTAGTAGAACCGCACCGTGCCGATCCGGCGCAGGATGCCGCCGACGATCATTATCACGACGCCGATGACAATGCTGATGGTCACCGAGCTACCGAACCTGGTCGAGCAGGTCGACTCGCACACCTGGTAGGCACTGCCGACCGGCACCAGCACCGCGTTCATCACGGCGGTGCCGAGCCACCAGATCCCGGCTGCGGTGACGAATGCGCCAATGAGAGCCAGGACCAGGCGGAACGGCCGCGCGGACGGGTTGTAGCCGCCGCCAAGGACCCCGCCCGGTCCGCCGACACCCGGCATTGGCCCGTAGCCTCCGCCGGGCGGCGGATCAAACGCGCTTCCGGCCGGCCCGGTTGGCCCGGTACCGAACCCGGCATTGAAGCCGCCGCCCTGGCTGTACGGCCCGTAACTGCCGCCCTGACCGTAGCTGCCGCCCTGACCGTAGGGACCGTAGCTGCCGCCGCCAAGGCCGGAGCCGCTGTAGGCGCCGATCCCGCGGTTCAGGAGCGCGCTGCGGATGCGGGCACTGAAGAACCGTCGCACCGAGGCCGCTGCCATCAGGGCGAACAGCACGGCCGAGCCGATCAGCAGGTAGGACTGCCACTGGCCCTTATCGATCGGCGGTCCGCTGATAGTCGGCTTGCTCCCGATGCCCGGCAAGCTAATCGGACCGCCAGAGCCGCCCGGGCCGCTTGCCGTCGAAGGCGGGTTGGTTGCGCTGGTGAAGTCGGTGCCGGTCAGCTTCGCGCCCTTGAAGTGCGCGCCGGTCAGGTCCGCGCTGGTGAACTCCGCGTCGGTGAGGTTCGCCTTCTTGAAGTTAGTGCCTTTCGCGGTCGCCGCGGTGAACGACGCCTTGGTCAGGTTCGCCTTGGTGAAGTTGGCCCGGCTGATCGTCGCCTCGCCGAAGTCAGCCGAGATCAAAGTTGCCTTCGACAGGTTCGCGCCGGTCATGGTGGCCTGACCGAACTTGGCCGACCGAGCGTCGGCGCCCGAGAAGTTCGTGCCGATCAGCGTCGCCTGGGTGAGGTCGGCCTTCGCCATGGTCGCGCCTTGCAACTGGGCGTGCGACAGCGTGGCCTGGCCGAGATCGGCTCCGCTGAGGTTGGCCTTGCGCAGGTTGGCCCCGGTGAGGTCGTCCTGGATCAGGCTCAGGCCGCTGAGATTGGCCTTGGCCAGGTCGGCGCAGCGCAACTGGCCGTTCTCTGAGTAGCTCGAAAGCTCGGTATCGGTGAGCCGCTTGCCGACCAGGTGAACGCCGGATCCTGGCGTGCATCCAGCCGCTGCCGTCTGGGTGGCGGCGCTCGCGCTGCCGCTCAGCGACAAGACCAGGATCGGCAGCGCGCCGATCGCCAGCGCGACCGACAGCCGACCCGACCGTACGACGCGCCCCCAGGCTTTCGTAGCCCGCATCGCTGGCTCCTTTTTAGGAATCGGCTGAATAGCCGGAAGATACAAATGCAGGGACACAGGATAACCGGTGCAGATCCCTACTAGCATCCACAAGCTGAACTCCCCTGCGTCCGCCTGGCGAGCCACCCGGCCTGACCGGCCCCCGCGGTCCACCCGGTCCCCGAAGGCGGTGGCATCCAGCCGCCAGCCGTATCCAGGCGGCCTGGCTCAGTTGTGTGGTCGCCGGGAACCGGAACCTCCTGGGCCGGATCCGAGCGGCGGACGAATTCGCCGAGCCGCTACGCGGCCTTCACCGACTTGTAACGCAGGAACTCGACCGCCGACCGCGACACTGGCCTTTCGAACTCACGGTGAAAAGCGCCCGCATTTTTTATATAAAAATTTGCGGTTCTTTGAAACGGGAAACCAGAGCGGCTCTCGTCGCGGGCCAGTCCCGGCAACCGGGCCGCCTTTCATCTGCGACAATGCGTCGGGTGGCTCAGATTACCGGCGCTCAGGCCCAGCGGCTCAGCGAGGCGCTGCGGACTGCCTTCGGGCCGGACGCGCTGGACGAATTCCTCTTCTACATGCTCGACCTGCGGCGCGAAGACCTCACACTCGCCGACGCCTATACGACCAGGGCGTTTCAGCTGATCCGGAGGCTGGACTCTGAGGGCCGCATCGGCGACCTGGTCGCCGCCGCCAGGAAAGCCAGACCGCGCAACGCCGAGATTCAGCGGCTCGCGGCCGAACTGGGTCTCAGTTCGGCGCCGCCGAACCTCGAGCGGATCATCAGCGACGCGGTGCCATTCGTCGATGTGAGCGGCTGGCGGTCCCGGCTGGGTGAGCTGGAAGGACAGGTCGGCCGGGTCGAGGTGAACGGCAACCTGAGCATAGGCACCGGTTTCCTGGTCGGCCCCGACCTTTGCCTGACGAATTATCACGTGATCGAGCCGTTGCTGAACCAGCGGGCCAGCCCGGCCGATACCAGGCTGCGCCTTGATTACCGGCGCACCGCCGACGGAACGACCGTGGATCAGGGCACGCTCTTTGAGCTAGCCGACGATTGGCTGGCCGGGTCCAGCCCGCCGGACGAACTCGATTTCGCGCTGCTCAGGCTATCGGAAGCGGCCGGGCTGGCGCCGGCCGGGCGGGCCGGGCAACTCGCCCAAGCACCAGAACGCGGCTGGATCGACCAGGTCGGTGTCGACGGGTTCGAGCCGGGCAGTCCGCTGTTCTTGCTGACCCATCCGGCCGGGATTCCGCTGAAGCTGGCGTTCGGCCCGTCGAATGGGCTGAATGACAACGGCACCCGGCTGCTCCATCAGGTCAACACGATGCTTGGCTCATCCGGTTCGCCCTGCTTCAACGCCAGGCTCGAACTAGTCGGCTTGCATCACGCCGGTGAAGCGGCCGTTAAGCCGACCGGCAACGTCGCTATTCCGGTGCGGGCGATCACCGACTATCTGGCCGCCGATCCGGCCGCGCCGCCGGTACTGCCGCGCCGAACCTGATCTGGCCTGCTGGCCAGGTATTATCGTCGCACTTCGGGTCGAAGGGCTAGGGGCGGGATGGACGCCAAGCATGCTGCTGCACTGACTGGTCCGCAGTTGCTTCTGCTGGGCGAGGCGCTGAGTGACGCGTTCGCGCCCGACGATCTTGAAATGATGCTGTTCTACGGAGAAACGCAACGGACGCTGCCCGACGGGAAAACTTATCCGATCCGTATTCAGCGCCTGCTAGCCGATTCCAAGCGGGAAGGCTGGCTGGACGAGCTCTTCAACGCCTCGTGGAAGAAGCGACCGCGCAATCTCAAGCTCAAGGAATGCGTAGCGGCCCTTGATCCCGACGCCGCCGGAACCGATGCGGCGGCCGTTCACCGGCTGTTCGACACCAGGTACTTCGATCTGGAAGGCCTGCGCCGCGAGGTCGCGGAGGCCGCGCTGACCGCGACCGGCCGGGTGCTGGCGTTCGGGTTCACCTATCCCGACGGTGCCTTTCTCAGCAAGTTCTCGGATTGGCTGGCCGCCTATTTCGGCCAGGCTCAGATCAAGCAGCGGATGAACTTGCTGCCCGAGATCGGCAGCGTGCCCCGGCACATCAGGGACGTCGCCAGGTACCTGCCTGAGCTCAAGTCGGCCAATGTGCTGTGCGAGATCCATGCGGTCGGCGTGCCGGAACCCACCCTGACCGCGTTCTGGCAGGGAATCTGCGCGCAGGTCGGCGCGGCCGATGGTTACCTGGTGCTCCTGCTCAGCGGCGGCCACGACGCCGTCTTCCCGGCCGGCGTCACCGTGCTCCCAACGCCGGTGTTCAAGCTCGCCGACGTCGATCTGTGGACCCACGAGATGGCGGATCTGCGGGGCTGGCGAAAAGAACTGGCTCGAGCCTGGACTCAGCTTCTGCACGAGAAATCGCACTACGAGGGCAGGCTGGAAGTCCGCTACCTGTATGAGGCCATGGACGAGACGATCAAGATGGCCAGGCTGGACGCGGAGAGCTTCCGGCAACTGCTAGAGGAGAGATGCGGCAATGCCCACTAGGCTCCGGCTCGACGACTCGACGAGGTTCGACCGGCACGACCAGCAGCCAGAGAGCCGGGAGATCGAGGTAGCCGCGTTCGACCCGGTACCCGAGACGGACCAGGTCGTACGCGCGACCGTCGGCCGGGAACCGTATCTGGCCAGCGAGGAGCTGGAGAACGCGGTCAACTTGGCGATCGCGCTCGGCCGGCCGTTGCTGCTCCAGGGCGATCCTGGTGCGGGCAAGACCAGGCTCGCGCACGCCGTCGCGTTCGCGCTCGGGCTGCCGCTGGAAGAGGCCTACATCAAGTCGACCAGCCGGGCCCAGGATCTGCTGTACAGCTACGACGCCGTGCGGCGGCTTTATGACTCGCAACTGGCTCCCGGCGGGGCCGCTCCGGACTCACGCGAGTACGTCAAGCTCGGGCCGCTGGGCCGGGCGATTGACCGGGCGGCGAAGGGCCGCCGGTCGATCGTGCTGATCGATGAGATCGACAAGGCCGACATCGACTTCCCTAACGATCTGCTGCGCGAGCTCGACCAGCTCGATTTCGAGATCCCCGAGGTGGCTGGCCAGGGTGGGCAAACACAGCAATTCGCCGTACCCGCCGACCGGCCCGGGCTGCGGCCGATCATCTTCATCACCAACAACGAGGAGAAGACGCTCCCGGCCGCGTTCCTGCGCCGCTGCGTCTTCCACTACGTCGAGTTCCCGGCCGACCGAGCTCAGCTCGATGCGGTGCTGAGCCTGCACAGCGCGGGCGAGCCCGAGCTGCGCTCGGCCGCGATCGACGTGCTGCTGCGCCTGCGCGAGCTTGACCTGGCCAAGAAGCCGGGACTATCTGAGCTGCTCGACTGGGTCGGCTATCTGCAGCTGACCGGCACCGACCCGACCGAGCTGGCCAAACTGCCGTACGCCGGCGCACTGCTGAAGCAGCGCGGAGACCAGGCCAGAGCGACCGACCGGCTCGCGGGGGTCAAGCGACTGGCCGGGACATGACCGACGGCGGCCTGCCGTCCTTCCTCTGGGAGATCGCACACCAGCTGCGCAGGCGCGGCTTCCCGATGGGGATCGAAGACTACGACGCGCTGCGATCCGCGCTGACCGCGGGTTTCGGCCTGGATTCCGATGAGCGGTTGCGCGAACTCTGCGTGACGCTGTGGGCGAAGTCGGCCGAGGAAGCCGAGATCGTGCGGGCCGCGTTCTCCCGGGTCGAGCTGGACGACTGGAGGGCGACGCCTGCCGTCGAGGCCGACGTCGATCGGGCCGGTGCCGGGCTGGACCCGGCTGGGGCTATCTCTGCTCATCCGACCGCTCGCCCGGGTTCGGCTTCCCGGCCGGTCCTGGCCCCGGCCGGGGCGTCGCTGCAGGCCAGCCTGGCGCCCGAGCTGGTCAGTTCGCCGCCGTCCACCGGCGAGGTCGATCGCAGCCTGGTGCTCGTGCCGCAGTTTCCGCTGACCGATCGCGAGGTCGCGCAGGCCTGGCGACGGCTGCGGCGGCCGCTGCGCATCGGGCCGGCGGTGGAGATCGACGTGGCCGCGACGATCGAGCGGCGAAGCCGGTCAGGCGTCGTGACTCCCCCCGTGCTGACGCCCAGGCGGCGCAACACCGCGAAGCTGCTGCTGCTGATCGACCGGTACGGGTCCATGACCCCGTTCCACAGCTACGTCGGCCACGTCGTCCGGGCCATCCGCAACGCCGGCCGACTCGACAACGTGCGTGAGGTCTACTTCCACGATCTGCCCGCCGCCGGCGACCGGTCGGTGCTCGATCAGCTGACCGACCCGTTCCGGCCGGACCTGGATCAGGTGCTGTCGCTGATCAGCCCGCTCGACGACGGCCGCGTCTACGACGACCCCGAGCTGACCACGCCGCGCGACCTCGATTCGGTCCTGGCCGAGGTCGGGCCGACCACGGCCGCGGTCGTGATCAGCGATGCCGGGGCTGCCCGCCAGCGACTCGACACCGACCGGCTGCTCGATACGATCGCCCTGCTCAAGGCGCTCACCTCGCAGCTGTCGACCGTGACCTGGCTCAACCCGGCCCGGCCAGCGCACTGGACCGGCAGCACCGCCGGCCTGGTCGGCCGGCATATTCCGATGTTCCCGCTGACCAGGGAAGGGCTCGGCGGCGCGGTCGATGTGCTGCGCGGCCGGCCCGCGCTGGTGGAGCGACCGCTGTGACCGAGCCCGCGACCATCCCCGCCGCCGAACTCCTGGCCAACCTCCGCCGGGACACCTCGGACGGAGTACTGCGGCTCGCGAGCCACGCCGCGCTGCCGGTGGTGGTGGACGCCGGGTTCGTCAACCTGCTCAGAGTCAACTTCTTCCTCGACCCGCCCAATGTGCTTCCCTTTGAGGCCGAGGCCGACCTGCTGCTGTCGCCGCTGTGCCGCGA
>DASYAT010000285.1:0-18928 GCA_036501205.1 Streptosporangiaceae bacterium | reverse complement strand
CGACCCGCGCACGGCCTATGACTGGGCCAGCCAACTCGCCCGGCCGATCATCTACAAGCCGCTCGATGGCGTCTGGCACGCCGACGAGGGGCAAGTGCGGGTGATCTACACCTCGCCGGTAGAGGACCTGCACGAGTTGCTTGACCCCGCGCTCGGCAAGACCGCGCACCTGTTCCAGGAACAGATCCCCAAGGTGTTCGAGGCCCGCGTCACGATCGTCGGCACCCAGGTGTTCGCTGTCCGCATCGACGCCGGCAGCCAGGCGGCGCGCACGGACTGGCGCAGCGACTATGGCGCGCTAGCCTACTCACAGATCAAGTTGCCGCAGGATGTCGCGGCCGGACTGGTGAAGCTGCATCAGCGCCTCGGCCTGGTCTACGGCGCTGCCGACCTCATCTGCGACGAGGCGGGCAACTGGATCTTCCTGGAAACGAACCAGGCCGGGGAGTGGGGCTGGCTTGCCGCTGAAACCGGCATCCCGATCGCCACGGCACTGGCCGACCTCCTGGCAGGAGACACATGCCCGCAGTGACCGGTGCCAGCGCGCGGATAGATGCGCTGGCAGACCGGATGATCGCCACCGGCGACCTCGCCGACCAGTCCTGGCGGCCGGTACTTCATGCGGTGCCCCGCCACCTGTTCACCCCGCCCCGCGCCTATGCCCTGCCCGGCAGGGCAGACGGCCCGCCGGCCCGCCCTATCGACCGGGACACCGACCCCGGCGGCTGGTGGACCGCCGTCTACGGCGACATGGCGATCGTGACCCAGCGCGACGACGGGGCTGCGGACCCGGCCATCGACCTAGGAGCACCGTCCTGCGCGCTGTCCGCGCCCTGCGTCGTGCTGCCCTTCCTCCACCTGCTCGGCGCACGCCCCGGTGACCGCCTGCTGGAGATCGGCACCGGGACAGGCTGGACCGCCGCGCTCTTGTCCGAGCGCATCGGCCAGGACAACGTGACCTCACTCGAAATCGACCCGGACCTGGCCAGGACCGCCCGCGCGAACCTGGCGACGGCGGGATACGCGCCCACGGTCATCGAAGCCGACGGCCTGCGCGGACGCCCAGGGGAGACATTCGACCGGCTCCACGTCACCTGCGGCATCACCACGATCCCCTACGCCTGGATCGAGCAACTCCAGCCAGGCGGCGTCGCCGTCCTGCCATGGCAGCCGGCCGGATGGACCGGCCATAAAGTCCGGCTGACCGCCAGCAGCGGATCAGCAGTCGGCACTTTCCACGGCCCAGCCAACTTCATGACCGCCCGCTCGCAGCGAACCGGCACCACTTTGTGGCAGCCGCACCACGCCGACGACGCGGACACCACTACCACCAGCCTCGACCCCCATGACATCGCAGAACACTGGGGCGAGCGGCACGTGGCCCTCACGCAAATTCCCGGCCTCGTGATCACCACCTGGGCCGACGACGACGGATCACTGTCCCTCCACCTCGCAGAAGCCGGCGACCCCTACCAGTCATGGGCAGCATGCGACTCCCAGTCGGATGGCAAGCACATAGTCACCCAGTACGGGCACAGACGACTGTGGGACGAACTGGAGACGGCCTACCGCACTTGGCTCGCCGCCGGCCAGCCCCGCGAGGACCACTACCGCCTGCTTATCAGCCGGGCAGGCCAGCGCGTAGTGCTCGACATGCCTGGAAGGCGAAGCCAAAGCTAACGGCAAGGCGGGTCATCAAAAGGCCTTTCGCTGTCTTGCGTTTCCGGTCGCGGCGATCGGCTCGCTGGTGATCGGCTACCTGGCGTCGGTGGTGCCCGGCTGGATCACCACTAGCGGAGTGCGGCCATCGCTCGCGCGAGCCAGAGAAGAAGAGCTTGAATGCCGAGCCATGGCCGAGCGCCTGGCGATCGCCCGCGACCTGTCAGCTAGTGGTCTTCGCCTATCAAGCGGGAATAGTCCGGCCGGGCGCGGTCGGCTGAGCCTAACTGCCGCTCATTTAAGACAATGGCATTTCGGGCCATTGTCTTTACTTCGATTGTCGTCCACCCGTGATCGTGATACGTTCCTGATCGCAACTAAGGGCGTTACTGCGCTCGCAGAGGGGAAATGAACATGACGGGGAACGCTTTAGGGAAGCGGGCATTATTGTCGTTATCTGGCACTGCTCTCATAGCCGGGATGGTCTGCGGGACTGGCCCGGCAATGGCTGCAGGCCCAGGGCGGCCTGCAAGTAAGCCGGAAATTGTCTCAGCAAGCGCCAGTTTCTCGGCAACCGCTGATGCCACGAGCGGGCGCGTGGAGATCGATTCCGTGAGTGCCGGCGCGGAGGTTAGTCCGGGCGTGGCGTCGGCGGCCAGGTACACCTGCATCGTCGAGACCAGGAAGAATCGCAACCTGGTCGGTTACAAGCCGCTGACCGTGCACAATGGCGGTCGTTCGCACTCGATGACGTGGCTCCTGTCGCCGTATTCAGTCAAGCACGCTCGATTTCTGGCTAGCGGACCGACATTCCAAGTGGAGATGTGCCTGGTCGGTAGCGGGCATAGCTGGAATTACTGGCATCAGTGGTTCGACGGCGGTGCGATCGTCCTCAAATACACAAGAGCGCTGATGATCGGCAGTAAATGGGGCACCAAGGTCGTCAACGGCTCGGCCAACGCCACGCTGAATTTCCAGCTGAGCAAGGGTGTCGCGTCGATCGGCGGGAGCACGCAGGTAAAGGACTACGCTACCCACTCCGGTGACACTGGCGGGGATCCCAATCTGGCCGTGCCGAAAGCATGGCAGAAGTACGACATCAACCGGGTGAACGCGTTCTACGTCTCCTCGCACGATCTCTTCTTCCAAGGCACCGGAAGCAGCGAAGGCAACGTCGGGCACGCCTTGTACGAATTCGATACCGGCGGCACCGTGAACTTCAAGTATGGCGCTGCGGTTCAGGTTCGGGCGTTCTGTGCCGAGGCTTCGTGCCCGGCCGGATTCTGAGGTAGGGAGGACGCGACGTGATATGCGTAGGCGGCCGTCGGCCGTACCTGGTTGCAGCGGTCGCCTGCACGGCGCTGGCGATGCTGGCCGCGTGCTCATCGGGCGGTTCAGCCGGGCATCGGGCGGTCCGGCCGGTGCTGCCTGCGGGCGCGACAGTTGTACTGGGCAAGGGCACGTTGTATTTGCTGCTGGGTGACGTGGCGATCTCGGCGAATTTGTGGCGAGCAGACCTCGTGACCGGACGGATCCGGCAGTTGACGTTTAACCGATCGCAGTACGGGGTGTCGAATTTCAGCGCTTCTACCGCCGGACTAGTGCTCGGGGACGCCCGGTCCGGCGTCGACGAGGCTGAGATCATGGTCGCAGGCAAGCCTCGGCTGCTCAGCGATGGCGTCGGCGACTCGCCCCAGATCAACTCGGCCGGGCAGATCGTTGACGTGGCGTTTGCCGAGCAGGGCGTCAAGCACGGACCATGGTCGCGCGACCGGCTGCTGTACTGGGCCAGCCCGGCGTCCCGGTATCGGGCTATCTATCAGGCGAAGCAGTCGAGATATCTACCTCAGTCGTCCACGTTGGCCGACCTTTCCTGGAGTCCGACCGGCACGATGATCCTGGCCGCGCAAGGTCCGGACGCCTACGACCGGCTGTTCGCTGTGAACCCGCGCGGACAGGTTGTTCAGCATTTCGTGACCGTGCCCGGCTTCCCTCGCGGATGGGCCTGGGGCAGATACGGCCTGGCGGTTGGCTATCAGACCGGAAGGCACAGCGTCGTCCTTGGCGAGACGGGTCGGGTGCGAGCCAAGCTGCCAGGCAAATGGATACCTGGCTGCTGGAATCCGGCCGGCACCATGCTGCTGGTCAGCACTCCGAACCGGGAACGGATCGGAATCTGGACCCCAGCCAGCCCTGGTCACGTTCGCGACTTGGGTCGGCTGCCCGGCGGTGCCCTGCAGGAGTGCTCGTGGACCACACGCCCGGCGCCAGGCACCGGAGAGCCGAGCTAGCCGGCGCTCATCGCCTCGCGGGCCTTGCGGATGGTCGCGCGGTTCGCCGAGTCCAGGTATTCCTCGATCCTGGTCACGTGACCGTCCCTGACCTGCAGGTACATGGCGGCGTGGAGTTCGACTGGCTGGCCGTTCACGAGCGTTCCGCGCAGCACGTGCTGCTGGATCACGCCGTCCTGCGCTGGCACCCGCCGCACGATCTCGTAGTGCAGCCCGGACACGGCCTTATGCAGTCCGGCCAGCACCCGGAGGTTGTCATCGACCGACTGCTCGATCAGGTCGTCGTTATGCCAGATCAGCGCGTCCGGCGAGTAGATCGACCGCACGGTCTCGATGTCGCCGGCCTCCAGTGCGGCGAAGAACCGGATCACAACGTCAATCGACGACTCACTGGACATGGTCACCTCTCAGCTGCTCGCGAACTCCTCGATCACCCGCTCGTACTGCCAGTCACCGGCGACCGGCATCGGGAACAGCGCCACCAGGTCGACTCCCGCCGCCTGGTACTCGGCGATGCGGGCCGCGCACGTTGCCGGATCGCCGTGCGCCACGAACGCGTCGGCCGCTGCCTGCGGCACCACCTCGGCGGCACCAGCCCGGTCACCGGCTAGCGTTCGCGCCCTGGCCGGCCCGAGATCAACGCCTTCGCCGAACAGCGCCCCGACCGCCGGATGCAGCACGTACCTGGGCACGACGGCGCGAGCGGCGGCCGCCGCCTGATCGGCTTCGTCGGACACGCACACGTGCACCACGCAGACGACCTCGACCGTCGCCGGATCGCGACCGGCGTCCGCCGCGGCCGCCCGCACGGTCGCGGCGGCTTGGCCGGCCTGGGCCGGTGTCATCAAGTTCAAGATCACCCCATCGGCGACCCGGCCGGCCAGCGCCTGCATCCGCGGCCCGAGCGCACCGAGGTATATGGGCAGCTCAGCGCGCACCGGCGGACTGTCGAGCGGCACCATCCCGGTAGTAAAAATCTGGCCGGCATAACCGTCCGTTTTGCCGCTAAGAACGGCTCGCACGACGTATGTATATTCTTCGATCATTTGCAAAGCTTGGAACGGCGCGATGCCGAAACGCTTGTTCATCACCGCGTTGGCGACTCCAAGCCCCAGGATGAATCGCCCGTCGCTAGCCAGATCGAGCTGGGCGGCGGTCTTGGCCGCCAGCACCGGCGGACGCAGCGCCGCATTCGCGATCGCCGTGCCGACCCGCACCGAGTCCGTCGAAGCAGCGATCGGGTGACACAGCGACAGCGCGTCCCCGTGCCCTTCGGCAACGAAGACGGCACCAAACCCGGCGGTCTCGGCGGCGGCCGCCAGCTCGCCGATTCTCGCGGGCGGCAGTCCGCTGTGCGACGCAATCGACAGTCCGATCGGCTTCACTGGCTGCCTCCCTGGCCGTACCGGGAACGCAGTTCGCGTTTGAGTACCTTGCCGGTGGTGGTGCGCGGCAGCGGCCCGGTGAACTCGACGGTCTTCGGGCACTTGAAGCTGGACAGGCGTTCCTTGCACCAGGTGATCAGCTCGTCGTCGCTGAGACTGGCCCCGTCGACGGTCCTGATCACCGCGTGCACGGCTTCGCCCCAGACCGGGTCGGGCCGGCCGATGACCGCGACCTCGGCGATCGCCGGATGCCGGGCGAGCACGGCCTCAACCTCGACGGGGTAGATGTTCTCCCCGCCGCTGATCACCATGTCCTTGGCGCGGTCCAGGATATAGAGGTAGCCGTCGGCGGTCAGCTTGCCGATGTCTCCGGTTCGATACCATCCGTCGCTGGTGAACGCCGCCGCCGTCGACTCGGGATCTTTCCAGTACCCGGAGAACAGGCACTCGCCCTTGATCAGCACCTCGCCAGGCTGCTCTGGGGACACCGCCGTTGCGGTCGGGTCGCTTGGGTCGACGATCTTGACCTCCCACCCGAACGACACCCGCCCGGCGCTGGCCAGTCTCGGATGCCCGGGCTGGTGATCCTCGGGCGCCAGCAGGCTGATCATCGACTGACTCTCGGTGTTGCCGTAGATCTGCCGGAACCGGCACCCGAAGATCTTGATCGCGGCGGTGAGCGAAGACGGCGTGATCGGCGCGGTCCCGTAGGCGATCTCGCGCAGGCTGGAGAGATCAACCCCGTCGCGCCGGCGGATCTCGGCGACCAAGAGGTCAATCAACGAGGGGCCGGCCGTGAAGAACTCGATCCGGTCGCGCTCAATCGCATCGACTACCGCACCGGGGTTGAACGCACTGTGCACGTACACCGTCCCGGCAGTCAGCAGCGCCTGCAGGCACTGCCCGAACCCGCCCAGGTGGAACAGCGGCAGGATCTGCAGATGATGCGAGCCGACGACCTGGTCGCCGATCTCGATCGCGAACCCCGCGACGCTGACCAGCAGGGCGCCGTGCCGCAGCGGTATCGCCTTGGCCCGCCCGGTCGTCCCGCTGGTGTGCACCAGCGCGAGCACGTCGTTCGCCGACAACGCCGGCCTCGGCGGAACCGGGCCGTCCAGACGCGCGCCGTCGAGCCAGCCAGCCGGAGCCGATCCGCCGCCCATGATCACCCGGTTCGACAGTTCGGGTGCGGCCCGCTCGACCAGCGCGGTGAACTCGGCGTCGGCCACGATCGCGACCGGCTCGACCAAGGCGAGCACCTCGGTCAGTTCGCCGGGGGAGAGCCGCCAGTTCAGGAACGCTGGGGTTGCGCCGGCGCGAAGGATCGCGAACGTGTGGACCAGGAAGTCCGTGCTGTTCTTGGCCAGTACCGCGACGATATCTCCTGGACCGACCCCGAGCTGGGACCAGCCTCCGGCCCGGGACTCTAGCGCCGAGCGGAGTCCGGCGTAGGTGAGCGTTACTCCACGGTCATCGACCAGCGCGGTGACCCCGGGGTGCACCGTCGCCCGCCACTCGATGACATGAATCCAGCTCTGCATCCGCCCGCTCTCGCTCGATACCGCAGGTCGTATCGTTGCAGAAAGGCACTGCCTAGGACAGACCCCCCGGGGGAGCCTGGATGGAACTCGTGGAACTGCGGCGCCAAGTGGCTCTGGCCTGCCGGGTGCTCGCCCAGGCTGGGCTGGCCGCAGACGTTCTTGGTCATGTGAGCGTGCGGGTCGGTCCTGACGCGTTGCTTATTCGCTGCCGGGGCCCGCGCGAGTCTGGGCTGCTGTTCACCACTCCGGACGACGTGCATCGAGTGAGCTTCGACGGCCAGGACGAGCTGCCGGACGGTTACGCCGCGCCCAGCGAACTTCCGATCCATGTGCAGACGATGCGCACCAGGCCCGAGGTGGCCTCGGTCGTGCACGCGCATCCGCCCGCGCTCGTCACCGCCGACCTGGCTGGCCTCACGCTGCGGCCGGTCGTCGGCTCGTTTAACATCCCCGCGATGCGGATGGCCAGAGAAGGCATACCTATCTATACGCGCGCTGTGCTGATCCGCCGGGCCGAGCTGGCCGATGAGATGCTCGCCGCGATGGGAACGGCGCCGATTTGCGTGCTCCGGGGCCATGGCGTGACCACGACCGGGGCAAGTATCCAGCAGGCGGTGATCAGGGCGCTCAACGCCGAGGCCCTGGCCAAGGTGATCCTCGGCGCCGCCCAGGCCGGCGGCCACCCGCCCGACCTGCCCGACGCCGACGTGGCCGAGCTCCCAGACCTAGGCAGCACCCTGAACGAGGAGAACGTATGGCGCTACCACCTCACCAGGCTAGATCACGCCGGCCTCGGGCTCTAACACCCGATGATTGACCTGGACGAGGTGCGTCGAGGGTTCATCCCGGCGCACATCTACAACGACCCCGAGATCTTCGCGCTGGAACGGGACCGGCTGTTCAGCCAGGCGTGGGTGTTCCTCGCGCACGAGTCTGAGATTCCGGCTCCTGGCGACTACGTGGTGCGGCGGGTGCTGGCTGACTCGTTCATCGTCGCGCGGGACGAGTCGGGGACCGTGCGGGTGATGTTCAACATGTGCCTGCATAAGGGCATGCAGGTGTGCCGGGCCGAGCTAGGCAATGCGTCCCACTTCCGCTGCCCGTACCACGCCTGGACGTACCGCAACGACGGGCGCCTGGTCGGACTGCCGTTTCACGAGGAGGCTTACGGCGGCGAGGACGGGTTCGCCCGGCAGGGCCAGTCGCTGCTGCCCGCGCCTGCCCTGGACAGCTACAACGGCCTGATCTTCATCAGCCTGCGGCCTGACCCGCCTGGGCTGCGGGACTGGCTCGGCGACTTTGCTTTCTACCTAAATTTCTATACGCGACAAAGCCCGAGCGGCATTGAGCTTCGGGGTCCGCAGCGCTGGCGGGTCAAGGCGAACTGGAAGATCGGGGCGGAGAACTTCGCCGGAGACAGCTATCACACGCCGCACACCCACGCGAGCGTGGTGGAGATCGGGTTGTTCCGCGAGCCGAAGGCCAGCAAGCGCAAGGAGGGGGCGCTGTACCTGGCCGGACCGGGATCAGGGACAACGTACAAGCTGCCGCCCGGCGGCACGTTCGACGAGCAACTGGCCTACGTCGGCTATCCGGCCGAGATGATCGGCGTGATGGCGCAGGCCTGGACCGACGGGCAGCGGCGGCTGGTGGAGCAGGACGGGTTCATGGTGTCGGCCGCGACGCTGTTCCCGAATCTCAGCCTGGTGCACAACTGGCCGGTCATCGACGAGACCGGGAAGGTGGCGCCGTTCATCTCACTGCGCCAGTGGCAGCCGGTGTCCGAGCGGGAGACCGAAGTGCTTTCCTGGTTCGCGGTCGACGCGGGTGCGCCGGAGGAGTTCAAGCGGCAGTCGTACCAGGCCTACCTGATGTGCTTCGGCAGCTCAGGCATGTTCGAGCAGGACGACGTCGAGAACTGGGTATCGATCACCGACATGGCGGGCGGGTCGATGGCCAGGCGATTGCGGCTGAACAGCCGGATGGGGCTGACGTCGGATGACAAGCCGATCAAGCCGCCGCTAGCCGGGTTCTCCGGGCCAGGCACCGCCTACCAGGGATTCGGTGAGTTCAACCAGCGGCACTGGCTGAGCCGGTGGGCCGACTATCTCGAGGGGAGTCCCAGGTGAAGGCGGGACGGCCGCTGCCGTACAGCGATCCTCGGCATCAGGAAGCGCACCAGTTCCTGGTCGAGGAGGCGGCGCTGCTGGACGCGGCCGACTATGACGGCTGGCTCGGCCTCCTCACCGAGGATGTCGAGTACCTGATGCCGGTGCGGGTCACGACAGCTCGCGGGGCCGGCTTCGACTCACTCGGTGACATGGCGCACTTCGACGAGAACCTGTACTCGCTGCGCAAGCGGGTCCAGCGGTTCGCGACCGAGCACGCCTGGGCCGAGGATCCGCCCTCGCGGACCAGGCACTTCGTATCGAACGTCCGGACCTTCCTAACCGGAGCGGATCTGGCCGTCGAGTCGGCGTTGCTGCTGTTCCGCAGCCGGGGCGATACGCGTGAGGCCGACCTGGTGTCGGCTGGGCGCTCTGACCTGCTGCGGGCTACCCCGGATGGACTGCGGCTGGCCCGGCGGGAGATCACGGTCGACGAATCGGTGCTGCGCACCCAGAATCTGGCGGTGTTCCTGTGAGCGAAGCTGAGGCCGGGGCCGGCGACCAGATCCGGCTGGGCAATGAGTTTGCTGAGGTCGTGGTCGAGCGGGTCGCCACCAGGAACGGAGCTCGGCTGCGGATCTTCGTGCCTAGCTCGGGCTCGGAGATCCTGCTCTGCCCGCTTGAGCTCGAGGCCCTGACCTGGCAGGACCACGACCTGTTCACCCGCCTGCTGGGCACGCCTTGCGAGCAGGCGCCCGGCCCGGACGATTAATGGGCTGGCTGGACGGCAAGCGGGCGCTGGTCATCGGCGCCGGCTCGGGGATCGGCCGCGCGGTGCTCGACGCGTTCGCGGCCGAAGGCGCTGCGGTGGCCGCACTCGAACTCGACCCGGCCAAGTGCGCCCGACTGGCCGCCGAGATGCCTGGCTGCGTCGTTCGGCAGGGCGACTCGACGCTGGCCGTCGATGCCGCCGCCGCGGTCGCGGCGACCGTCGACCGCTTGGGCGGGCTCGATGTGCTGGTCAACTGCGTCGGGATCTTCGATTTCTACCGAGGCCTGACCGACCTCAGCCCGACCGAACTCGACCAGGGGTTTGACGAGTTGTTCCGCGCCAATGTGCTGAGCCAACTGGTCTCGGTCCAGGCGGCTGTCGATGAACTGCGCCGCTCCGGCACCGGGTCCGTCATCCTGACCGTCTCAACCTCGGGGTTCTACCCGGGGCGAGGCGGCATCTTGTACATAGCCTCCAAGTTCGCCGTCCGCGGCTGCGTGATCGCCCTGGCCCACGAACTGGCCCCCGCGATCCGCGTCAACGGCGTCGCCCCCGGCGGAACTCTCGGCACCGACCTCACCGGCCCGGCCAGCCTGGGCCTGCAAACCCGAGTCCTCGACGGGCCCGATCGTGCCGCCGACCTGCGCGGCCGCACTCCGCTTCAGGTCGCTCTCACCGGCGCCGATCATGCGGGCAGCTACGTCTTCCTAGCCTCTGACCGCTCAAGAGGCACTACCGGCTCCATCTTGCACTCCGACGGCGGCGCCCCGTCCGCCTAGGGACCGGACCCGACTGATCGGCCCGGCCCCGTACGCGGTCTTGGGCGGCCTGTCTTTATCCGGCGCAGCCGGGGATGCTTCCGGCGGGTGCGCAGTTATCCGGGGTGTTCGTGTACACCGGGGAGTGGCTGAGCATGACGGTGCTGTTGTGGTTGTAGATGCCGCCGCCGAGGACTCGGGCTTGGTTCTTGAAGATCTGGGTGCCTGAGATCGTTCCCGGGCCGCGGGCGAAGACACCGCCGCCGTCTTCGGCCGCGTAGTTGCCGCTGATCTTGCTGTCAGAGATGAGGATCTGGCCCTCGTAATAAATGCCGCCGCCACCGCCGTTTACCGTGGCGTCGGCGACGTTGTTGGTGAGGTTATCGCTGGTCAGCGTTCCGCCGGAGTTGTCGAGGATAGCTCCGCCCTGTCCGGCCTGGTTGCCGGACAAGGTGGAGCGGGTCAGGATCAACGGAGCGTCGTCGTTGAATATGGCCCCGGCTCCGTCAGTGGTCGTATTGCCGTTGTCGGTAAAGCTGTCGTTCGTGAATGCCTGCTGGCTCAGGCCGAAGTCAGCGCCGCCCATTTCAGCTATGTTGCGGGTGAATGAACTGCCGGCCACGGTAAGTACAGGTGACGGCGGTTGCGCGTTCGGTTCGCTGGATGCCCGGATTCCGGGCAGGATGGGCCCCTTCTTAATCGGAATATTGGCGATAGCACCGCCCTGATGAGCGGAATTGCTGATGAACGAGCAATTGCGGATTGTCGCCGTCGCTCCGTTGCCGATCGCCCCGCCGTACAGACCGGTGCGATCCTCGGTAAAGTTAGCGCCGGTCACGGCCAGTGTGCCCCCGTTGTTGATCGCCCCGCCAGTATCGCCGGCCTGGTCCCGGCTGAATATGCCTCCGCTGATGGCCAGTCGGCCGAGGTTGGAGATCGCGCCGCCGCTCACGGCATTGCCGCCGCTGACGTTCACGTTGGTGAGCGACAAGTTGCCGCTCGCGTCCACGGTGAGCAGCGAGGAGGCCGGAACGGTCGCGAGTGAGCTAAGCCGGATGGTCGTCGATGAGCCGAACATGCTCAGGCTGCCGGTAATGTCCGGCAAAGGAGTGATGACGCTGTACGTGCAGAACGGCGCCAAGGCGAGCAGAGAGCCGTCCGGAGCCGAACTAATGACCGCCGCCAGCGCCGCCGTGCTGCACGGCACCGCTATCGGGCTGGCGCCGAGTGCGGCCTCGACTGGGGCGAAGCCCAGGCCGACCATGGCGATTGCCGCGCCTATTGCGGCCCTTCGCGCTACCGTTTCCCTTATCCGCGTACGCATATAGTCACGCTCCCCCAGGTGTGCGATCGAATTGGCGAGCCATATTTGGCGCCGCAAAACCGGTATGACCACAATGCAGACGCCGAGTCCCCCGACAGCGTTCAATGCATAGCCATATTGGCGCCTCAGAAATGTATCACTCCGCCGGCGCTTGGCTGCCCGTCATCGGCTGACCCCGGCCCAACACTTCGGGCCGGGGTCCGTAGGATCAGCCGGCTCGAGGATGTGGCGGGTGGCGAGCTAGCCTCAGATCGCTCAAGAGGCACCACCGGCACCATCCTCCACTCCGATGGAGGCCAGCCCGCCGCGTAATGTAGGTAGTCCCTTCTTCCAATACGGGGATTCTTCCCTATTTCCCGGCTGGCCAGTTCGGCTTACGGTCGTGGGTGTCAGCGCCCAGGTGCTGGGCCGACCAGATCGGGGGAAATCAATGGCAGTGAACAATGGCTGGCTGGCCCGGGCGAGCCGAAGGTTCGGCGTCGGGGTAGTGGTCGTCGCGGCGGTCTTCTGCGCAACGAACCTGCCCGCGACCGGCTCCGCTTCCGCGGCAGTCTCCGGGCCCGCCGTGGCGAGTCCCCCCGTGGTGAGTCCTACCGCGAAGAACACCGGCGCACTGCAAGCGGTGTCGTGCCTGCCGTCGCGCTGGTGCATGGCCGTGGGCAGCAGCGCGAATAACAAATCCGTGGCGTGGGTGTGGGAGCACGGTGCCTGGCATCAGCTGAACGATCCACCGGGCGACGGGCTGGTGAACGTATCTTGCCCGACGCGCACGTTCTGCCTGGCGTTCAATACCGATCGGCTCTTCGATGCGGTGGTGTGGAACGGCACGACGTGGCGTTTCATGACTCCGGGACCGAATAGCCCGAAGTCGGACGTGAGCTGCCCGAGCAGCCGGTTCTGCGCGGTCATCAACGGGGTCGGAGCCCACAAGTCGGGTCCCATCCCTGAGACCTGGAATGGCCAGGCCTGGAAATCCTGGAAGGACATCTGCAACACGCAGCCTTCGGCCTGCGGTGACTTCGACATCTCCTGTTCCAGCGCCACAACCTGCGTGACGGTCGACGCGCAGCCCAGCGCTGCCGTCTGGAACGGCAAGGACTGGCACATCAGCGATCTCCCGGCGAAGAACTCGGTGACGATCCCGACCGCGGTCTCGTGCACCGGCACGTTCTGCCTGACCATAGGTGATCAGACAACGTCCAAGGCGTACGTCGCGACCTACGACGCCAGTTCCCAGTCCTGGAAGAACGTCTCCTCCTCCGCGCACCTGCCCTGGCCCGCGCCCACCTGCGGCGGCGCCTGCTTCCTGGCCGGTACGTTGTCCTGCGCCACTAGCACCAGGTGCCTGACCTCGGGACTGGCTGGGTTCTTCGCCTGGAACGGGCATCAGTTCAGGCCCGCGCCTCCGAAGTCAGCCGGCCGCGGTTCCAAGCTCAGCCGCGTCGCCTGCGTCAAGACATTCTGCCTGGCGGTCGGCTACCGCACCGTCAACCATGTCCGCAAGCCGCTGTCCGAACTGTGGAACGGCACCACCTGGAAGATCCTTCCGCAAGCCTCCTGAGGAGCTAGGCCGCCCCGCTCATCCAGACCCAACACTTCGGGCAGCCGTCCGTAGTACAGGGTATGGATGACTTCAAGCTCATGATGGCGAAGATGCGCAGCGAAGATCTGCTGCGAGAAGCTGAGCAAAGGCGGCGGGCCGCGGCGGCTCGCCGCGCGGTGGCAGCCAGGCAGCCGTCGCACCGGCTGGCACACCGGCCGGCGCTCTGGCCGGCAACGGTGGCCGGGCGGATGCGGCCGACGACGGCGGGAAGGTGACTCTGGTGACGAACGAGTATGAGGCGAGCCACGGCCCCGTGGTGATCAGCGACCAGCCGGTCGTGGACTTCAGCCATCTGACCGCGCCGGAACAGCTCGCGGCGATCAGCCGGATCGAGGAGGTGGCGCTGGTCATCGTGCCGGAGTCGCTGGCGGCTGCGTACACCGCGATCCCGTCCTCGGAGGTAGCCTCCACCATCTACGTGCCTGACGGTGCGAACGTCCGAGTGCACACTGGCGCACTGGTGGCGGGTGGCGAGGGCCTGGGCGCAGCGGATGACGTGCTGATCGTCACCGGGATACTGCTCCTCACCAGCCCGGTCACCGGATCAGTGCCGAAGCGGATCCACGTGACCGGATCGGTCTTCGCACCCCGAGGCAGCGAGGCGGCTCTCGGGCCAGCCCTGGCTGGCAGCACCGGCTCGGTCAGTTACTTCCCGTTCGCCGACGGCCAGGACACCAAGGTGCTGACTGGTCAGCTGACACTGTCAGGTGCGATGCTGGCCAACCCCGCCGGAGAGGCCGACGACGTGCTGATCGCCGCCGGGCAGGTGGTGATCACCAGCGAGGTTACGACGATCGGCTACCGGCAGTTGCTCATCACCGGGCAGCTGGCGGGACCGGCGGCCAGCCGCGACGTGATCGAGCCGCGCCTGCAGGCAACCGGCCAGGCCGCCTGGTATCGAGGTGATGACCCGCGGGTCTTTTATGAGAGCACCAGTCTTGGCCCGGACTATTTCCGCCTGCTCGATCATCCGGTGAGCCTGATCGTGCTCGCGGACCTGACCATCGCTGCCGGCGTCACCGAGGCGATGATCCTGGAGAAGGTGAGCGGTATCTCGGTGTTCGGCGACCTTACCGGGCCGCCTGAGCTGGTCGGGGTGCTGCAGGTTCTCACCACTGACGCGTTCGGGACGATCCGGGCCGCCGATGGACTCCGAAGCTGAGTTCCGGCGGCTCTACGAGGCGAACCGCGCCGCGGTGCACTCCTACTTCACCGGCCGGACGGGTAACCCGCAGCAGGCTGCCGACTTGATGCAGGACGTGTTCCTGCGGGTGTGGCGGCGTCTGGACAAGCTGACGGGCATGCCGGAGGACCGGCAGCGGGCTTGGATCTTCACCGTGGCGCGGAACCTGTCGGTGGACACGCACCGGCATGAGCGCACTCAGACGGGCACCGAGCAGGTCCTGGCCCGTGAGCCGGCCCGCGCGGAGCAGCCGGTCAGTACCGCGGTCATCGCGGCCGAACGCGTGGCGGTCGTGGGCGAGGCGATCAGGCGTCTTCCCGAATCGCAGCGGGTGACCCTCACCATGGCCGCCGCCGGCGAGATGACCAGCTCCGAGCTAGCCGACGCCCTGGGTGTGGCCGCCGGCACCGTGCGATACCGGCTATCGCTGGCCCGGCGAGCCGTCGCCGAGGCGCTTGACCGTTACGATGACGCTGCGGAGGAGTGATGGAAATGACGAGCCTTGACGACGACCTCGCGGCCTGGGCCGCCACCGTCCGCCTCCCAGACACCGAGGCCGACGCCATCTTCCATCGGATCACCGGATCGCCAGCCCCGACCCGCCGGATCACGTCACCAGCAGAGCCGTCCTGGTGGCGCCATTTCACGGCCGATTTCACCGCCCGGATGGTCTCCAGCACCCGCCCAGTCCGACCCGCAGCCTGACCTCAAGCTCCGGCCGGAGGTCAGGCTGCGCGGCTCAAGCTTGCTTGCCCGCCGGGCCTGAGTCACGACTACGGCTGCAGTATTAGGCGGTGCGGGATTCTGCGTAGTCGATAAAGGTGGTGGCGGAGCCGAAGTCGGCGACTAGGCGCAGGTGACCACCGATGGCGGCGACGTAGGCGGCGATGGATTCGACCTGCATCTTCTCGATGTCGCCGTGTTCTATGCGGGAGACGCGTACCTGGCTTAGGCCCATGGCGGCTGCGACCTGGGCTTGAGTCATTCCGGCTATGCCCGCTACGACCCGCAGCCTGACCGCCAGGCAGAGTTCTAAGGTAGTGTGGATGTCATGGTTGCTGCGTACGAGGATGTGCCGTTCAGCGAACTGCTGCATCATCCTGCCGCCACTGCGGGCAGGTTGAACCAGGTTCGGGTGCTGAGGCTGCGCCGGCGCGATGCCGGTGACCTTGCGCTTATGCGGATCGAGCAGCTGGAGCGCGACGACGTTGTAGTCGATTTCGCCGCCCGGCTGCTAGCCGGTCTAGTCAGGTCCAGTAGCACGGCGACGTTGCGGAACGTACTTTCTGAGGCGCTGCCGTGGACAGTATTTCTTCCTGATGGCGACGTGGACGTTTTCTTGGCCGAGTTGTCGATGGTTGCTCGCGGTGCGGCCGATCTGGACAACGTGGCCCCGGTCGCGGTCCTGCTAGCTCAGTGGCGTCACACCGCTGAGGTCCATGCTGACCCGGCGCTGCGAGAGATCCTTACGGCTGAGCCTGATGGTGACTTCGGGCTAGTGCCGGAGCCGGGCCTATGAGTCCACGGCGGGGGGATCGAGCCGCCCCGCCACCGGTCTTAGGTGAGTACGACCTGCGGTTTGCTTCCAACGACGCCGCACGCGGTTGGGACGAATTGGCGGCGCAAGCCGCCGGAAACCTGCGCCGCGCGTTCGACGCGATCAGGGCCGATCCGCGATCCCGCGCAGTACCTGAACGGCAGCACAGGCTGAAGGGGACGCTAGGAACTGGCACGTGGAAAGGCGAGGCGCTTGAACGCTGGCAATACGAGGTAACCGCCGGCGGGAGAATCTGGTATCTCATCGATGACGCTCAGCACACCGCCTGGATCATTCACGCAGGCATCGGCCACCCCAAGATCACCGAATAACCCCAGGTCAGCGTGAACCCAGGCCGGTTTTGCCGTCCGTTAGTTCTCTGGCGATGTCGAGGTGGCCGGCGTGCCGGGCGGTTTCCTCGATCAGGTGCAGGACGACGGTGCGCACGTCCGGCGGTTCGCCGTCCGGGTCGCCGTGCTTGCCTAGCGGGACCGCTGACAGCGGAGTCACCGCCAGGACCGCGTCCGATTGCGCGCACTGGTCCCGGTAGAAGGCGATGATCTCCGCTGAGGGCAGGTCGCTGACGAACGCCGGCGCTGTGCTCGGGTCGTAGGGCTCCGCGTCGGGCGGCGGCCCGGGAACCTGGCCAGCCACGACCCCCTGGAACCAGTGCCACTCGGCCCCACCGAGGTGATCGACCAGCCCGGCCGGCGTCCAGCCAGAAGGTACAACCGAGCGGTGCCACGCTTCCTCGTCCAGCCCTTCGACGATGGAGAGCACCACCGCGCGCTGAGCGGCGAGGAACGCCAGCAAAGCCTGGTCCTGCGGGTCGTGGATCTGATTGCCGGTCATGTCCGTCCTCCGGGTATTTATCGTGGCTCCGTCTGCCCGCTGCTAGGAGGTTGGACGAGCAAGATCCCCGAAACTAATCGTCCCTCAGAAGGTCACGTACAAACCGCGTCCGCCTTGTGCTCCATGGACAGGCGCGGCTCCGTGTCAACAGTCTTGCATTCAGCGACGATCGTAGGTGTGAGCGCTGCCAACCTGACCGGCGCGGTGATCGGGATCGACGCGGGCGGATCGAGTACCAGGGCGCGAGCCGTGGACCGGGGCGTCGTCGTGCACGAAGGCATCGGCGGGCCCGGCAATCCGATCATGGCCGATCGCCAGACGCTGCTGGACAGCTACGGCGCGGCACTCGCCGGGTGCCCGCCGGCCGCACGAGTGGTTGCCTGCGTTTCCGGCGCGGGCGCCGCCGCAGAACGGGACCAGCTCCTGGCGCTGCTAGCCGAGCTCATCCCAGGCGCCCGGATTGACGTGCGTCCTGACTACGTCGCGGCGGTCGCGGCCGCGCCCGAAGGCACCGACGTGACGATCATCGCGGGCACCGGCTCGCTGATCTGCAGCCGCATCCCGGACGGCAGTTTCGCCGTCAGCGGCGGCCGCTCCTGGATCCTGGGTGACCATGGCTCGGCGGCCAGGCTCGGCCGCTCCCTGCTTGAGTGGTACTGCAACGACCCCGATGCGGCCCAAGGCGAGTTCGCCCGGAGCGTGGCCAGCGCGGTCGGCGACAGTGACTGGCGGCAGATCGTGAAGCTGATCCGCGCGGCGGCCAACCCGGGCGCCCTGCTGGCGCGAGCGGCCCCCATCCTGACCGAGGCCGCGCAGACCGGGCACCCGTGGGCGATCGAGCGGCTCGACGCCGAGCTGGCGCTGCTCGCCGCCGCGACGATGCACCACATCCACCGGCACGTCCGGCCACGCGGCATCTCTCCGGCCGGCGCCCCTCCGGCCGGCCCGGTGCGGGTCGCGCTGGTCGGCGGCGTCTGGACTAGCGGCCTGGCGACCTCCAGTTTCACCGCCGCACTGAGCCAGCTCGGCCCGCCGGGAGTGCTGGCCGCACCGTCCGGGCTCAGCCCGCTTGACGGCGCGGTGCGACTCGCTGAAACCCTGGACTCATGACCGAACCCCAGCCGCCACTGCCGCCCACCGAGCAGCGCAACCCGGCTTCGACCAACCTCTGGCAGCTGGACGCGGCGGCCGTCATCGAGCTGATGAACCGCGAAGAGCACCGTGCGCTCGAAGCGGTGCGGGCCGCTGCGCCGCTGCTGGCTGAGGCAGCAAGGCGAGTATCCGCAGCGCTGCAAGCCGGCCGCCGGACGGTGTTCATCGGCGCGGGCACCAGCGGCCGGATCGCATCGCAGGAGATCGCTGAGCTTCCCCCGACATTCGGGATTCAGGGAGAAAGCTTTGCGGTGCTTTCTATCGGCAGCCCCGAGGCCGGACCGGCGGCCGTGGCCAGGTCCGAGGATGACGTCGACGCGATTGCCGGCGCGCTCGCGGACCTGCGGATCGGCGCCGGGGACGTGGTCATCGGCCTGGCCGCGAGCGGCTCGACCCCCTTTGTCCGCGCTGGCCTCCGGGCCGCCGCCCGGGCCGGGGCCTGGACCTGCGCGCTGGCCAACAATCCCGGCGCCCCGATGTTCGCCGACGCCGCGCTGGGCATCCTCCTAGACACCGGCCCAGAAGTCCTGACCGGCTCCACTCGTCTCAAAGCCGGCACCGCGCAGAAGCTCGCGCTCAATCGCATCACGACGGCGGCCATGGTGCTGGCCGGCCACGTGATGGAGAACCACATGATCGACCTCAACGGCACGAACAATAAGTTCCGCCAGCGCTCGATCCGCATCGTCAGCGACCTAGCGCACCTCACTCCGGCCGAAGCGGAGCAAGCCCTTACCGCCGCCGCCTGGTCGGTCCGCCGCGC
>DASYAT010000284.1:0-31910 GCA_036501205.1 Streptosporangiaceae bacterium | reverse complement strand
CCTGCTCAGCAGAGCTCAAGCTCAGCAACTTCACCGCCTCCTGGTCCCGCCCGGTTAGTCGCGGAGCCGATCCGAACAGATGAATATGCCAACGCATCTGCTTTCCAGGGCGTGAATGCGCGTATTCATCCGGTCGAGAAGATGATCATGAGGCGTGGCCTGGTGAATCTGGGGTCAGTGGGATTCGCGTGACCTACGTGACCTGCTCGAAGGCGCCGGCCTGGGTTCGATCCCGGCAGCGATTCAACGGCGGGCGTTGCTTGTCCCCGATGCAGAGCGTTGCGCGAGCAGCTTGCGTCGGGGACGCGCCGCCCCGTCGTCCCCCGCAAGGGTTTCTGAGGACTGGCCTCTGGCAAGGCGGGTTAGGCGGCCTGGGACTCGACTGGGCTCTGGCCGGGCGACTCAGCGGGCGCAAAGCTTTCTTCCTGCGAAGGCATTCTGAATTTAGGGAGCGGGGTCGGCAGGAGCAGCACGAAGCCGAAGGTCGCGCCCGCGGCGGCGATCCAGAGGGTCGGCCTGGTGCCTATCAGCGTTCCCAGCAGGCCGCCGAGCAGGGCGCCGAGGGGCCGGGTGCCGTAATTGACGGCCTGGAACGCGCCGGTTACCCGGGAGCGCATTTCGTTCGGGATGACGGCCGCGAAGATCGCGCCGACGCTGATGTCCAGGGCCATGACGCCGAAGCCGCCGACGAACTCGGCCGCGAACAGCATCGCCAGGATGACCGGCCTCGGCCCGGCCGCCGCGGGGACCAGGGCCAGCGGCGCGGTGAACAGCAGGCAGCCGATCGTGTACGCGCGGCCGACGCCGATCCGGTCGGCGAGCTTGCCGGTCACCGTGGCGCCGATTACGCCGCCGATCGCGCCCGCGCCCAGGATCAGGCCGAGGACGCCGGGGACGATGTGCAGCGACTTGGTGGCGTACAGCACGAACAGGGCCAGGAAGACGAAGTCGAAGAAGTTGATCACCGAGACGGCGATCAGCGACGAGCGCACGATCGGGGAGCTCCTGATATACCTGGCACCGGCCATGAGCGTGCCCTTGCCCGACTCGGCCTTAGGCGGTTCCGCCGGGCGGATGCGGGTGAGGAAGAACGCCGAGCCCAGGTAGGACACCGCGTCGGCCATGACCGCTCCGGGCGCGCTCAGCAGTTGCACGAGGATGCCGCCGACGCTGGGGCCGCCGACGAACGAGATCGCGCGGCTGCCGTAGACCAGCGACTGGCCGCTCACGTACTTGTCATCGGGGACCAGGCTGACGAACAGCGCCGGGTCGCTTACCACGAACAGGACGCTCAGCGTGCCGACGCCGAAGGCGACCCCGTAGAGCTGCCACAAGGTGAGCACGCCGGCGGCGTAGCAGACCGGGATGCTGATCAGCAGTGCGGCCCGGCCGAGATCGGCCACGATCATCGTCAGCCGGCGCCGGCCTCGGCGGTCCACGAGTGCGCCGGCGTGCAGGCCGAACAGCAGGCTGGGCAGCCAGACGAGGGCGGCCAGGAGTCCCATCTGGGCCGCGTTCGCGTGCAGGGCGAGCACGGCGACCAGGGGGAGCGCGAGGGAGGAGATCTGGTCGCCGAACATGGAGATCGACTGCGCGGACCAGTAGCGCCGGAAGGCGGTCTCGCGGAGCAGGCCCGGGATGCGGTCGGCGAGGCGACGGCGGTTGGCGGGGGCTGCGTCGTTCATCGGGGCACCTCCTGGGGGCGCAGCAGCGGAAAGCTCAGGTTGATGAGGGAGATCAGCCTGGCGTCGGTCGGCCGGAGCGCGGGGTTGACGTTGCGGTCGGAGTAGGCGTCGATGATCGCGCCGATTTGCTCGACTATGTTCTGGAGCTCGGCGGCGGTGAGGTAGAGGAACCGGTCATTCAACTGGGCGGCCTGCTGCCAGGCCTCGGGTTCGGCTGCCTTGGCGTCCAGCCAGAGGCTGGCGTTCTCGAAATATCGCTCGAGCACAACTGACCGGAACAAGTGAGCGGCCGCGGCGAACTCCGGGCTGTCCGCGATCTCGGGTACATCGGTGAACATGGCCGTGGCCTGCCAGGGCCGCTCCCGGCCGTGGCCGCCGCTCGCCTCTTCGACGAGTCCGTACTTGCTTAGCTGGCGCAGGTGGAACGAGCAGCTGGCCGAGCTTTCGCCGATCAGTTCGGCCGCCTTGGTCGCGGTAAGCGGGCCATGCGTGCGCAGCACGCCGAGCAGAGAGAGCCTGATCGGGTGGGCGAGCGCGCGTAGCGCGCGGGGATCGGTGATCCGCTTGACCGACGGGGCTCGCGGATCCTTGGGTACTGCGCTGTCAGGCATGTATTAAAAGATAGCTTTGGAAAGAAAGCTTTGCAAACGTTTCTTTCCATGCCGCCCGAGGTGTGGCTTGGCGTCACCCGTACTACTACGTGTTGCGTATGTATCGCGCGACGTAGTATCGTCGCGCGTAGTAGAAACGTCCCAGGGAGCTGAATTTGGAGTTCACCGAGCCGGTCGTGCTGGTGCTGACCAGCCTCGCCGACGGGCCTAAGCATGGCTATGCGCTGGCTAAGGACATCGAGTCCTTCGCCGGGGCCAAGCTCGGGCCTGGCACTTTGTACGGGGCGCTGAGCCGGCTCGAAGATCGGGGGTGGATCGAGGCGCTGCCAGCTGATGACCGTCGGCGGCCCTATCGGATCACTGCTTCGGGCGCGCAGTGCCTGGCCAGGCACCTGGAGACGGCGCAGCGGGTCGCCACGACCGGGCTCAGTCGGCTTGAGCTAAGGCCGACGCCATGACGGGCCGGATGAACGCTCCTCTGGGTAGGCAAACAAGGGCAGCGCGGTCTGCGGACGGCAATCCGCCGAACGCGCTGCGGTCGGTCGGGTCCGTGCCGCCGCCAGCGCCTTCGCGGCCTCGTCCGTGGCCGGCTGTCCTGCTGGTCGCGTATCCGCCGGACTGGCGGGCGCGGTACGGGGACGAGCTTGAATCGCTGGTTTCTGATCTGCGCGGAGGCGGGCGGAAGTCGCTGCCGATGGCGTTCGACTTGTTCTTTGGCGCGGTCAGCGCCTGGGTGACTACCGGAAGGGGAGCGTTGATGACCGAGCGCTCGAAGGACACGCTTATCGGCGTGTTGTGGAACTGGGTCGCGTTCGCGGCGATCGCGGCCTGGTTCGGCCATGACCTGGGGATCTACCCGACCGCGATCTCGGCTCAGCAGGTCGCGGTCCTGCATCCGGCCGTGCCTGACGCCTATAACGTGCTTCAGGCGGCCGGGAGTATTGGCGTTGTGGCGACTGCGGTCGCGGCGCTGGCGTTCGGATTCGATGCCGTCCGCTATGCGGCGCGGACTGGGCAGCGGCGGCTGTTTGTGCTGATGGGCATGCCGGTGCTGGTCGCGGCCGTCTGGCTCGGCGGCCTTCAGTTGCTGCCGGCCGGTCGCTCGGCCGGCTCGCTCTGGCTCGCGGTTGGCTGGCTGCTGCTTGGCGTCGCCGGGATCGCGGTGGCGACCCAGGCCGTCGTGACCGTGGTCAGGTCGGCCGAGTTCGGGGCCCGTACCTGGCGGATCGGCGGGGTCGCGGCGGCGGCCGTGACGGCGGCGATGGTGGTCGCGACCGGGGCCACGATCGTCTGGGGCATCGTCGAGCGGCTCAACGAGGCTCACCCCGGGGATGCCAGCGGCTGGCTGATCGTCAGCGCGGTGATGGCGGTGACCACGGCGCGCGCGATCATCGCCCTGCTGCGAGTCCGGAACGCGCCGGCGCCGGCTGAAGATCCGGCCATTGCCTAGCACTTTTGCTTGGGGCGGAACCTCCGGCGAGGGCGGCGCATCCAATCGGTATGCAACGCATTCGCCGGGGCGCCCCGCCAGACCATTCGCGCGCTCTCCGTTCATTGCCGCTGCCGGCTGTCGCCCTTGGCCTGGCGGGCCTTGCGGCGGCCGCCCTCGCTGGCTGCACAAGCTCGGTCGCGGCCGGGTCGCCGCTCCCGCGTAGCCGGCCCGCGCCGGTGGCGGCGCTGTGCCGGGCCAAGCCAGGTGCGGCCACGATCAGGCTCACCGACGCCTCGCACGTGCCAACTGTCACAGCACGAGTCGGCTCGCCCGTCGTCGTGATCGTGCCGCGATGGGGCTGGGGCAAGGCCACCGAAGTGCACGTCGCTGACGGCGGGATCCTCAGGCAGAACTGCACCGTCCTGCTGCGCGGCGGCGGCAGGCGGACGATCTTCCTGGCCGCCAAGCCGGGCCGCAGCTATGTCAGCGCCACCGTGCAGCCCGCCAGCGACCTGGCGATGCCCGCCTGGGGCGGCAAGGTAACGGTCCGTGCCCTCGGCCACTAGCAGGCGCGCGCGAGTAACCTGACCTGCGGTTAGGTCAGGCTGATGGTTTCAGTCAGATTGCGGTTTCTGGATCTTGAGGCCGGTCGACCGGCCGGACCGGGCGCGGTTGGCAGCGCCGCACTGCCTCGGTGACGGTTTGGCGAAGAGTTTGCCGCGGAAAATCGCCGGCAACCGCGGCAAACTCTTCGCGGAACGTCAACTCTTCGCCGAAAATCGGCATAAATGGGACCGACGGTCATGATCGCGAAGACTTGCCGTCGGCCGCGCGGCAAACTCTTCGCCCAAATCTGCCGGCGAGCGGCCCAGGCCCGGGTCCAGGAATCTACGATCCCCTTTCATGGCGGGCCAGCTTGCGTTGAGGACGATCACTATCGGCTTATCCTGTGCAGCTCGATAGCCACGTCCGCGTCGTTGTGCGGATGCCGCGCTTAGAGCTTGCTGCGGCTGGCGGCTTGGCATAGCTCCGGCAGCCTGCCCTCGGCCGCGGTGGCCGCGATGCGTACGCCGGCGACGGCTAGCGCGAAGCCATACAGCGCGGCGCCTGCGATCAGCACCGGTATCCGGACGGTGGCCTGCGCCGAGCTCGTGGTCGTGACGGCGATGATCACCGGGACGCACAGGAGGGCCACGCCGAGCAGGCAGCCGAGCACGCCGAGGAACCCGGAGATCCCGTACCCCTGCGAGGCCCGGCGGGTCGGTCGCCCGCCTCGCTTGTCCATCGGATAGGGCAGCACGACGGTGAGGATGTTGCTCACCGCCAGGGCCGCCCCGAGCCCGGCCAGGGCGACGGCTGTGCCCAGGAATCCGAACTCGGGGCTCTTGGCCAGGACGGCGAGGCCGAACGACACCAAGATGAGCAGCGGGATGCCGAGCACCGCGAGCACCGCGTTCTGGCCGGCGAAGTAAGCGCGCAGCTGACGGCGGCCGGTCAGTGCCATGGCCTCGAGTACGAACGGCGGCCCGGTCAGCCCGGCCGAGTTGGAATGGAAGTAGCCGATGAACCCGGCGCCGAAGATCGCACTGACGAGCACGAACGCGGGGTGGCCGCCCTGAGCGATCAGAGCCCTGATCGAGACGGCGACCATGACGACGAGCCCCACCGCCCAGTTGGCGAGCGTTGCCGGCTCGCGACGCTGGTAGAGCCAGAACCGGGCGAACACCGCGCCGCGCAAGCCGTAGCTGGCCAGCGGAAGCGCGGCGTTGCGCACGCGCGAGGACTGGGTGGTGGTGTCGGTGGTCACCAGCGCCCGGCTGAGCGCGGAGATCCACAGCCAGCCGAGTCCGACGATGACGGCCGCCAGCAGCGCCAGGCGCAGCAGTGCGGTGCCGAGGTGCCCGTCCGAGGCGTCCTGGATCGAGTGCGCGGCCAGGCCCGGCGGCAGCCAGCGCAGCCAGGAATCGAGGCCGTGGAAGCTCGCCGCGGTGAACTTGTGGCCGGCCGCCTCGGCGGGCACCACCTGAGTGAAGAACTCATACAGCGCGAAGAGCGGGATCACCAGGAAAACGGCCAGGTCCTTGCCGCGACGCGAACGCAGCAGGCCGGCCATGCTGGTGGTCACCAGCCGGGCCACCGTGATGCAGAACAGCACCTGAAGCGGCACCGCGATCAGCGCGATGATCAGGCCGGACGGGCCACGGGCCAGCCCGACGGTCACGCCGAGCAAGCCGATCACGTTGGCTAGCGGCCAGGCCCCGGTAGCCGAGGCCGCCAGCAGCCCGGTCGCGAGCGGGCGGGTGCGCAGCGGATAAAGCGCCAGCGTGGCCGGATCCAGCGTGCTGTCGAGGCCGAAGACCAGGAGCGGAAGGATCAGCCAGGCGAAGGCGAACACCGTGAAGATGACGGAGGTCACGTAGACGGATGCGGCCTGGCCCCGGAACAGCGCCAGGGTCAGGAACGTGCCGATCGCGACCAGCACCGCGAAACCGGTGCTGACCAGGAACGTGGCCCTGGCCGACCTGGATGAGTGCAGTGCGTTGATCAGCAGGCGCAGTTTTATTCGGACGAGGAGCCAAGCCATGACAGTCCCTCCTCGCCGCTCGCACGCGGGCCGACCAGCTCGACGAACGCCTGCTGCAGCGACTTGCCACCGCGAACCTGGTCGGTGGTCCCGGTCGCCACGATCGTGCCCTTGTCGATGATGGACACGTGGTCACAGACCTGCTCGACCAGCTCCATGACGTGGCTGGAGAACAGGACAGTCGACCCCGAGCTGGTGTAGCGGGTCAGCAGGCGGCGGATCACGTCGGCTGAGATGGGATCCACCCCTTCCAGCGGTTCATCGAGGAACAGCACCGACGGGTTGTGGATCAGCGCGCAACCCAGCGCTGCCTTCTTGCGCATGCCGGTGGAGTAGTCGGCGACCAGCCGTTTGGCGTCGCCGGTCAGGTCGAGCACGTCGAGCAGCTGAGTGGCGCGGGAGCGCGCTTCGCCGGCGGGCAGCCCGCGCAGCCGCCCCGCGTACTCCAGCAGCTCCGCGCCGCTGAGCCGGTCGAACAGCCAGGGCTGGTCAGGCACCACCCCGATGATGGCCTTCACGGCCGGCGGGTCGGTCCACACATCCAGCCCGCTGATCAGGATCTGGCCCTGATCGGGCCGCAGCAGGCCGGTCATCATCGACAGCGACGTGGTCTTGCCGGCCCCGTTCGGCCCGACCAGCCCGGCCAGGGAGCCGGCCGCGATCTCCAGGTCGATCCCGGCTACCGCCTCCTTCGTGCCGAAACTCTTGCGCAGTCCGCGTACCGCGATCGCTGGGTCACCCATCTCCGCCTCCGCAGCAGTTGTCCAGCTCGGCAATGGCGATGCTCCTGCCGTTCGGCAACCTACCGCCCCAGCGAGCCCGCAAGCGCGGACGGGATCCGCGCCGCCAATCCGGTCGGGAGCCGACACCTATCATCTGCTGGATACCATTTACCATCCATTACCACGACTTACTCGCCATTGCCTGTGTCGCGGGAGCGTGCTCGTCGGGCAACGTCAGCCCCAGTCCCAGCCGTCACACGGGCCCGCCGCGCTTTCAGTCGCTAGTTCCGGGGTGCCGGATCCTGGATCTGAGCATTGCTGCGGTCATGATCATGTGGAGTTCTCGCCTGACGGCGATTTAGCCGTGATATGGACGGAAAACTCATCACCAGGCGAAAAATCATCACCGAAAATCGGACATACGGGGACAGTTTTCTTGATCGTGTGGACTTTTCGGTGGGCATCCGGGTAAGTCGCCGTGATCATGGCCGCCCCGGGCTGCGTGCACGCCTTCGCGGGTCCCGGAGGGCCGGCTTACTCCTCGGTTGATGGCGGGCGCGGGGCGGTTCGTGGAGTGTTTCCGTGCTCCGCAATCTCGCCGCCAGGCCAGGCCAGGCGACGGCCGTGGTATCGGCGCGCCTCTGAATGTATGTTCCCGGTTATGGCAGCTTTGGGTGGTTACGACTTCATCATCGTCGGCGGGGGCTCGGCCGGCTGCTCGCTAGCGAATCGCCTGTCGGCGGACCGGAGCAATCGGGTGCTCGTGCTCGAGGCCGGGCGGCCTGACTACCGGTGGGATGTGTTCATCCACATGCCGGCCGCGCTGACGTTCCCGATCGGCAGCCGGTTCTACGATTGGAAGTACGAGTCCGAGCCCGAGCCGCACATGAATGACCGGCGCATCTACCACGCCAGGGGCAAGGTGCTCGGCGGGTCGAGCAGTATCAACGGGATGATCTTCCAGCGCGGTAACCCGCTGGACTACGAGCGCTGGGCCGCCGATCCCGGCCTGGGCGACTGGGACTACGCGCACTGCCTGCCGTACTTCAGGAAGATGGAGACCTGCCTGGCCGGCGGGGATGAGTATCGCGGTACCCAGGGGCCGCTGGTGCTGGAGCGCGGACCGGTCACGAATCCGCTGTTCACCGCATTCTTCGAGGCGGCGCAGCAAGCCGGGTACGCGCTGACCAAGGACGTGAACGGGTACCGGCAGGAAGGCTTCGCCGCGTTCGACCGGAACATCAAGGCCGGCCGGCGGTTCTCCGCCGCCCGGGCCTACCTCCATCCGGTGCTGAACCGTCCCAACCTGACCGTGCGCTGCCGCGCCTTCGTGACCAAGATCTTGTTCGAGGGCAGCCGTGCGGTGGGCGTCGAGTACGTGGCGGGCGGGCGGGGGGCGCCGGGCGGCTCGGCGACGCAGGCCAAGGGCGGTCAGGTGATCTTGTGCGGCGGCTCGATCAACTCGCCGCAACTGCTTCAGCTGTCCGGGGTCGGTCCAGCCGACCTGCTGCGCGAGCATGGCATCGAAGTCGTGGCCGACCGGCCGGGCGTCGGGGAGAATCTCCAGGATCACCTGGAGGTGTACGTCCAGTACGCCTGCAAGCAGCCGGTCTCCATGGCGCCGGCGATGAAGTGGCGGAACCGGCCCATGATCGGCGCCAAGTGGCTGTTCGGGCGGACCGGCCCGGGCGCGACTAACCACTTCGAGGGCGGCGGATTCGCCCGGTCCAACGACGAGGTGCCGTACCCGAACCTGATGTTCCACTTCCTGCCGATCGCGATCCGCTACGACGGCTCGGCCCCGGCCGGCGGTCACGGCTACCAGGTACACATCGGCCCGATGTACTCAGACGCGCGCGGGTCGGTCAGGATCACCTGCGCCGACCCGGCCGTGCATCCGGCCCTGCGGTTCAATTACTTGTCCACCGAGACCGACCGGCGCGAATGGACCGAGGCGGTCGCGGTCGCCAGGAACATCCTCAGCCAGTCCGCGCTGGACCCGTTCAACGGCGGCGAGATCTCACCCGGGCCATCGGTGGCGACCGACGAGCAGGTGCTCGACTGGGTTTCCAGGGACGGCGAGACCGCGCTGCACCCGTCCTGCACCTGCGCGATGGGCACCGGCGAGCCGTCCGTCGTCGACCCTTCGACGATGAACGTCCACGGCATTGAGGGGCTCAAGGTCGTGGACGCCTCGGTGATGCCGTACGTCACGAACGGCAACATCTACGCGCCGGTGATGATGATCGCGGAGAAGGCGGCCGACCTGATCCTGGGCAACACGCCGCTGCCGCCGGCCGAGGTCGAGTTCTACCGCCATCAGCCCGCGGGCTAGCGCCAGGCTAGCCGGGAACGACGACCACCTTGCCGACCGCACCGGACTGAACGGCGTCCTGCGCCGCGACCACGTCGGCGAGGTCGTACCGGTGTACCGGCAGCTCGCTCAGCGCGCCGTCCCGCAGCGCGGCGGTGATGTCGACGGCGGCCTGGTCGAGCGCTTTGGCTGGCACCCCGTACAGCAGCACGAACCGCAGCGACACGTTCGCGTTCATGCAGGCCCTGACCGACAGGACCGGATCGGTCGCGGTCGAGGCGTAGGTGATGATCTGGCTGTTCGGCGAGAGGACGGCCAGGTCAAGGTCGAGGTTCGAGTTCAGGTCGACTTCAGCCACCCGGTCGACCGCCCCGAACGCCTTGATCTTCTCGACCGCGCCCGGCTCCCGGTAGTTGACCACCAGGTCGGCGCCGGCCTTGGCGGCCAGCTCGGCCTTCGCCGGCCCGCTCACGGTCGTGACCACCCGGGCTCCGGCGTGCTTGGCCAGCTCGATCGCGAAGTGCCCGACCGCTCCAGCACCGCCGGCCACCAGCACGGTCTTGCCGGTCACCGGCCCGTCGGCGAACAGGACCCGGTGCGCGGTCATCGCCGGAACGCCCAGGCTCACCGCCAGCTCGCCGGTGACCCCGTCTGGCAGCGCGATCGCGTTCCGCTCGGGCACCACCGACCACTGCGCCGCCGTCCCCCACTTGTTGCCGGCCGCCGCCATCCAGGTCCAGACCCGCTGCCCGAGCCGACCGGCGTCGACGCCGGCACCGACCGCGTCGATGACGCCGACGCCATCGTGGTGCGGAATCTGGAAGTCGTCGATGCCGCGCGAGGTCAGGCCACTGCGCGATTTCCAGTCGGTCGGGTTCACCCCGGACAGCTCGACCCTGAGCCGGACCTCGCCCGGCCCAGGCTCCGGGGTCGGCACATCCTCGACCCGCAGCACGTCAGCGCTCGCGCCGATCTGGTCATACAACGCTGCTCGCATACCGGAGCATCTCCTTCATAGCTCGTCGTCATGGGCCGCTTCACCGACCTGCAACTGACCAGGCCGGCCTCAGATTCCTGACTGTGTCAGCCCGGGGGGACGACCTCCCTGAGCCCCCCGCACCCCTCCGTACGACGCGTCCGGCCATACCTGCGGTGACCTGGGCTGAGGCCGTCAAGCACACTAGGCCGATGAGCTTGCACGCACCAGACTCGTCCGCCACTGAGATCTCGTCAGCCCCAACCGGAAATCACGACGACTACGATCCCCGCGACCCGCGCGGCCTGCGCGGCGACGCGCCGCTGTTCGACGCCTGGCTGCGAGTCACCAGGCAGATCGAGTCGGGCAAGTTCATCCCGATGTCGGTGCCCGGCCACAAGCAGCGGACCGATCTGACCGGCGCGGTCAACCTGGGCGACGCGCCCCTGTACGGCGGCCTCGACTCGATCAAGCACGCCGACGTGCCCCGCGCCGACGCCGAACGCCGCGCCGCCGAACTCTGGGGCGCCGACTGGTGCCGGTTCTCTGTGGCCGGCTCCACCCACGGCAACCAGGCCCTCGCGCTCGCGGTCGGCTCGCCCGGCCAGGAGATCATCGTCACCCGGATCCTGCACCGCTCGCTGCTGCTCGGCATGGTGCTGGCCGGCCTGAACCCGGTCTGGGTCCGCCCCGACGTCGACCTCGAGACCGGCCTGCCCGCCGCCGTATCGGTCGCTACCGTCCGGGTCGCGCTGAAGGAGCACCCGAACGCGTGCGGCGTCTTCCTCGGCGAGCCGTCCTACGTCGGCACGATCGGCGACCTGGCCGCAAACGCGGCCGCCGCGCATGAAGCCGGCGTGCCGCTGCTGGTTGACGCCGCCTGGGCCGCTCACCTCGGGTTCCACCCCGATCTGCCGCCGCACGCGATCGCGGCGGGCGCCGACGGCATGGTGACCAGCGCGCACAAGGCGCTGCCGGCCTACTCCCAGGGCGCGCTGGTGTTCGCCCGCACCGAGCGGCTGAACGCGGCCCGCCTCGACCGGGCGTTCGAGGCCACGCACACGACCAGCCCGGCCGGCTCGATCTTGGCCAGCATCGACGCGGCGAGGGCACTGCTCGCCCGCGACGGCGAGGAACTCTGCGCCCGCCTGCTCCGGCTGACGGCCATGGCCAAGGCCCGGCTGCTTGAGGTCCCCGGCGTCTCCGTGCTTGACGGCCCCGGGGTCGAGCCGACCAAGCTCGTCGTGCTGATCGCCGGCACCGGCAGCCAGGGCTACACGATCGAGCACGACCTGGTCGCGAACGGCATGCCGGTCGAGAGCGCCGACCGCGACACCGTCGTCCCGATCCTCACCCTCGCCGATGACGAGGAGCACGTGGACGCGTTCCTCGACGTCCTCATCGCCTCGATCGAGCGGCATCGGACGAGACCACGCAAGCCCGGCGTCGCCGCTTCCTGGACGGTCGTCCCAGAGGTCGTCATGTCGCCGCGTGATGCTTTTTTCGGCGAGAACGCTACCTTGCCCGCTGGTGCCGCGATAGGCCGGGTCAGCGCCGAACTGATCGCCCCGTATCCGCCCGGGGTCCCGGTGCTGGCACCGGGAGAGCTGATCACCGCCGAGGCCGTCGAGTCGCTCCGCGAGATCAAGGCCGACGGCGGCCGGATCGCCTACGCCGCCGACCCGTCACTGGCGACCTTCCAGGTGGTCGTGCGGTAGCGCGGCAAAACTGAACGCCCGGCCGGATTGATCATCCGGCCGGGCGCCGCTTGAGTTACGGCGGCTGGCAGTCCCGAGCGAAACCGGATTCAAAGCCCCGCAATGCGTTATAAAAAATGCTGTTCTTACTTTTGGCTGACGACGAATCCCTGCTCAGCGCCCGAGCGGGCCTCGTAGGTGCCGTCGGCGGCGCAGCGGCCCGACTGCGTGCAGGAGATCGCGTTGATAACCGATGATCCGTGGTTCAGGGTGCTCAGGCCGGGCAGTTGCGTTGCCTTGCCCCAGGCGCCCTTGTTCTCGCTGGCCACAAAGGCCCTGGTGGCACTATCCTCGCCCGGGGCGGTAAGGTATTCGCCGCCGGCGACGCAGTTGCCCGCTGACACGCATCCCACCTTGACGGTATCGACGTTCCCGCCCTTGTTCAGCGTTCCCAGGTTCGGTATCTCGATGGCGTTGCCCCACGTGCCGTTCTTCTCGCTGGCAACGAACGCGTGTTCGTTGTCCTTGGCGTCCAGGAAGGTCCCGCCGGCCGCGCACTTCCCGGCCGTGCCGCACGAGATCATGATGGTCTCGACTTCCCTGGCCTTGTCCAGCGCGACGAGCCCTGGTACCGCGATCGCCTTGCCCCAGTGACCCTTGCTCTCGCTGACCACGAATCCCTGCGTGCCGTCCGGCGCGTCGGCGTAGCTCCCGGCCGCCGCGCAGTTGCCGGGCGAGACGCATGAGATTGAGTTGGTGAAGGAACCGCCGCCCTTTTCCAGCGCGCCGATTCCCGGTATCTCGATCGGTTTGCCCCACGGGTTAGCTGAGACGCTCGACCCGGACGCGGTCGGCGTGGCCTGGGCGCTGGCAGCACCCAGCACCGCCAGCGAACTGGCACAGCAAATGGCACCCGCGAGGGCTGCCAAGGCTCTTGGCCTCATCTTTGTCCCTTTCCGGCAAGATCGGAGTTTCTTCCGGCCGAGCCCTGGCTGCATCGAGCGGTACAGGAATGACGCTCAACGAGGCTCGCCGGTTTACACCGAAATTCCGCCCAGGGGTGGCAAGGGTGGGGCGGTAGCCCGATTTGGCCCGGTCGTGCTTAGACTGTGGCACCCATCGCGAGAGGAGCGGCCGTGAGCGATTCAGCGGTAGAGCCTGGGTCGGCGCAGGATCCGCTGACCGATGCGATGAGCGTTGCCACCGGGGCAGCGGCGGCTGGGATTGGGCTGAAGCTGCTCGGCGGGCTGGCCGTGCGCGTGGTCTGTCCCGACTATCCGCCCCGGCTGCGGCGGGACCAGGACATGGACTTCGCTTGCCTGGCCAAGGAGCGCAAGAAGGTCGCCGCCCATCTGGAGAAGGCCGGGTGCCAGCCGGATAAGAGGTTCAACAACCTCAACGGCGACCGGCAGATGTACTTCAACGCGCCGTCGGGGCGGCCGATCGACGTGATGGTCGACAAGCTCACGATGTGCCACACGCTGGACTTCCGGCCATCGTTCGGGAAACTGCCGCACACCGT
The DNA here is from genome assembly GCA_036501205.1 of Streptosporangiaceae bacterium. Classification (GTDB taxonomy): domain Bacteria; phylum Actinomycetota; class Actinomycetes; order Streptosporangiales; family Streptosporangiaceae; genus Chersky-822. The sequence continues at coordinate 18,367 of DASYAT010000284.1, read as the reverse complement.
GGACGTCGTGGACCTGCTGTTGTCGAAGCTGCAGATCGTCGAGCTAAACGAGAAGGACGCCCGCGACATTGTGCAGTTGCTGTCGTGCCAGCCGATCGCGTCCGGGAATGAGCCCGGCATCGACAGCGGACGGTTCGGCGAGGTGCTCGGGGCGGACGGGGGCTGGTGGCGTACCGTCACCGGCAATCTCGACAAGCTGCCCGGGCTGCTCGACGAGCATGCTGAGCTAGCTCAGCCGGGCATGCCGTTCGACCCGCGGGAACAGGCGGCGGCGCTGCGCAAGCTCGCCGAAGAGACGCCCAAGAGCATGAAGTGGCGGATGCGGGCCGGGGTTGGCGACAAGATGCGCTGGTACGAACTGCCGGAAGAGGTTGCCCATTAGCCGCTGTTACCGCAGGCCGCCGATGTTCAGCGAGCCGGCCGCGTACGGGAGCTGGCCGGCCTCGGCTTGGCTGATGTAGGTTCGCGGGTCCTTGTCGACCGCTGGCACCCCGGCGTAGTTCCGCGCCTGAAAGGTGACGAAGGCGACTGCCAGGTCGTGACGCTTCTGCAGGCTGGCGAGGCGGCGGAAGTCTGTGAGGCCCTCGCGTTCCTCTTCGGCCATGTGGTCGCTGTTGGCCAGGTTCGCGGCGGTGACGGCGCCGAACCAGTCCCCGCTGCCTACCGGATAACCGGCGACTGCTTCCACCGCGTCCCTGATCTCATTGTGATCTCCGATCGCGTCTGTGGTCTCCGCCTCGACGCTGGCCTGGCGTCCTCCGGCCAGCCCCGCCTGCAGGAGCGCCGGATAGAAGATTGCTTCCTCGGACGCGGCGTGCAACTCAAGGAAGATGCCCAGCCGTCCCCACACGGCCCGCAAGGACTCGGAGTCGTCTCGGCTGAGCTGCTCCAGGATCGCGAACAGTCGGCGCTGTTCATGATGGTCATCAAGAATCAGCTGAGTAATGTCCACGGCTCCCCCTGAACCCTCCGAAGAGTCCCTACACCCGGCGGAGCATGAGGACGACAAGCACGATGACGACGATCAGAACTATTGTGCCAAGGCCGATGTACATGAGTAGCTCCTTTGCTGGTCTGGCTCGACATCAGCTACCCGGGCAGCCGGCGCTACACTTCGCATCCCCTCCGATCCGCCCAGATCCGGTGGGTTGCGCCAGTTGCTTGCGCTGGTTGGCCGGGGTGCCGTTAACTGAGACGGCGGCATAGGCCGGTCCGGACTTTGCGCTCGCTCGCCGCTCCCTTCTGAGTGAGTGCGGAGTATCGATGAGCCAGCAATTGATGTCTGGCCGGCGTGGCCGGAAAATGATCACCACGGCGGCCTCGCTCGGCATTGTCGCGGCGATTTTCGGCTTCGGGCTCCCGCGGGTCGCGTCCTACGGCAGCGTATGGGCCAGCGTCGTCTTGATGAGGTGGCCGTCGGTCCTGATGGTCGCTGTCGCGGTCGTTGCCAGCTTCACCGTCGGCTGGCTCGTGATCTGCGCGGTACTGCCGTCAATACGACTGCGGCAAGCGGCGGCGGTCAACCTCGGCTCCACCGCCGTGGCGAATACCATGCCGGCGGGGGGCGTTCTGGCGATGGGCGTCAGCTGGGCGATGTTCGCCGGGTGGGGCGTGAGCACAGCGGAGTACGTCCTCTACACGCTGATATCCGGGATCTGGAACATCTTCGCCCGCCTGGGCTTGCCGGTCATTGCCCTGCTGATCATCGCGATAACGGGCCGGCCCGAGACGGACCTGCTCATCGGCTCAGCTGTCGGCCTGGCCTTCCTCGTCGCCATCGCCGCCGGATTCTGGCTGATACTGCACAGCGAGTCCTTCGCTCGCCGCACGGGCGACTCGCTTCAGCCAGCGCTGGCTCTCGGCTGCCGGCTAGCGCGTCGGCCGCAGCCGCCGCGCGGCGCCGAATCGCTCCTGGCCTTTCGGGACCGGGCAGCCGGACTGGTCGCCGCGCGGGGCTGGCGGATCACCGCCGCAACGACCGCGAGCAACCTCGCGTTGTGGCTGGTTCTGCTCGCGAGCGTGCGGGGCCTTGGCCTCTCCCAGTCCGAGGTGCCCTGGCAGACCTCTCTCGCGGCGTTCGCGTTCGTCCGGCTGCTGACGGTCCTGCCGATTACCCCGGGCGGTGCCGGCATTACCGAACTGGGTCTCGTCGGCGCACTGGCCGGGAGTGCCGGCTCAGGACAAGCCGCGCGGGTAACGGCGGCCGTACTTCTCTACCGAGCGGTTACCTATCTCTTGCCCGTTCCGGCCGGCGCCATTGCCTGCGTCACCTGGCGGTATGCGCCATCGCTTCTCGATCGAACGGCCGGCCGGCGCCGGCCCGGCGGGCGCGGACCCGGGGGACAGGGCGGGCCCCCTGCCGTCACCATTCGCACGGTGACGGCAGGGGCTCCGTTGGCCCAGGTCAGCGATCGATCAGAACGAAGCGCGGCTTAGACATTCTGGCCAGACCGACGGTATTGACCGCGGGGAGCGTCGGCCCAGGTCAGCGGTCGGCCGCGATGAATCGCCGCCCGGGAGTTTGTGCCGAACCGATGCTTGACGCCCGGTTACGGCAACTGCTACACCCTTCGTAAGCGACGTGAGCGGGCGGTGCCGGATGAAGATCTTCTTCGCGACGGACATCCATGGTTCTGAGACCTGCTGGCGCAAATTCCTCAATGCGGCCGCCTTCTATAAGGCCGACATGGTCATTCTCGGCGGTGACGTCACTGGCAAGGTGATGATCCCGATCGTGGCCCATACCGGGTACTGGCAAGTCACGGTTCGCGGCCAGACGGTCAAGATGGAGACCAAAGAGGAACTTGAGGCGATCCAGACCCAGATCCGCAACCGGGGCTCCTACCCGGCCATCGTCACGCCAGACGAATTGCAGGTGCTCAGCGAGACCGAAGGCGAGGTCGACCGCCGGTTCAGCGTCGAGATGATGCACTCGCTCGACCGCTGGCTGGACATGGCCGACGGCAAGCTCAAGGGCGGCCAGATCGGCTGCGTCCTCAACGGCGGGAACGACGACATCTTCGAGATCGACGAGCTGATCGAGTCGTCGCCGTGCGTGACCTTCGGCGAAGGCAAGGTGCTCGATCTCGACGGCTTCAGCCTGATCTCGATGGGCTGGACCAACCCGACGCCCTGGGACACGTTCCGCGAGGCGCCGGAGGACGATCTGGCCGCCAAGATCGAGGCGATCGCGACTCAGATACCCGACATGGGCCGGGCGATCTTCAACTTCCACGCCCCGCCGTACGGCACCGGCCTGGACGAGGCGCCGGCCCTCGATGAGAACTTCCGCCCGATGCACGGCGGCGCGGTCATGAAGCCGGTCGGCTCGACCGCCGTGCGGGACTCGATCAAGAAGCACCAGCCGCTGCTCTCGGTGCACGGTCACATCCATGAGAGCCGCGGGATCAAGAGGATGGGCCGGACCATGGCCATCAACCCCGGCAGCGTCTACGGCGACGGCGTGCTCCAGGGTGCGTTGATCGACCTGGACCTGAAGAAAGCCAAGGTCCGCAGGTACCTGCTGGTCAACGGCTAGCAGGCAGTAAGAAACCTGGGCCGCTCGATGCTCCGGGCGGCCAGTTAAGCGCACGAGTGGGGAGGCAGGTCCAGATGGCTGCATCAGCTGTCGGCGGCGGCGAGGCGCCAACGCTCTTCCTGAGAAAAGCGACCGGCCTGGTCAGAGGCTGGTCCGTCCGAGACTCGATTATCTATGCGTGCCTGGCGACTAACTTCGTGACGCTGGCGATCTACGAGTTCGCCTTTGCCGCCCCGGCATTTCCGAAGGGCCAGATCATCACCTCGGTTGTCATCTCCGGCATCTGGGTGTCGTTCCTGGTGATCGCCTATTCGGGCCTGGTCGTGACAATCCCGCGAGCCGGAGGCGACTACGTCTGGCAGTCCCGGATTCTCAACGGCGGGCTGGGCTTCGTCATGGCGGCCACCGGCTGGTGGTTCATCCTGTGGCTGTGGGCGCCGATCTACGGCAACATCCTCGCCGTCCAGTTCTTCGAGCCGATCTGGGCAACGATGAAGTGGACCTGGCCCGGCGGCGGCGCCGTCTGGTTCGGCACCCACGCCGGGATTTTCACGGTGTCGCTGATCACGATCGTGCTGGCTGGCCTGCTGGTCTCGATCGGCATGGGGGGCTATGCGCGGTTCCAGAAATGGTGCTTCTACGGCGGCCTGGTCGGCTTCGCGGTCATCGTCGTGCTGCTGCTGATCAACAATCACAGCGACTTCGTGAGCTCGTTCAACCTTGAAGCGCACAAGCTGTTTGGCGTCAGCAACGCCTACGCGACCACGAACGCGAACGCGGCGAAGATCGCTGGCTACCATCCGCAATCCCTGGGCTTCGGCCCGCTCGGCCCGACCATGCTGCTGGTGCCGGTGATGATGTTCTTCATCCTCTGGCCGAACTGGGGGGCGACGCTCTACGGCGAGATCAGGGGCGCCAGCGAATTCCGGCGCGTGCTCACCGGCATGTTCGGCGGTCTGTGGATCACCGTGCTGCTGGCGGTCGTGTTCCTGCTGCTGATCGACAAGACCTTCGGCTGGGCCTTCTACCAGAACGGCAACCAGCTCAACTACCAGGCGTTCATCCTGAATCCCGCCGCCAAGACCGTCCTGCCGATCTGGCCTTATCCGGTGCTCTTCGCGGCCTGGCTGGTCCACAACACGGCGTTCCAGGTGATCTTGATCCTGGTCATGAGCCTGTGGTTCTTCGGCTGGGTCGGGACCCTCTTCCTGTCCTCGACCAGGGTCATTTTCGCGGCGGCCTTCGACCGGGTGCTGCCTGACCGGGCCGCCGAAGTATCGGAGAAGCGGAAGGTGCCGTTCTACTCGCTGATCCTCATGCTCTTGCCGGCCGTGGTCTTGAGCGCGGTCTACGCCTACAACTCGACGTTCGTGACCTACACCTACGACGCGACGCTGGTTATCGCGGTGACCTTCTTGTTCAGCGCGATCGCGGTGGTGCTGCTGCCCTTCATCAAGAAGGATCTCTGGCAGGCATCACCCGCGAGCAGGATCAAGATTCTCGGCGTGCAAATCGTGCCGGTCGCCGGGTGGATCACTATCGGACTGCTCGGCTTCAACCTGTACGAATGGTTCTCGAATGCCTCCTATGGCATTAACTACAAGCCGTCGCTTTTCTTCATGCTGGGCATGTACGTGCTCGCCGTCATCATCTATGCGGTGGCGTACCTGGTACGCAAACGCCAGGGGATCGATCTGGGGCTGATCAACAAGGAGATCCCGGTCGAGTAGTCGCAAGCGATCGACGTTGCCGTGCCAGTGGCAGCACTGGCCGGCAACGTCGTTTTTCGCGGGGTCGGGTTAGCTGGGAGGAGTGGGATGAGCGACGTTCCTGGGCGGGCTCGCGCGGTCGTCATCGGGGCTGGCATTGTCGGCAACAGCCTGGTCCATCACCTGGCCAAGCTGGGCTGGCGGGACCTGGTCCTGATCGACAAGGGGCCGATGCCCAATCCGGGCGGCTCGACCGGGCACGCGTCGAACTTCATCTTCCCGATCGAATACAACAAGATGATGATGGAGCTCACCAGGGACTCCACCGAGCAGTACAAGCAACTCGGCGTCTTCACCGAATCCGGCGGCATCGAGGTCGCTCGGACGCCGGAGCGGATGGTCGAACTGCTCCGCCGCACCACGGCGGCTAAGGCCTGGGGAATCCCTTACGAACTGCTCGACCCGGCCGGTGTCCGCGAACTGGTCCCGTACCTGGACGAGTCGGTGATTCTCGGCGGCGCGTCCTTCCCGACCGTCGGCGTCGTCGACTCGCTCCGGGCCGGCACGCTCATGCGCGAGCACGCACTGGCCTGCGGGGCACTGACAGTCGTGCCCAGTACCGAGATTCTGGGGATCAGCACCGAGCCGCACGGCAGCCGTCCGGGCGGGCGGATCACGGGTGTCCGCACGAGCGCCGGCGACATCGAGACCGACCTGGTCGTGATCTGCTGCGGGGTCTGGTCGCCGAGACTGGCCGCGATGGCGGGCGCGCACATCCCGCTGACGCCGATTGTGCACCAGATGATCAGCGTCGGCCCGATCGGGCTGTTCGACGATACGCCGGGCGAGATAAGCTACCCGATCGTCCGTGACGTCGACGAGAACATGTACGAGCGGCAGCATGGCGGTGACATGGAGGTCGGCTCGTACGCGCACCGGCCGATCATCGTCGACCCGGATTCGATCCCGTCGATCGAGCAGGCCGTGCTCTCTCCCACCGAATTGCCGTTCACTTCCGACGACTTCGACCCCCAGCTAGAAAAAGCCCTGGAATTGATGCCAGATCTGCTTGGCGATGAAACCGCCGGAATGCGTTATGCCATCAATGGCTTGATCTCGATGACACCGGACGGACATCCCGCTATCGGAGAGACGCCCGAGGTCGCGGGACTGTGGTCGGTTGCCGCGAGCTGGATCAAGGAAGGGCCGGGCATCGGCCGGGCGGCCGCGGAATGGATGAGCGGCGGCACGCCAGAGATCGATATTCACGAAGCCGATATCGCCCGGTTCTATTCTCATCAGCACACGAATACGCACGTCAGCGGGCGGGCCGCCGAGGCGTTCAACAAGATGTACGGGATCATCCACCCGGCCGAGCAGTGGGAGTCGGGGCGGCCGTTGCGGCTGCCGCCGGCGTATGAGCGGGAGCGTGATCTCGGCGCGGTGTTCTACGAGACGGCGGGCTGGGAGCGGCCGTTCTGGTACGAATCCAATGCGCCCTTGCTCGAGCGGTACGCCGGGCAGCTCATGCCGCGCGCCGGCGAGTGGGAGTCCCGCTGGTGGTCGCCGATCATCAACGCCGAGCACCTGGCGATGCGCGAGTCGGCGGCGCTGATCGACCTGTCGGCGTTCGCGATTGTGGACGTCGACGGGCCGGGTGCCCTCGCCGCCGTGCAGCATCTCGCGGTCGCGCAGCTGGACGTGCCGGTCGGTCGCGTCGTGTACACGTCGCTGCTCGACGATGCCGGCGGGTTCCGCGCTGACCTGACCATCATGCGGCTGGGTGCCGACAAATTCCGGGTGGTGACCGGAGGGCACACCGGAATGATGGACCTGAAGTGGATCCGCGACCATCTGCCGCCCGAGGCGCTGGCCGCCGGGGTGTCGGTGGCCGATGTCACCTCGGCGTGGACGACGCTCGGGCTGTGGGGGCCGAAGGCGCGGCAGGTGCTCGGTGCGGTCGCGTCCGGGGACATCTCGCACGAGGGATTCGCGTTCGGCACGAGCCGGGAGATCGAAGTCGGCAGCGTGACGGTGCTCGCGTCCCGGATCTCCTACGTGGGTGAGCTGGGCTGGGAGCTGCACCTGCCGTGTGAGCAGGGGGCTCGGCTGTGGGACACGTTGTGGGACGCCGGCCGCTCGTCCGGGCTGATCGCGGCCGGGATCGGGGTGTACGGGACGACCGGGCGGCTGGAGAAGGGATACCGGGCGTTCGGGGCCGAGCTGACGGGTGACTTCAACCTGGTCGAGGCCGGGATGACGAGGCCCAGGGTGAAGGCGCAGGACTTTGTCGGCAAGGCTGCCTACCTGCAGCAGCGTTCGACGCCCCCGGTGGCCGTGCTCTGCACCCTGACCATCGACGACCCGGTCTCGGTTAGCTCGGGCGAGGCTCGGTATCCGCTTGGCGGGGAGCCGATCCTCGGGACAGACGGCGCGGTGCTGGTGGACGCTCGCGGGCGGACCTCGTATGTGACCAGCGCCGGATCCGGGCCCTCGGTCGGCCGGCACATCTTGTTCAGCTACCTGCCGGCCGACCAGGCCCGGGTGGGGAACAAGCTCGCGGTGGAATATCTCGGCGAGCAGTATCCGGTCACCGTGGCGGTGGCTGGGTCGACGCCACTGTTCGACCCGGCGAACGACCGGATCAGGCGCTGAGGACTGTGCGACCCGCCCGAACCTCGGCCGGCCTGGTGCCGGCCCGGCCGGCCCAGTTTCGGCCTGCCCGATGTCGGGTGTCCGGCTGGCCAGGCCACGTTAGCCACCTGACCTGGTCGCCGCTAGTCACACTTGTCCCACAGTTCCCGGTAGCACCACCAGCCACTGGCCGGCTTTCATGATCACCGCCACGCTCCGGGTGAATACGCACATTCATCATGGATCCCGGGGGTGAATATGCGCATTCATCCGGTCGACCGCGCTGTAGCGGGGAGCGGAATTGCCGTTTTGTCGGGATTCGGTGCGCTGGGACGGGGCGGTGAGCGGTGGAGATCTGCGTTTGCGTGAAGCGGGTGCCGATGGTTGGCGGGACGATCGTCGTGACACCGGACGAACAGGACGTCGATACCTCGATGGCCGGATTCACGGTGAGCCCGCATGAGGAGTGCGGGGTCGAGGAAGCCGTGCAGCTCGTCGAGCGGCTAGGTGGTTCGGTGACCGTGCTGACCCTCGGTCCGCCGCAGGCGGCCGACCAGTTGCGCGACATGCTCGCGCTCGGTGCGAACCGGGCGATCTTGCTGCAGACCGGCGGAGCCGAGTGGGGGCCGGTCGCGACCGCCGATGCCATCGCTGGCTGTCTGGCCGAACGCGGGTTCGACCTGCTGCTGTTCGGCAACGAGGCGGCCGACACCGGCGGGTATCAGGTGCCGGTGCGAGTCGCGCATGCGCTTGGGGTGCCCTGCGTGACCGGGATCAAGCGGCTCGACGTCATGAGCGGGTCCGGCGACGGGCGCGGGAGCATCGCGGCCGGGCGGGAGTACGCGGGGGTCGAGGAGACGTTCGAGGTGCCGTTGCCGGCTGTCGTGAGCGTGAAAGAAGGGATCAACTTGCCGAGGTATCCGTCGTTGCCGGGGCGGTTGCGGGCCAAGCGCGCCGCGTTCGAGACGATCGAACTGGCGGCACCAGCGCCCGGGGGGCTGGCCAAACGGCGGCTGACCGTCCCGGCCGCGAGCGCGAGCCGGGCCGAGGTGCTTGGGTCGGGTGCGGCGGCGGTTCCCGCCCTGGTGCGGCTGCTGGACGAGCTCGGGGTGCTGCGATGACGGTGCTCTGCCTGGTCGAGATCGCCGACGGCGGTCTGCGGGACGCCTCGAAGCGGGCACTCGGGGTGGCTCGCGGGCTGGCCGGTTCGGCGGGGGAGGAGGCGGCGGCGGTCTGGGTTGGTCCGGCTGAGGCGATCAGTCGTTCGGAACTGGGTGCGGCCGGAGTCTCTGTGGGCTACGCGATCTCGCTGGGCGACGGCGTTGGGTACGCGCCAGTGGCGTGGGCTCGGGGCCTGGCTGGTCTCGCCGGTGCCCCAGGGTCGGCCGGGTCGGCTGACGTGGCGGGATCGCATGAGTCAGCGGGGCTGGTGGATTCGGCGGGATCGCGTGAGTCGGCGGGGCTGGTGGACTCGGCCGGGCCGGTCTCGGCGGTAGTCGCGGCGGCGACCGATCGGGGCAACGAGGTTCTCGCTCATCTCGCCGCCATCACCGGCCTGCCCATGGCGGCGAACTGCGTCTCGGCGGTGCGATCCAGGTCCGACCAGACCGATCTGGTGCGGCAGCGTTGGGCCGGCAGCCTGCTCGAAGAGGCCACACTCGACTCCCCGCTGGCGCTGCTCACTGTCGCCGCCGACGCCGTCGCCCAGCCAGAGGCCAGTCCAGCCGGGGCTGCCGGAGTGGCAGAGATGGCTGGGGTGACTGGGGTTATTGGGACTGCCGGGGTGGCTGGGGTCACTGGGCTAGCTGAGACCACTCATCCGGTCGTGCATGTCTATCAGCCCGACCTGGCCGAAGCTGACCTGCTCGTCCAGGCGACCGAGTCGGCCGATCGCAGGTCCGGAGTTTCGCTCGCGACCGCCAGGGTCGTCGTCGGCGGCGGGCGAGGCGTGGGCGGACCCGACGGCTTCTCCGTACTCGAAGAGCTCGCCGACTTGCTCGGCGGCGCGCTTGGCGTGTCCCGGGTCGTGACAAGCCAAGGCTGGCGGCCGCACCGGCAGCAGGTCGGCCAGACCGGCACCAAGATCAGCCCTGAGCTGTACCTCGCCTGCGGCATCAGCGGAGCGATCCAGCACATGGCAGGTTGCCAGGGCGCGAAGACGATCGTCGCGATCAACACCGACCCCGACGCCCCGATCATCGCCAAGGCCAACTACGCCGTGATCGGAGACCTCCACGAGGTGCTCCCGGCGTTGATCGCGGCGCTGAAGTCCGCCGACGAAGACGGCTAGGTCACAACTTGGTCATCTTTGGGTAAGGGGACGTGATTCGCATCCGCCGTTGCCCGAAATCCACCAGCACGGCTTCGTCTTCCACGACGCTGAGCACGACGCCGAGCCCGTACTTGTCGTGCGTCACCTGATCGTTGACCGTGAAGATCTCCACCGGTTCGGGCGGAGCCGGTGGCTTGAAGGGACTGGTTGCCAGATGGCGCCGTTGAGGCTTGGCGCGGAACTCGTTCATTGCTTTTAAGTATGCGCTTCTTTCAGCTGAGGTCTGCCATCTCGCCGGTTCTGGCTGTTCAGCGCGTCCGGAAGTTCAGTACTTGTCCGGCCCGAGCGCCAACATGGCGGCCGTGATCGTAGGTGAGTTCGCCGTTGACGACGACCCAGTTGATCCCGACCGGCTCCCGCTGCGGATCGGTGTAGCTGGCAACGTCGCTGATCACCGCCGGATCAAACACCACCAAGTCGGCGGCAGCTCCCGGTTCCAGGCGGCCGCGCCCGGCGAGCCCGAACCGATCAGCCGCCAGGCTGGTCATCCGCCGTACCGCCTCGGCCATGGTGAGCAGGCCGAGCCGGCGCACGTACTCGGCGTAGATTCGCGGGAACGTCCCGAACAGCCGTGGGTGCGGCAGGCCGTTCAGGTCGGGGATGCCGTCAGAGCCGATCATCATCAGCGGATGCCGGACGTTGGTGGCCAGGTCATCGGGCGACATGCCGAACCCGATGCTGATGGTCTGCCTCCCGTCCGCCGTGGCGAACACCCGCCGGACCAGCTCGCTCAGCGCAAGCCCCTCGGCCGCGGCGACCTCGGCCACCCGGCGGCCCTGGTAATGGGGGAAGGGCGGGCAGGTCGCGAACTGGTTGTGCTCAGCCCAATCCGGCGTAATTGTCTCCGGGCTGGTGTACTCGAACATCGGCCCGCTGCTCGCCGTATACGGATAGAAGTCGAGCGTCACGGCTGGCCCGGCCGCACTGGCTGGCCCGGCCGCACTGGCCGCGTTAACCCGATCCACCTCGGCCAGCGAGTCCGCGACCCGGCCCCAGTTCTCCCGGCCGCCCGCTTTGTGGTGCGAGATATGCACCGGGCATCCGGACTCCCGGCCGATCGTCACAGCCTCGTGCACGGACTCGAGCAACCGGTCGCCCTCGTTGCGCATGTGCGTCGCGTACAGGCCGCCGCCCTCGGCCGCGGCTCGGGCCAGCTCGATGATCTCCTCGGTAGAAGTCCACTTGCCCGGCGTGTAGATCAGCCCGGTCGACAACCCGCACGCGCCCTGCTCCATCGCCCGCCGCACGTGCCCGCGCATCACCGCCAGCTCGTCCGGCGTGGCCGGGCGATCGGAGTTCCGGCCGATCGTGGCGATCCTGATCGTGTTGTGCCCGATCAGCGCCATCACGTTGGCGGCGAACCCGCCGGCGGTCACGTCGCGCCGGTATGCAGCCAGGTCAGGCCAGTCGGATCCGGCGATCGACTCGATATCGTCCTCGCCAATCGCGGGGAACGCGCTGAACCCGCAGTTCCCGATCACCAGGCTGGTGCAGCCCTGGGCAACCTTGAACTCCAGCCCGGGATGCCGGACCACCGCCGCGTCGTCGTGCGTGTGCACGTCGATGAACCCGGGCGCGCACACCAGCTCACCCCGCGCATCGAGTTCCTTCGTCCCCGGCCCGGCCCGCACGGCGTCCTTGCCAGCCGAGACGATCACCCCGTCTTCGACGGCTACATCTCCGTGCCGAAGCGGCCCGCCGGTCCCGTCGGCGATGATCGCGTTCCGCACCACAAGCTCAGCCATCTGCGCTCCCAAGGACCAAGTGTTCAGACGCAAGGTGTTCAGAAGAACGTGTGCACCGCGTCGGTCACTCGATAGTCGTCGTCGACGACCGGGATTACCCGCCACTTGTCGAATGTCGTGCACGGATGCGAGATGCCGAACCCGATCAGGTCACCTGGGGACAGCTCGACCCCGGCTCGGACCCGGAGGTACGCGTGCTGATCGTCCAGCCTGCTTACGGACAGGCCGTCGGCAGGCTCGACCGAGCCGTCGGCCCGCCGGACCCACAGCGGGATCGGCATCCCCTGGTCAAAGGCCACATCCCGCCGGCCGGCGCACGCCAGCGCCAGCCCGGGCTCTGGGGAGGACAGCACGGGCGCCCACAGCTGGATCGCCGGGATCAGTTCGGGTCCCTGACGTCGCGAGGCCGGTCCGATGTCGGCGTACTCACCGTGATCATGGCTGAGGTAGCACCCGCTGCGGAGCACCACCGTCAGGCCTGCCGCCCCGGCCAGTTCCCGCGCCACCACATCGAAGAACGCGCTGCCTCCGGCTGACACGACCGCCTGGTCCCCGCCAGCACCAGCTCCATCGGCCGCCAGCGACTCGGCCAGCCCGCGCAACTCCCCGCAGTACTCCGCGACCGCGGCCAGCGTCTCAGGCCGTCCGTCGTGACCGAGCCCGCCCTCATAACCCGAAGCCCCGGCTAGCACCAGCGACTTGGCCGCCCGGACGGCTCGGGCCACGTCGAGCGCCTCGGCCACCGACCGGCAGCCGGTCCGGCCGCCAGGAAACCCAAGCTCGACCAGTACTGACAACGGGCGGCTCGCCCCCGCGGCGACCAGCACCGAGTCGAGCAGCCGGACTCCGGCCAGGCTGTCGACGTAGGCGAGGCACTCCCAGTGAGGATCGGCCGACAGCTCACCGGCCAGCCACCGGATCCCGGCCGCATCGGTCAGCTCGTTGGCGATCAGGATCCGGCCGACTCCGAACGACCGGTACACCTGAGCCTGCGCAAGAGTAGCCGCCGTGATCCCCCAGGCCCCGGACTCGATCTGCCGGGCAAACAGTTGCGGTGCCATCGTGGTCTTGCCATGAGGTGCGAGCCGCAGCCCGCGGGCCGCGCACCAGTCCGCCATCGCGGCCGCGTTGTGCCGCAACGCCGAGTCGCGCAGCACCAGCAGCGGCATCATGAACTCACCGCCGAACAGCGGCGGCCGCTGCCCGGCCAGCCAAGCCGAGCTGACCGCCCGTCCAGAGGCGATCGCCCCGAAGCCCTTCTCGGTGACGGCGATCGGCTGCTGGCGCAGCGCTTCGATTGACTCGGTGGAGATCAGCTCAGCAACGCCCACTGGCGCAGCGTAACTTGTGCGGTATCGCCCGAACCAGGGAGGACCACTGACCACGCCATCGGAGATAGAGCGGACCGCCGCCCATTTTGAGTTCCAGGCGCTAGCCTGTGCGGCCCTCGGCAGCCAGCTCTACGCCAGCCTGCTCACCCGCGCGATCGAAGATCTCCGGTCCGGCGGGCCAACCGTCGCCGTGCTGGACGGCCACTTCGGCGACGCCGGCCGCAGCGCGCTCGCGCTGCGGATGCTGGGCGGAGTGCATGCCCTCGTGCTCACCGGCCAAGCCCCCGAGCTGGCTGAGTTCTACCCGTCGGCCGGAGGCAGCGCTGACCCAGGGCCGGGAGCCAGCCTGGTCTGGCCAGCCTTCCGCCGGGTCCTTGAGCAACAGAAAGACCAGGTCAGAGCCTGGCTTGGTCATCCGCCGCAGACCAACGAAGTCGGCCGCGGTGCTGCCCTGGCCGGCGCGCTGTGCAAGCTGAAGGCCGAGGCCGACCTTCCGATCCGGCTAGTCGAGATCGGCGCCAGTGCCGGCCTCAACCTGCGCGCTGACCGATTCCGGATCACCGGCGCCGGCGTCAGCTATGGCCCGGCCGACTCACCCGTCCAGCTCGCCGGCGGCTGGCTAGGCACCCCACCACCAGCAGCGAACCTCGACGTCATCTCCAGGGTCGGCGGCGACCTGGCCCCCATTGACCCCGTCAGCCAGGAAGGTCGCCTGCGCCTGTCGGCCTTCGTCTGGGCCGATCAGGTCGACCGGCTCACCAGGCTTCGCGGCGCCTGCGATCTAGCTACCCAGATGCCCGTCGAGTTGCGGCAAGAATCCGCCTCGCAGACAATCGCGCGCACCGAACTCGAACCAGGCACCTGGACCGTCCTCTGGCACTCGATCATGTGGCAGTACCTAACCGAGGCCCAGCAGATCGAACTCAACGAGGCGATAGCGACTCTCGGCGCCTCCGCAACGCCCCGGGCCAGATTCGCTCACGTGTACCTGGAACTGATCAAGGGCACCGCGGATACCCCCGTCGAACTAGTCACCTGGCCGGGAGAGAATCATCGCCGGCTCGGCGCCGCCCCGCCCCACGGCGTCCCGGTGATCTGGGCGGACTGGTCGAGCTGAAGTCGATTAGCTAGCACAGCTGGATAAGGGCCCCTCCAGCTCATACCTGGAGGGGCCCGCCTACTTGATGCCTGCTCACATGATGCCCAAAAGAATGCGCTACACCACGTAACGACACGCGAACAGGGGCGACACAGTCGGTTACTTGCGGGCGACCTCAGAAGCTGGACGGCACCAGGCCTAGTCCCGCCCGGCCCACTGATATCCGCGAGAACGGCCGCGTCCCAGCATCCGGTCGACCGCCGAGCTGACGTCGCCGTCCTCGCTGATCAGCTTCCTTACCACGTAGATCATGGCTGGCACGGCCCAGAAGTCACCGCACACCCACAAGATCGCCGCCCCGATCTGCTGGTCATCGAATGGCGGCAGGCTCACGCCAGGGACGTGGCTGTAGACCGAGTACCAAGACGAGTTCGCGAGGATGCTCATCGACATCGCGAGCACCCACATTTGCACGTTCGTGAACAGCAGCGCCGCCATCTGCGCGGGCCGCGACAGCTTGATCCGGAACGGCGCCGAAGGGATGAACTGCAGCCAGAACATCACCCCGACCACGAAGAAACTGCCATGCATCAGCCAGATGTGCACGGCTTGGTTTTGACCGGCGAGATCGTAAGGTCCTGGCAAATGCCAGAAAACCATTATGGCGTTGAAAGCTATGACGGTGGTCCACGGCTTGAGCGCGAAGCCGGCCACCGCCCGGATCGGTCGTGACCAGCCCCCGGCTAGGACTTGCTTAGTAGCATCTTTGCCCAGCCGCCCTGGCAGCCCGTCGAGCAGCGGCTGCCACGGCGCACCGGCCACGATCAGCACCGGGGCCGCGAACATCAGCAGCAGGTGCTGGATCATGTGCACGAAGAAGTAGCTGTCGGCCCAGTAGTCCAGGGGCGACTGGACCGCGAGCAGCAGCATGACCAGCCCGCCGTAGAACCAGATCGACCGTAGCCGTCGCTCCCTGGTCCGATCCGGCCGCGACCGCTTGGCCAGCCGATGCAGGCCAATCTCGTGCCAGGCGACCAGGATCAGGACGAGGACCAGGAACGGATCGAACGACCAGTGCCCGGTCAGATAGCTCATCGTCGCCTCCCGACTCAGCTCGGCGGGCTAGCGGGCTGCATCGCCTGCCTCGCGAGCTGGGCGAACTCGACCGCGAACGAGGAGATCGTGGTGGCCGAGCCTGGTCCGGGGTCGGCGTTGATGTCGTACCGGACGTGGCCGGTGCCGTCGATCACGAACACCAGGTCGTTGTGCGCGATCATCTGGCCGCCCGGCAGCGAGACCGCGCTGATCCCGTAGTTCCGCCACACTGAGCGCAGGGTCGGCAGCGGGCCGGTGAGGTAGGTCCAGTTCCGTACGCTGGCCAGGTCTTCCTGGCGATTGAAGGCGGTCAGGTACGGCGCGGTGTAATAAAGCGGGTTGGCCGCGACCGCGACTAGCTCGACCGACTTGGCCTTAGCCCCGAGCAGGTGATCGGCCGACCGCAGCTCCTGCGCGATCAGCGGGCAGTCGCTCGTGCAGACCGGGTCGAGGAAGGTCAGCAGCACGACCTTCCCGTGCAGGCTGGCCAGCGAGACCTGGTTGCCGCTGGCGCCGGCGAGCGAGAACGGCGGCGCGGGGGCGTCGAGCGGTGCGGTCGCCCCGTCGATCGCCTGGGCGATGATCGGGTCGGCGTGCCGGTCGGCCTGGGCCAGCGCCATCGGAGCCGCCCCGATCAGCACGACCACGACGGCCCAGAACGCCAGGATGCCGGTCGCGCTGGCCGAGGCGACTCCGGCTGCCAGCCGGGCCGGCCGTACCCGGTCTCGCCACCCGGGCTTGCTCCCTTCCGCGGCCAGCCCAGGTTCGGCTGGCTGGACCGCTTCCTGAGCCACCGCTTCCTGAGTGGCCACCAAGTACGCCGAGATGACGAGCAGGAGCAGGGGAATCATGCTGTTCGGGTCGGTGCCGACTCCGCCGAAGAAGCCGAGATCCTGCACGAGCACCCAGACCGCCAGGCAGAACACCGCCGTCGCGATCACCGCGCCGCGAAGTACCTTGCCCCGACCGGCCAGGAGCCCGACTCCAATCCCGCCGAGACTCAGCACGCACAAAGCGTTCACCCAAAAACCATGACTGGCAGTGAATGAGCCGAAATCGCTGACGAGGTGTCCGAGGAACGCGGGCTGCGGGGTGCTGGCCATGGAGGTGACCATGTCGGTCAGCGCGCCCGGCCCGTGCGGTCCTGTGCCCTGCCAGAAGCCGCGGCCTGGCCAGGCCTGCAGCACCGCCATTGCCGCGAACAGCACCCCGAAGCCGAGCAGGAGCCGGCGGCCGAGCGCCGCCGACCGCCAGGTCCGCTCGGGCAGCGCGAGCAGCAGGCCGGCCGCGAAGTAGTACGCGGCCGCGCCGGGGAAGCCGAACAGCAGGCTCTGGACGTCGAACAGGCCGCCGAAGGCTTCGCCGAACACCCAGATGACGACGGCCCAGCCCGCGCCGGCCAGGCCCGCCGCCCGCGACCACGGCCCGCGGGCCGAGGCGAGCATCCAGATCCCGATGCCGATCTGGATCCACACCGCGGCCGCTCCGTCCGCGATCGGGTGGAACGACCAGGCCGAGCCGCCCCAGTTGACCAGGTCGCGAGCCCAGCCGGGCGCGGCCGCTGCGGCGGGCGCGATGACCTTGGCAGGCAGCCCGGCCGCCATCGCGGGCTGAGCCTGCAAGATCCCGTCGAACACCCAGATCAAGCCGAACCCGATCCGCAGCAACTTGCGGCCAGCGGGCTCAGTCTCAGCGTCCCGACTCGAAATCGCTCCCGCCGCTCTCAGCTTGGGCAGCCATTCCCTGAACGTTGCCCAGGCCACGGCCAGCGAGGCGAGTATCAGCAGCGCGACCAGCCCCTGGTGCATCAGCGCCGAGCGGAACGCCGTCACCAGCACCGAATTAGTGACGTTGAGTCCGCTATGCATGCCGGGCATCGGGTTTGATACTCCTAGTAGCTATTAGGCGGCCGTGCGGTCACCCAGAGTACCGGCGGCTTGGAACTGGGTGAAAGCGCTGCGATCGCCGGCCGCAATGCCGCGTACACGACTGCCCGCTGCGCTTTTAGCTTGGTCAGCTCTCGCGCCAGTGCGGCCACGGCCGACGGCTCGCCCGGCTGGCCGCGCTGCGCCAGCACCGTCGCCACATCGGACTGCACCTGCCCGGCATCCGGCGCGGCCCAGTCGATCAGGTCCTTCACGGCGGCCTGCAGGTGAAATCCGTCCAGCGACTCTGGCACCTGGACGCCGGTCAGGTCGTCGAGCTGCTCGTTGTTGGCCGGGGAGCAGTTCGAGGCGCCGAGATTGGCCAGGTTGATCGCCGTCGTCACGTCGTGGCTGGAGCCGGCCTGGATCGCGTTGAGCACCCGGAGCGCGTCGCCGACGCCGCCTGAGCACGACTCGATGTCCGTGTTCAGCGTGGCGAGCAGGCCCTTGAAATCCGAGGCGCGCTCGCCCTTGCTCGGGTGGTGCGACAGGCCGACCACTATGCCGGCGGCCAGCAGCACTACGCCCGTCGCGATCGCCCAGCGCGGCGTCCGCCGGGCCGGCCAGCCCGACCGGCGCAACGGGACGAAGGGGGGATCGGTGGTAGAGGTCTGCATCTAGCTTGACTCCGTCCACGAGTCCAGTTCCCTGGCCGTCAGCTTGCCGAAGACGTGGTGGACGATCTGGTGCTTGGCGTTGAGGAAGAACGTCTGCGGCAGCTCGATGACTCCGTACAACGTGGCGACCGAGGCCTGCGGGTCCACGCCGACAGGGTAGCTGGCCCTCTTCTCGTGCAGGAAGGCGAGCGCCTTGGAGGTTCGGTCGTTGTCGTCAATGCCGACGACAACGACTTTGCCGTGATGGGACCGGTAGAACTGGGCCAGCAGAGGGGTTTCCCGCTGGCACGGACCGCACCAGGAGGCGAAGAAGTTGACGATCACCGGGCGGCCGGCGTACCC
>DASYAT010000283.1:0-94707 GCA_036501205.1 Streptosporangiaceae bacterium | reverse complement strand
GCTCCGGCCTGGCGCCAGGCCTGGGGGGATTAATCTTCCAGGTCGAGCACCATGGTCGGGCGATTTATCTCGTGGTCGCCGCGTAGCGGTCTGATCGCCGTGCCGACTGCGAGGAATTCGGTCGTGTGGCTGCCCCAGGCGTGCGAATTCTGGACCAGCTTCATGGCCACGATTCCTTCGGCTTTCAGTGCTTTAGCTGCCTTGTCGATTCTGGTCATGGCCAGTTCGCGGGCATCGTAAAGCGCCGCCGTGAATGACTCAAGCTCGACGTTGCGCCCGAAGTTGCCGACGACGTTTGCTACCGCCTGGTGGGCAATGTGGTAAACGCAACTGCCGGCGACAAGCCCCAGCGGGGCATAGCCGGCCCGGATCAGAGCGCAGAAATCCTGGCCGGAAAGGTTCGAGGTAAACGGCTGGCCCTTGTTGTCCCGCCAGCCTCGCCAGCGGCTGCCCGCTCTCGGATCGGCCTTGACCGCGGTGCCGATCGCGATGAACTCCGACATGTCCTTGCCGAAGTCGTGACGCAGGGTGTCGAGCCGCACCCCGACGACGCCGTCCGCGCCCAGTCGCGTGGCTTCAAACTGCATCCGGCTCATGGCCAGCTCGCGGGCGTGGGCCATGGCGTGCGACAGCACGTCGAGTTCCTGGTTCTGGCTCCAGGTCTTGGCCTGCTGGCCGACGTGATAGACCGAGCTGCCCAGCACCAGCCCCAGCGGCCGGAAGCCGACCTCGTAGATCAGGAGGAACTCGTTCACCGACAGGTCAGAGGTAAAGGGCGACCCCGGCTTGGTGACCGTCAGGTCATCCAGCCGGCGCAGGGCGGCTTCCGCGATCGCCGCGGCCTCAAGCTCAACGGCGCGGCTCATGACTGCTCCCGATCGCCGAGTGACATGACCATCAGGCTCGCGGCGCGCGCGGACGGCCCCTGGTCACGGCCGAACTTGGTGATCGCGGTCCCGACGATCGTGGCCTCGGCCATCTGGTCCTTGCAGTGTTCTACGCCTTGGCATTCGAATTCCTCGAACCGCAGCTCCATTTCCCTGGTCACGACTCCGGAGCCGTGGTGTTTGCGCACGTCCAGGCGCAGTTGCTCGGCCGCGTCCCGCCTGGTCTGGTTCGCCAGATCTGTGTGTCCCTTGACCTCGGTGTTCCACCAGACCGACCGCGCCGACTGATTGCGCGTGCGGTCGTCCACATGGCGGACTCCGATGGAGATGCCCACCGCGATGGCGACCGGCGCCCAGCCGGACAGCATCAGCTTGGCGAATTCCTGACCGGACAGCTCGCAGGTGAAGGGCCGCCGCAGGGGCGGGCCGCCGCCGGGCGCCTTGATCGCGGTGCCGAGCGCCTTGAACTCAAGGCCGCCGGCCGGGAACGGCTCGACGTCGAACCGCACGCCGACCACTCCGTGCCCGCCGAACGCCACGCACTCGGCGACCAGACGGTCGATTGCGGTCTGCCGGGCCAGGTACATGGCGCGCACTAGAGGCCGGAAGCTGTTCGCCGAGGACTTCGAGCTCGAGCCCGAGGTGTGAACCGCTGGCCGGCGGTTCTGGTACCAGGGCGAATCTCGCTCGGTGCCTTTCCTGTAGGTCGGGCAGCCGAGAGTGCCGGCGTTCTTGAAGCTGAAGACGGCGGCACCGAAGGCCTGGCCAGCGGGCTCGAATCCGACGCTGCGAATCGCCGCGAATTCAGCGGTGCTCAATGCTGATCCCCAGGTTCCGCTGGCCTTGATCTCAGCCAAGCGGACTTGCGCCGTGCGCGGCAGGTCCTGCGGTCTTAGCGACATTGCCGACCATCCCCTTCGGCCAAGTGAGGTAATTGTCTCGCACTTGGCCGCCCGCGGGGGAAGCGACTGGTTCTCTTCTTCCTGCCCCGTAAAATCGGCGATCAGCGGCTGGGTGCCTCCCGGAGCCCTCCGGGGCAGCCCGCCGGATAACGGAAGGTGAGCCGGAATGGTGTCAAGCAGCCCGGGCGTCACCTCGCCCGCCGTGTCCCGATTATCGCCGCCGTCGCCGCGGTAGCCCTCGCCCCCGGCATTCCTGCCGTCGGCGCGCCTTCGACACCCGGAGCCGTGCCGGTGCCGCTGCCGATACGTGGCGTGCTGAACGACGTAGCCATGCTCTCGGCCCGGAGTGGCTGGGCGGTCGGGCGCAGTGGCGTGTGCAACCCGAAGACCCTGATCGCACGGTGGGACGGGACCTCGTGGAAGCGCGTGCCACTTCCGGCGAACGGGCGCCACGGCTGGCTCGATGGCGTGGCCGCTACCTCGGCCAGCAACGCCTGGGCGGTTGGCATCCCTGGCTCAGACAAAGGCAAAGCCCTGATGCTGCGCTGGAACGGTTCGGACTGGACCCGGGTGCGGTTGCCGCGCAGTAAGGGCCTGACCCAGCTCGTCGGGATAGCCGCGACCTCGGCCGCGAACGCCTGGGCCGTCGGTACTGCCAACGACGGGTCAAGCCTGATCTTGCACTGGAATGGCCGAACCTGGACCCGAGTGCCAAGCCCGGGCCGGGACTCGTTCCTCAGCGGGGTCGCCGCGACGTCCGCGCGGAACGCCTGGGCGGTTGGCCTGACCGGAGGCAGCAACTCCGGCTTGATCCTGCACTGGAACGGGACCGCCTGGACCCGGGTGCCGGTCGTGGGCCTGCCCAAAGGCACCGTGTTGTACAGGGTCGCCGCCGTGTCCGCCCGCGCCGCCTGGGCGGTCGGTTCCACCTCCGACGAAAAAGCGGTGATCGTCCGCTGGAACGGCACCACGTGGCGGCGGGTGAAGACCCCGGTCAAGGCTGGCGTGCTGATCGGGATCACCGCATTGTCCGGCCGCGACGCCTGGGCCGCCGGGGCTACTTCCGACAACATAAGCGGCTGCGCCGGCGTCTCCGCCTTGGCACCTGGCCTTGGCGACCACGACCGCCCTGCCGCCCGCAATCTCAGCCCCCTGATCTTGCACTGGAACGGGCACCGGTGGCAGCTGGTCAAGAACCCGAGCCTGCCAGCCGGCGCAGGCCTGGTCGGGATCACCGCTACTTCGGCCCGCCGTGCTTGGGCCGTCGGCGGAGCGGGCGACAACCTCGGCCCCAAAGCCAAAGCCCTGGTCTTGCACTGGAACGGCAAGCGCTGGCAGTAAACGACGGTCGGGAGCTACCGCGTGAGGGTGATCGGGATGGTGTGCAGGGTTCTTCCGGACCGGACGCCGAGGGTCCAGTGCTTGAAGCGCTTGTCCATGGCCTTGGTGATGTGAATCCTGATCGCCCACAGGTGCGGGCCGATCTTGGTCATGGCCGGGCCGACCGGGTGCGGCTTGCCGCCGGCCGGAACCGCGAACACGTACTTCGGCGCGGTGGTGGCCGGCAAGATGAAGGCCTCGACCGTGTACGTCTTGCCGACGGTCACCACGAACCGGCCGGCTACCCGGGACGCGCCGGCCACGAAGTAGTCGATCAGGTGCACCTTGCCCGTCGACGTGGTCGAGTTGCCGGCCTTGTCGGTGGCGGTCGCGGTCCAGGTCAGCGCCGATTCGGTGCGGCTGATCACCAGCTTGCACTGGCCCGACAGGCCAGACAGCTTGTCGGTGGCGGCGCAGGCGAGCTTGGCCGGGCCGGGCGCGTCGACGGTTCCGCCGGTCTTCGCGCCGGTGACCTTGACCTGCGGTGGCACCTGATCGATGTTGACCGGCGAGACCACGACCGTGGCGATGCCGCCGTCCTGGCCGTGGATCGTCCGGCTCACCAGCTGCGCGGCCGCGCTGCGGCTCAGCGTGACCGGCCCCGGGCACGGTCCGGTCAGCGGCGACGATCCGGCCGTGCAGGTGAACGTGATCGTGACCGGGGACCGGTACCAGCCGAATTTGGTCTTGGGGTGGGCACTGGTGATCTTCGCGGTGATCTTCGGGTTCTTCGTGGCGGTGGAGGCCGACGACGGCGCGAACGAGGCGTCACCGCTGTAGGCGGCCGAGGCCTTCTCTGCGCCCGGGCTCTTGAACGCCAGCTTCGCCGTTCCTGACGCCGGCAGCTTGACCGTGCCGACCGTCTTGCCGCCCGCGGCGAAGGTCACCGAGCCGGTCGGGACGCCGGCCCCAGGCGCCACTGGGGTGACGGTCGCGAACAGGGCCGAGCCGGTCACCTTGATCGTCGTAGCCGTATCGGCCATGCCGACGACGACTTCGAGTTGCTCGGTCCTGGCCGCGTCCTGGCCGGAGCCTCCGTAGTCGGCTTCGATCGCGTGGGTGCCGACGGACAGGTTCGAGACCGGCCCGAACGACGCCGTGCCATCCGCGCCTACTGGCACCGGGGAGCCCGAGGCCGTGCCGTCGACCAGCCACTGGACCGAGCCAGCCGCGACTGGGCTGCCTCCCGTGGTCACGGTCGCGGTGAAGCTGACCGGCTGGCCGAAGACCGGGCCGGCGACCGTCGGGGTGATGGTCTCAGCCGTGGCCAGTTTCGCTACCGAGTAGCTGGTCAGGCTGCCGATCACGGTCACGTAATTCGTATCGCCGCTGTACGAGGCGCCGAGGTCGTGGCTGCCGGCGGGCAGGTCGCCCAGCGGGCACTGGGCGTTCGAGCCGCTGATCGTGACCGGCCCGCACGAGGCCGGCTGTCCGTCGACCGTGAATGTCACCGATCCGGTCGGTGCCGCCACTCCGGCGATTCCGACCAGCGTGGCGGTGAGGGTGACCGGGGTCGTGACGGTCGCGTTCGAGGCCGGCGACGCGGACAGTTCGACAGCCGGCGTCGCCTGCCCGACCGTGATGTCCGCCTGGACGTTGATGTCGGCGTCCCGCTCCGAGCCGAAGTAATCGGCCTCGATGGTGTGCTTGCCCACCGACAGGCCGGAGATCGGGCCGAGCGTGGCCGTGCCATCGGCGGCGACCTGTACCGGCGAACCGGAATCTGAGCCGTCGACCAGCCACTGCACCTGGCCGTCGCCGGCCGGGGTGCCGTCGGCCGTTACCGAGGCGGTGAATGTCACCTGGTCGCCGACCACCGGAGCGCTCGGACTGGCCGAGATCGACTCAGAGTCGGCCAGCTTCGCTACCGGGTAGATGAACAGGCCCGCGGT
This sequence comes from Streptosporangiaceae bacterium, assembly GCA_036501205.1. Lineage (GTDB taxonomy): Bacteria > Actinomycetota > Actinomycetes > Streptosporangiales > Streptosporangiaceae > Chersky-822. The sequence goes on along the minus strand of DASYAT010000283.1, from coordinate 89,646 downwards.
CGCGGTCTTGTAGTTCGTGTCGCCGTTGTAGGCGGCGGTGAAGTTGTGGTCGCCCGCCGAGAGGTCGCCCAGCGAGCACTGGGCCTGCCCTCCGCTGATCGTCACCGGGTTGCACGAGGCCGGCTGGCCGTCCAGGGTGAACGACACCGTGCCGGTCGGCGCCGCTGCCCCGGGCACTCCCGAGACCGTCGCGGTCAGCGTCACCGGGGTCGCGACCGTCGCATCGGAGTCCGGCGACGCCGACATCTCGAAATTGGCCGGGTCCGCCTGGGCGACGGTGAACTGGATTGTGTCCATGGCGGACTTGTAATTGCCGGTACCCGAATACTCCGCCTCGACGGTGTGGCCGCCGGCCGGCAGGGTGGCGATCGAGGACGAGGTGGCCTTGCCGTTCGTGAGCGCGGCCGGCGAACCGAAGTCAGTCCCGTTAACAAGGAACTGCACGGTCCCGCCGACGGCGTTGTTGCCGGCGGCGTCAGTTACGGCGGCGCTGAACGTGACCGGCGTGCCGACGCTTGGACTTGCGGGACTCACCGAGGCGGCCACCGTGGTAGGGGACGGGTCAATGGTGATCGCCAGTTGCGCGGTCGCCGTCTTCGGCGGAGACTCGGAGTCGGTCGCCTCGGCGGTGAAGGTGAAGGTACCGCCGGCGGTCGGCGTCCCGCTGAGCAATCCGGTCGAGAGCAGGTGCAGGCCGTCCGGCAGGGCGCCGCCGTCGGTCTGCCAGGTGATCGGACCCGTTCCGTTGTCCGCTGCCAGTTGCTGGTTATAGGGGACATCGACGGTGCCTGGGGACAGGCTCGACGTGGTCACCTCGAACGGAGCAGTGAAGACCAGGGTCACCGAGGCCGCCTGGGAGGCGGTCGCCTGCGAGAACGACGGGCTCGCCACCGAGGCCTCGGCAATGCTAGCACCACCGCCGCCGCTGCCCGCGAAGTCGACCGCTCGGGCGCAGCCGCCGCCGCCCCCGCCGCCGAACCCGCCGGCTCCGCCGCCACCGCCAGAGTTTCCTGGGGTGGAGTTCGAGTTGCCGCCGGGGCCGCCGGCGAATGCTCCCTGCGTGCCGTTAGAGCCGCCGTCGCCGCACGAGGTACCACCGCCGCCGCCTCCGGTGGTGTTAGCGCCCTTTCCGCCGGCAGCACTGGCGAACCCGCCCGTGCCGTTTGTGCCGTCCGAGGCGTTGCCGGTGGTGCCGGCGTTCCCGCCGTGACCGGAGCCGTCGTCGGAACCGCCACCGCCGCCACCGCCGGCGGCGATGAGCCGGGAGGCGATGCTGTCACCGGCGGAGCACGCGACCGTGCCGCAGGTGCGGACGTCCGATTCGCCGCCGCCGGCGCCGCCGTCCACGATGCCGTTGTCCCGGCCGGCTGTCCCGCCGGAAATGTTCACCTCAAGGAACAGGTTCTCGCCCGCGGTCACCGCGATGGAGCCGGACGCCACCGCGGCCAGGCCGCCCGGCGTCCCGCTCAGGCTGGTGCCGCCGTGGCCGCCGACCGTAGTCACCGCGATGGAACTCACGTTCTGCGGCACGGTGAACTCGGTTTCGCCCTTGGTCGTGAACGTGCAGGTGTCCGTCGAACCGGATTGCGAGCACTGGGCCGGCAGCGCGGCAGCGGCTGCGGGCGCGGCTTGCGCGGGAGCCGCCCAGGTCAGGCTACTGATGCCAAGACCGGCGACCGTGGCAGTGGATGCGAGCAGCGCGGAAGCCCGCCGGACGTGCGTTGACATCACGAGGATGCCCCTCCCCTGAAGGCACTCCGGAAAAGATGGATAACACCATTATCCGACCCGGCGTCAACATATCAGCACGACCATTGGCAACCTAGGGCAGGCCTGGATTTGAGTGGCTAGTGGAGACTCGATTCAAGCCTGCGCAAAATTTTCTCCAATAAAAGAGATTTAACGGATTTAACTGGCCGACGGAGAGGGCGATGGACCTTTGACGCGGGGGCCGGAGGAGAAGAAGGTGATCTTGCCCGAGGCCGTCCGCAGCAGGGCGGGGAGGTTCTTCAACTCCTTGGCGTAGTCGGCCTTGTACCGGCGGACGGCGACGCCCAGTGCCTGCTGGTTGGCGGTGACGAACTGCTGCTCGTAGTCGGCCTGCAGAGCGAAGTAGATGCCGGACAGGTCGGTGCTCAGCGTGCACCGGGCGTCGGTCACGGCCATCGCGATCTGAGTCTGGGTCTGCGGAGTTGGCGTCGGGGCCGGGGCCGGGCTTGATCCCTGGCTCTGGCTCGGGACGACGATGAACCGTTGCTCCTGGGACTGGGCGAACGTATTGGGGTCAGGCGTGGTGTAGCCGTTCTTGGCCATGCACTTCGACCAGGCCCTGGTCGCGTTCTTGAACTCGGCGTCCTGGACCACGTCGGTGCTTATCTCATCGTTCATCGTCTCGATGCCGGCCAGCGCGGTGGAGAACTCGTGGTTGTTGAAGTCGGCGATGATGTTGAGGCATTTGACGCCGGCCTCTTGCACCGCGGTGGGCAGGCCTTGGAAGGTATCTCCTGGGCCGGGGCCGGGAACGGGTCCGGAGTCCGGCGGATCAAAGCCGTACTGCTGGGCCAGCGAGCCCCCGATGTAACCCCAGGGACCGGCCGGCTGCGGAAACCCGAGTCCTCGGTTCTCCCGGATCGCAAAGGGCGACTGGGCGGCGTACTGGCCGTAGCCCGCGTCGTTCATGCACGCGGTGTGCAGGGCCTGGTACGTCTCGCCCGGCGCCAGGCCGTCGTCGGAGGCGGCGCCGAGATCTGCGTAGGGGGTGAAAGCCTCGCTGGACAGGGCGGCCTGGGCCGAGACCGGGGCTGGCGGCTTGCCGACCGAGGGGACGGTCACGTCGGCGTTCGAGCCTTTCGGCGCGGTGGCCGTGCAGGCGGTGATGGTCGCGCCACAGCAGATGAGCAGGGCGAGGCCGGTGCTTAGGCGCATGCCTTCTTCCTCGTTTCAGGCGTGACGGAGCGCGGCGAGCGGGCTGGTCCTGGCCGCGCGCAGGGCCGGGTAGGCGCCGGCGAGCAGGCCGACGGCGCTGCCGATCAGCGGCGCTGGCAGGGTGTAGACCGGGTTCAGCACGGCGGTCCAGTTCCTGGTCGCCGCGAAGATCACCACGATGCCGACGGCCAGGCAGGTGCCGATCAGCCCGCCGAGCGTGCCGAGCGTCACCGACTCGGCCAGGAACTGGGCGGCGACGTGCCGGGGCCGGGCGCCGACAGCGCGGCGCAGGCCGATCTCTTCGGTGCGCTCGAGCACCGCTACCAGCGTCGTGTTGGCGATGCCGACCGCTCCGATCAGCAGGCTGATCAGCGCCAGGATCAGGTACAGGCCCTCGAGGTCCGCGTTCACCTCGCTCTGCAGGCTCTGCGGATTGGGCGGCGAGACCACGACCAGCCGGCTCGGGTCGGTGGGCAGTTCGGCCGCCGCGAGTTGCTCGGCCACGGCTCCCGCCGCTCCGGTCTTGGTCGCGACGACCATCTGGGCCTCTTCTTCGCCGCCGATGCCCGGCGTGGGGTTGCCGTAGTCGGCGAGCGCGGTGCGCTCGGGGATCAGCATCGCGCTCTCATTGCTCACCACGCGTCGCGCTGAGGAGTAGATGCCGATCACGGTGTAGGCGATGCCGCCGACGAACACCGCCGGGTGGCTGGGCAGCCGGGCCGGCGAGACGCCGAGCGTGGCCGCCGTGGTCGTGTCGATCATCGCGACGTGCTGGCCGGTGTCGTTCTCGTAGGGGCTGAGCGGCGAGCCGGCCACCAGCGACAGATCCATCGCCTTGACCGCGCCGGGCGAGGCCGCCAGCAGGTTCTCGGTCTGGGAGGAGGTCGCCGACAGGGCCAGCGAGCCGGTGAAGCTCGTGCCGACCGGGACATTGACCGGCCACCACACTCCGGCCGCGGTGACTCCGTTGATGCGGCCGGCGATCGCGTCGGCGGCGGCCGGGAAGCCGATCGCGGGGTTGGTGCCTGGCGGCGCCACGATGTTGGCCGGGCCGTTGTCCTCGACGGTCACGGTGGTGTCCTCAAGCACGGTGAACTGGCGCGAGATCTGGCCGGCCCCGGTCGCGGTCAGGCCGAGCACGGCGACGAACGCGCCTACTCCGAGTATCGTGCCGAGCATCGTCAGCACGGTGCGGCCTGGGCGTTGCACGATGCCGGCGATCGCCTCGGCGGCGGCGTCCCTGAGGCTGAGGCGGGGTGGGATCAGGCCGGCCGCGGGTTGGTCAGGCATGCAGCACCCCGTCGCTGATCGTGACCGTGCGGTTGGCGTGGGCGGCGACGCCTGGATCGTGCGTGATCACGACGATCGTGAAGCCGGACTCGTTCAGCCGGTCGAGCAGGCTCATCAGACCGGCCGCGTTCTTCGAGTCCAGGTTGCCGGTCGGCTCGTCGCACAGCATCAGGCTGGGCCGGTTCACCAGCGCTCGCGCGATCGCGACCCGCTGGCTCTCCCCTCCGGACAATGTGGTGGGCAGCGCGTCCATTCGATGGTCTAGCCCGACGGCGTCGAGTGCCTCGATCGCCGCCTGGAGCCGGCCGCTGCGCGGCGTCTGGTTGTACAACTCGGCCAGCATCACGTTCTCCAGCGCGGTCCGGTACGGCAGCAGGTGAAAGGCCTGGAAGACGAACCCGATCCGGCGGCCCCGCAGCGCTGACCTTTCCTTGTCGCGCAGCGCGGAGGTGTCCACGCCGTCCAGCAGGTAGCTGCCCGCGGTCGGGGCGTCGAGCAGCCCGAGCAGGTGCAGCAGGGTCGACTTGCCGGAGCCGGACGGGCCGGTCACCGCGACGTAGCCACCGGCTTCGACTACCAGGTCGGCCGGGCGCAGGGCCGGGACCGGCGGCGGTCCTGGGTAGGTGCGGGCCAGGCCGCGCAGTTCCATGACCGGCGCGTTCTCGTTTCTCGGCGCGGTCGGGACGGTCGGGGCGGTCGCTGATCCTGGCATCAGCCGCTCACCACCACACTGTCGCCGGCCACGAGCTTGCCGGTGCTTTTTCCGCTGCTCGTCGGGGTGACCTGGACGTAGCCGTTTTCCGAGATGCCGGGCATGACCGGGACCTGGGTCTGCTTGCCGATGGCGTTGACGACGGTGACGTAGCTCTTGCCCGACGCGGTGCTGACGATCGCGGCAACCGGCACCGTCAGCACCGGGCCCTCGGTCTGTCCGGTCTGCACAGTGACCAGTACGTTCTCCCCGTTCAGGGCTGGGACCAGGGGTTTGGCGGGCTGCACGGTCAGCGGGATGAAGGGGGTCGCGCCTGAGCTGTTGCCTGAACCTCCGCCGGTTGACCCGGCGCCGGCGGATCCGGAGCCGGATTGCCCGGAACCGGTTGCGCCGGCCGAGCCGGTGCTGCCTCCGACGTTGACCACGATCCCGGTCGGCGCGAGCGTGGTCGCGGTTCCGATGTCGGCCACCGTCCCGGTCGCGTGGATGCCGGTCACCTCGTCGTAGATCGACACCTTGAGCCCGGACTTCACCTGGGCGGCGTAAGCGGGTGGCAGTTCAGCGGTGAGCGCCAGCGATCCGCGCGGTGCGAGCTCTAGGAACGGCTGGCCGGCCTGATCACCGACCGCGCCGTTGACCGCCACCACGGTGGCCGGCAGCGACGGCAGGAACAGCACGTCGGTCATCGGAACGCCGCCATCGGCCGGCGCGGGGTAGCCGAGGTGCTCGTAGTACAGGGACACCGCGTACCCCGTCGCCGAGCCGAAGTATCCGGGAAGGTCGCCGTCGTAGTAATAGCCGAGCGCGGCCAGTGCCTTCTGCAGTTCGGTCACGTCCGGCCCGCTCTCGCCTGGCGTCAGGTCCCGCCAGGCGGGCACCGAACCGGTGAGCACGAACAGCGGCTCGCCGTCGATCTCGGCCAGGAGTTCGCCGTTGGTGATCGCGGCACCGGCGGTCACCTTCAGCTTCGAGATGTAGGCGGCTCCGGCACCGGTGGTGCCCGTTGATCCGGGCCCGGTCGTTCCTGACGAGCCCGAGTCCGACGACGGGGCGCTGGCGTACACGTCGTACTCCGTCGATGGGAAGATCACGCCCCGCATCTGGACTGAGGAGGTCAGGACCTGGGCGACGACCTTCGCCGTCGTCGCCGTGGGGGGCGGGGCCGCGCTATCGGCGGCCAACTGCTGCGGGGATTTCACGAACGACGCGCCGATTAGTCCGCCGACGGCCAGCAAGGCCGCAGCGAGGCCCACCCCGAGCAGCACGCGACGCCTTCGGGTAAGCCGGGTGCCGCGCGCCGACCGTCGCAGGCCACCGTCGTGACCGCTCGCCGTGGCTGGGGAGCCAAGTTGTGTCACTGGAGATCCTCCGAATGTGGAGTCGACGCTCGCGGGCGCATACCACCATCCACCGTGGTTCTGAGGAATCCGCATGATCTTTTTGTGAGTTCCGTGTCAGCCGGGGATCGCCCCGCGCGGCCTGGTTCTGGCGGTCGAGGCGAGCCGCACGAACGAAGCAGCGACTTCGCGGAACTCAGCTGCTCGCGGGGCGGGAAAGAAACGCGATCGGTATTTTCCACTAGGGGTTTTTAACCCTCAGGGGTACTTCGTCAATATCGTTCCGCCGTTTTCAGGGCTAACGTTCGCGTCAAACGTATAAATCCCCTCAGAAAGGATTGCGACTTCATTCAGCCAAATTTCAGCGGGAGGGCTGCCTCGCACGGCACTGGCTCGCCTTGTCGGCTGCCTGCGGCTCCCGCGACCCGAACCTGGCAGCAGGAAGGACTACGCGATGCGAATTACGCAAGTGAATGTCAGGTCAGGCAGATGCCATGGCACGTAACCGGACCAGGAGCGCTGACAAGCGCAAGCCGCGCAAGGGGTCGGCGGCCAAGTACCCCGGTCTCCGATGGGTGCCGGTGCCGCTGGCGATTCTCGTGGCGGCAATTGGCTGGCTGGTCTTCGGCTCCGTGATGGGCCAGCACGCGCTGGCCAGTTCTCACGCGGGCCCGGTGCAAGGTGGCATGGGCCTCACCGTGAACCAGGTGGTCTGGATGGCCGACGACATGACTAACCCCGGCGGGCCGGCGGCCGACCCAAACCAATTCACGATGCCCGCCAGCGAGATGCCCGGGATGCAGAAGGTGGGTGACAAGCGGCTCCGTATCGAGATTTACCTCAGGGACATCAGCAGCAGTCCGCAGCGATACGGGCTCGCCGAATTCCGCCTGCTCGGTACGGGTAAGCAGAGCTGGCCGCCCCTTGACAACGCGGCGACCCGGGGCGCGGCGCTGTCAGCCGTACTCGATCCGGGCTTCCAGGCGACCGTCGATCTGTACTTCGACGTGCCGGCTTCGCAGCACGGTGCCCTGAGGCTCGAATGGGAGCATAACGGCCACATTATGGCCATCCCCGTCCACATCATCGGCAAGGACAACGGCGTGATGGTTGGCATGTAGCCGACGACACCACGCACGCACTAGCCAGCCGATCGGCATCCAGGCCGGTCGGCCCGCAAGAAGAAGTCAGAGAGGAAAACATTTATGTCAGCTTCGACCAGCCGCACCCGTCATCGATCCCGATGGCGCGGTGTGCTAACGCTGGCGCTTGTGCTAAGCGCCGGCGTGGTCGCCTGCCTATCTCTGGTCAGTAAGATCTTCGGCCAGACTGTAGGAGGCACTGGCGAGGGGGTGCAGGGCGCCGCGATAACGGCGCTCGCAGCCGTCATCGCGGTATTCCTCGGTTTGCAGCTAGCGTCCAGAATGGGCCTAGACCGCCCGGGCGCGGCTGCGACGCTAAACAAGGCCGCGGTCATCTCGCTCATCTTTACGGTGCTACTGACACCCGCGGCTCTGCTGGTGCCATCAGCAGGAACCGCGCTCGCAGGTGGTGCGCTCGGCTCCGGCCCTGGCATCGGCGGTGAGTTGCTCAACGGCCTGGCCGGTGCGCTACTTGGCCAGGCCGTTGGCTTGCCGCTGTTGTTCATAACCCTGGTCGTGCTCGGTTATCTCCAGGCTTCAGGTAGCTCCCTGCAGCCTGGAACGCCGACACGGAGAGCGCGGCTCCCTCACTTCACCTATATCGTATCCGCACTCGCCCTGCTGGGCGTCTATGGGACGACAAGCGGAGTCGCCCTCGCCTCGCCGGTTACAAGCGCCACAGCTACGGCCACCAACTCGAACCCGTGCTCCACGGCGCCACACGACACGTTCAACGTCTCAGCGATCAACATGACGATGATCCTGAACAGGTTCGGGACCAATGACCCGAACGCGATGATGTACGTGCTCAACAACAACATCGCCGCGGTGCGGGCTGAGGATGCCGCAGGTACGGTGTCGAGCGGCCTGCAGGGCAACGACGCCATCCAGCCGCTGGTGCTTCGCGCGCACATGGGCGACTGCGTCACGGTCAACTTCACCAACGCGACGACGTTCGGACTGGAGCCATTCGACCAGCCGCCGTCGCCGCAGGCGTCGGAGCCGTGCGATGACGTAACGGCGACCAACCCGGACGGGTCCACGAGAGTCGTGGCCGACTGCGCCGGATCGCTGTCGCACACGACAGCACAGAACCTGGCCTGGAACGTCGACGGCCTGCCGGCCGTCGGTAATGCCGACCAGGTCTCCAGTGCCGTGGGAAAGAACGCGGATAACACCGCGGCTCCGGGCAAGACGGTGAGTTACACCGTCTACATGGACCCAGCCCTGGGCTACGGCGCGCACGTATTCCACTCGACCGGTGACTACCGCCAGTCACAGGACCATGGCCTGTTCGGGGTCCTGGTCTCTGAGCCTGTCGGTTCTCAGTGGCTGGACCCGCACACCCTGCAGCCGCTGGCCAGCGGGTGGGACGCCCTCATCAAGACCGCATCCGGCCCCAGCTTCCGCGAATTCAACCTGATATTCCACGAGGTCGGCGACGAAGGCTACCGCCAGATCATGGAGCCGTCCGGCGCCACCTGCCAAACCAAGTACGACGAGGTTCCGGTGCCCGGCGGGTGCGAGCTTCCCGTAGTCGATCCCTTCACCTCGGCCTACCGGCCCTGCAGCAAGGCGATCAACTACCGGAGCGAGTGCTTCTTCGAGCGTGAGCTGACCCAGGTCGAGCATGGGATGACTCCCGACGAGGCGCAGGACTACGGCTCGTACACCAACGGCGACATGGCCACGCCTCGGCCGGAAGCCTACATCGGCGATCCTTACAAGATCCTGCTGACCAACGCCGGGGCGGAAATGGGCCACGTCTTCCACGAGCACGGTGGCGCCATCCGCTGGCTGCGCAACCCACAGGCGGCCAACCCGGACATCAATGGCGGGCTGGAGAAGTTCCCGCCCGTATCGAAGGCCTCGATTAGGCTCGACTCCCAGACGATCGAGCCGGGCGAGTCCTACGACCTAGAGACCGAGTGCGGTGCCGGAGGCTGCCAGCAGGCTGCCGGCGACTTCCTCTTCCACTGTCACATCGCGGCGCACTACGACGCCGGGATGGTGAGCTACATCCGCGTCTACGACACCCAGCAGTCAAGCCTGGCGACGGTGCCCGGTCGCACGGCGAAGCCGGCGGCGGTCAACTCGGCTGGCCTGATCGGTAAGGTGATCGGGGGCAAGACTGTCGTCGATCAGTCTAATCTCACTAATCCCAATACCCAGGTCTCACTTGAGAGCCTGGTGGAAGGCCAGCTCCCGCCGCAGGGCGTCCCGTTCAACGCTCAGGACGCGACGGTATGGAACTGGACCAAGAGCGGCCCGGCGACCGCCCCGATCTACCTAGGCGAGCCGGAGACCACCCTTTCCTGGGCCGACTACACCTCACCCAACCCGGGGGTGAGACCGCAGATTATGTTCGACCCAAGCAACGGCAGATACGCCTGGCCGCTGCTGAGTCCTCACCTTGGCCAACGGCCACCGTTCTCGCCCAATGGTCATGGCGGGGCGCCGTGGCTCGGGCCCGACGTCACGTCGACTAGACCGGACGGCCTGTGCCCGGCGGGCGCTCCGCTGCGGCATTACAACATCACCGCCATCAATGTCCCCATCCAGGAGACAAACGGCGGGCAGGGTGCGAACGGGACGAAGATTCCGCCGGCGGTCGATCCTAACGGTGAGATCTTCGTACTCAACCAGAACATCGCCGCGACCAAGGCCGGCACGATGCCAGCGTACCCGCTGGCCATCAGGTCGGATGTGGGCGACTGCATCGCCGTGACCCTAACCAACGAGCTGGCCAATAGACAGGACATTAATGATCCTCTGGTCAACACGTTCGAGAAGGTCAACATCCACATTCACTTCGTGCAGTTCGACCCGCAAGCCTCGGATGGCGTGATCACGGGCTTCTCCTACGAGCAGTCCATGAGGCCTGACACCGCGGTGCCCGGGGAGACGACGCTGACCGCGGCGGCGGCGGCCGGAGCGACGTCGATCAAGGTGGCCGGTACCACAGGGCTACGGCCAGGTATCAGCATCGAGGTCGGCCAGGGCCAGCCGGACACCGAGGTCGTCAACAAGATCACGGCGATCAACGGCAACACGCTGACGCTGGGCACGCCATTGGCGAACGCCCACGCGTCGGGAGAGCGGACCGGAGTCGAGTTCGTGCAGTACCGGTGGTACAGCGACGTCGACAACGGCACCGTCTTCTTCCACGACCACGTGGACGCGTTGCACTCGTGGGGCCATGGCCTGTTCGGCGCCCACATCATCGAGCCCGCGGGCTCAACCTTCCACGACCCGACGACCGGGGCGCCGATTGACAGCGGCCCGATCGCCGACATCTACACCAAGGGCTCGGCTGGCTTTGGTGAGCAGGGTGACTTCCGCGAGTACGTACTCTGGGAGCACGAAGGGATCAGGAGCACTAGTTCGCCGCAGGGCTGCGAGATGTCCAGCTTTGACCTGCGCGCGGCACCGCTGATCGACCGAGATCCTAACGCGGCCGCCACCCCGATTCCCGATGATGAAGACGCCAGCGTCCCAGACGGAGGTGGTGTCTACAGCATGGGCTTCGTGGCCCACGAGGAGCCCGCAGGATCGGACCGCGTGGACTGCACGAACATCGCCACGTCCAACGATCCGTACGTGTTCTCGTCGGTGGCTCATGGTGATCCAGCGACTCCGCTACTCCAGGCCTATACGGGCGACCCGGTGGTGATCAGGCAAGTCGGATTGGACGAGCAGGTCGGTGATATCAGGGTCACCGGGCACCGGTTCGCTGAAGAGCGGTTCAACCAGAACGGCGTGCTCACCGACGCCGGGACGGCTGGAATCTCCGAGAAGATGGACTACGTATTCAACGCAGGCAACTTCGCGGGTGACTATCTCTACTACAGCGGACGCAGCCTGGAACTGGAGAGCGGCGCCTGGGGCATCTTCCGGGTGATGAACACTCTGCACTCCGGCCTGGAGCCGCTGCCTGACCGGACGGCGCCACCATCCGGGCCAGGGTTCCCGACACTCACCTTCACAGGCAAGGCTCCGCCGGCCGCTCCGGCCGACTCGGGCTCTGTCTGTCCGAGCAGCGCACCGGTGCGCAGTTACAACGTGTCGATCTTCAACGGGATCACCTTCGACCAGGGGATGCCAGGCGAGAGCGACGCGGCGCCGGAGACCGGCGGTTCTTGGGCCACGATGTACTCCCTCACAAGTGATGAGGCTGGCATCAAGGCCGGGACGAAGCCGGTAGTGCCACTGGTTATCCGCGCCGACGCGGGTGACTGCGTGAAGGTGACGCTGCACAACGACCTGCCGACGAACAACTTCACCTGGAGCTGGGGGTCAGGCTCGACTAGAGCCGGGCTCAATATCGGCAATGTCCTCTACAACCCGCAGACATCGTTCGGCGGCGCGATCGGGTATGACCCCGACTCGAGCGTGGCTCCGGGCGGTCAGCGTACCTACATCTACTACGTCGACAGGGAGCTCGGCACCAACCTGATGCTCAACACGGCCAACGAGTCGTCTTGGCGAACAGGCTCCTACGGAGCTCTGATCGCCGAACCCAAGGGCTCGACCTGGGACGACCCGTTCACCGGGCAGCCTCTCCAGGCTGGGATCTTCGCGGACATCTTCCGGCCCAACGGCACGGCCTTCCGGGAGTACGTCACGATGCTCAGCGACCGGGAGCCGTTGCTCGGCCACGACACCATGGACTACTACCTTGACTCCGACCACTCGTACACGGACTACAACGAGGAGTCGCTGTCTCAACGGGAAGGGGATGATCAGCACGCATTGTGCGGTGCTAATGAGAATGGCGCCGACTCCGGGTGTCTCTGGCTAGCGAAGAGCGACAGCGTCGCCGGCGGGGCCGATCCGTCCACGCCAACGTTCGAGGCGTACTCCGGTGACCCGATCATCTGGCGAGTCGCCGACGCTGCCGGTGACAACCCGATCTCCTTCCAGGTCGCTGGCCACGAGTTCCCGCTTGATCACGGGCTTGTGGGCTCGCAGATCATCGAGGCTCGGACCCTGGTCCCCGGGGAGACGTTCGACGCGTACATCGTTAATGGCGCCGGCGGTGCGACCGGAGCCACGGGCGACTTTGAGTACAACGTCGGCCGGGATCCGATGATCAGGTCTGGTGACTGGGGCATCCTCCGGGTGCTCCCGCCCCCGGGCACGAGCCCGGCTCCCGCCACATCCGGTGGTGGTGGCCTCAAGCCGCTGTCATAAATTAATCCCTCACATGCTGGCGCCCCGGGCCGAAAGGCCCGGGGCGACAGCCCTTTGCCGAACCAATTAGGTTGATCGATACCGGAGCTGAAATGTCCATCGCGCTAACCCCCTCCCGATCACTTTTAATTACTCGAAGCGTGCGCCGCGTCACCATCGTCGGCGTCACATCGGCGGCGGCTGTGTTGCTGTTCGCGGTTCCGGCCCTGGCCCACATCACGGTGAGCCCTGACTCGGTGCCCGCCGGATCGACGACGGAGCTGACCTTCCACGTACCGGACGAGGAAGCGAGTGCGAGCACGGTCAAGGTGGATGTGCTGATACCGACCACGCACCCGATCGCCCAGTTGCTCGCCAAGCCAGTACCCGGCTGGACGGCCACGGTGAAGACCATCAAGCTGCCCAAGCCAGTGACTACCGACGACGGCACGTTCACCACGGCGGTCTCTGAGGTCACCTGGTCGGGCGGGCACGTCGAGCCTGGGCAATTCCAGGATTTCTCAATTTCGTGCGACTCGTTGCCCGATGGCGCCGGCCAGCTTGTCTTCAAGGCGATCCAGACCTACTCCAACGGAGACATCGTCCGCTGGATCGACGTATCGCAACCAGGTCAGCCGGAGCCGGCCCACCCCGCGCCCAGCGTCACGCTCACAACGGCAACGGCTCCCACCGGAACTGCCAGCGCGGGCAAGGTCACCGCTAGCTCCGGTTCGGACGGCATGGCCCGCGCCCTGGGCCTAGCCGGCCTTCTGGTTGGCCTGCTAGCCGCCGGGCTCGCACTCACCGTAGCCAGGCGCGACCGGAGGCAACTGGCCGATCTCCTGGCCCAGGCCGGCCCGCCGGCTGGTGACCGCACAGGTGCCGCCAGCCGTCAGGAATCCGATCGCGAGCTCGCCGGGACGAAGACGGCGGCGAGTAAAGGTCAGGTACCCGCAGGCCAGAAGGCACCGGCCAACCCGAAGGCGCCCGCAGGCGCAAAGACACCGGCGCGACCACAATCGCGTCGTCGCGGCTGAGGTAAGCGTGTGCCCAGGCTGCTCAATCGGATTACGGGAGGTGGCTGACAATGGCCCGCAGATTCATCTACTTAGTCGCGACGTTCTTCCTCTCCGCGCTCGGCATACTGGCCGTAGCTCCGGCAGCCTGGGCCCACGCGACGCTCGTCACCACGAACCCTGCCGATGGCGCCATCTTGAAGACAGCGCCGAGCAAGGTATCGGCGACGTTCGACGAACCGGTGGGGGTTAGCTCCGACAGCTTGAAGGTGTTCGCTCCCAATGGCGCCCGCGTCGACACGGGCGGTACCACGCACGGCAGCAAGCCGCAAGAAATCGTCGTGGCGCTCAAGACCGGTCTCGGCCACGGCACCTATACGGTCGGCTGGCACGTGATCTCGGCTGACTCGCACCCGGTTCAGGGCGCGTGGACGTTCTCGATCGGCGCTCCGAGCAAGTCCAGCGTTAATACCGCCACGATCAACACGACCGCCAACCCGCTGATCGGCATCATCTTCGGCGCCGTGCGATGGATCGCCTTCTGCTGCTTCGCGCTCCTGATCGGTGCGGTTGCCTTCGTGCTCTGGTGCTGGCCCGCCGGGGCGTCAAGCCCGCTGGTACTGCGGCTGACCATGGCCGCCTGGGGCGGGCTCGCAACCTCCGTTCTCGGCGCGTTGCTGTTGCAGGGCATCTACGGTGGCGGGCAGGGCGTAACGAAGGTCTTCTGGCCCAATGTGCTGCACGCCACCTTGTACAGCCGGTACGGCCGGTCGCTGGGAGTGCGGCTGATCCTGGTCATCGTCGCACTCTTCGTCTTCACGGCCATCCTCGGCCGCCTGCGGGAACGGCAGCGGGCATCGGTCACGAGCTCGGTCCTCTGGGCCGTGCTCGCGGCGGCGCTGGCGGCTACCTGGGCCGCGGCCGATCACGCCGGAGTCGGTATCCAGGTGCCGCTGTCGCTGGCATCTGACACCACCCACCTGTCCGCGGTCGCCATCTGGCTAGGCGGGCTGACCATGCTCGCCACGATCGTGCTCCGCAACCAGCGCGGGCGAGGGGCCAAGGCGGCGGGCCGGTCGGCGGACCGCAAAGCCCGTACGGCGACGGCCGATGCGGTGCAGGCCGTCGAGCGCTTCTCTCCGATCGCGCTCGGCTGCGTGGGTGCCATTTTGTTGACCGGCACCTACCAAGCCTGGCGCGGTGTCGGCAGCTGGCCGGCGCTGTTCGATACCGTCTACGGCCGCCTGCTGCTGATCAAGATCGGGGCCATGTGCGTCCTCATCGCGCTTGGCTACGTAGCCAGGGTGCGAATCGCCGCGCTGCGGGCACCGACTACTGCGGCTCCCGGCTCGGTCATGGAACTCGTCGCGGCCGCCCTGCCGCGGGTCGGCGTCGGAGCCAGGTCCGGGCAAGGCGTGTCGGTGCGAGGCTGGCGTCCAGGCAACGGGCACGGCGCCGGCGGAGACGAACCCAACGAGCACAGAAGCAACGGACACTCGGGCAACGGACACTCGGGCAACGGGAGCCTGACCGTCGGGTATCCCCTCAACGGCAGCTCGCCTGACGCCGGCGGCAAGCCCGTCACCCTGCGCAGGCTGCGGTGGTCGGTCGCGGCCGAGGCGATGATCGCCACGGCGGTGCTTGCGGTCACCGCCGTGCTGGTCAACACCCCCACCGCGCGTGAAACCTTCACCCAGCCGGTCAATGCGGCCGTCGTTTTCAATACTGGCGGTCCTGGCGGGCGCGGCAACATCAACATCACGATGACGCCGGCCGCGCTCGGATCCAACCAGATCAGCGTGTCGGTCACGAACGGCGCGGGCAAGCCCTACAGCCCCAAGCAACTCAACGTGTCACTTGAATTGCCTGCCCGCCACCTCGGACCGCTGGCTGTGGCTCTCAAGTCGACTGGCCCAGGCCGATACACCAGCCAATCGGTCACAATGACCATTACCGGGCAATGGCAGCTGCAAATTGCCATCCGCAGCGACGCCTTCGACGAAACCACTGTCACGATCCCTATTCCCGTCCAATAGGTAGCCACGTCCCGTAGATCCCTGACGATGCGGAGCGGTGCACCAGGCGACGCCCGGCGAGAACGCCTCCGGGCGTTGCCTGGTGCACCGCCCGCAGCCACCAAGATCTACGGCCGGCGCAGGACCGACGGCGGGGCCAGACGTCTCTGCGCGTCGTCGCAGGTCACGCCTTTAGCGCCATTCGTCCCCTAGGGGGGATTCGTCCCTAGTCACCTTGCCGCCGCTGCTCTAACGTAAGGGTAGTTATTACCCACCAGTTTCACTTTGTCGCCCGAGACCGTGAGCAGGCCTTGGCGTGTCCATCCGCACAGCTCGGAGGCCGTCGTGGTGCCATCTAGTCGATCAAGCTTGCAGTTCTCGTCCGCTATTGCGCCTCCCGAATCCGCTTGACCCGCCCTGATGCGGACTGCGGCCAGCACAGTCTCCCCGGCAACGCCGGGCTCGACTTGTCGCTGCGCGCTCTCTACAGTTATCAGCTACCAATACTGCGCATTGTGCTTGCCGCCGGGGGAATTTCCCGATACCGTCTCCTCCGCTCGGAGTGGCCGTGTCGGAAACGTCATTACGGAGACCCGCATGTCGGCCATCGGCAAGACCCCGCCTCCCGCCATCCCGCCGCTCCTCACTCAACGGGAGATGATGATCGTCTTCCTGATGAGCGCCGGGCATACTGCTTCAGAGATAGCGAAGCTGCTCGAGTTGCGGCCGCGAACGGTGGAGAACCGCAAGCGGAGCATCTACGAAAAGCTCGGTGTTGGCAATCAGAGCCAGGCAGTAGCTAAGGCGATCTGGCTCGGGATGCTCCAGCCCGGTCCACCGCCGACCTTGCCCCGCAAGGGACCGGCTCCGCAGCCAAATGCCTGGGAGCCAGGGCGCGCGCTGCTCGCTGTCTTACTTGGCCCGGAAAGCAAGAACCGGGACGAGGTAGCACAGCAGTTGATCGCCGAGCAAGTTCCGTTGGTCGTCGCCATCGATCGCGAGGAACTGCTCCGCGACCACTGGGTGTGGTGGCAGCGCGGGCCGATTGTCGTCGTCCTGGTCGACCCGGAGGCGGAAGACTGGCCGGCCACCATCGCGCTCGGTGCCCCGACCGTGCTGATTCGCAGCCGGGACGTCCCCGAGGAACTCGCGATCGCCGACGCCCTGGCCCGGCAGGCGAGCGGCGTGCTGGCCCTTGCCGACGTCGGCACTGGTCTCGTCTCGATCCTGAAGACCGTTGCCCAGGGCATGATGGTGATGAGCTGGGAATACGCGGCGGCGATGCTGAAGTGGTCGCCTGGCCCGTCCCCTGAGATGCCAAAACTGACGGCCAGGGAGTACGACATTCTCGGCTCCATCGCCCGCGGGCACACGATCCGGCAAACCGCACGCACGCTCGGCATCGCCGCCAAGACGGTGGAAAACACCCAGGCCCGGCTGTTCAGGAAACTCGGCGCCCGCAACCGGATGGAGGCGCTCACCATTGCCGATGCCCTTGGGCTCATTGACCGGGCCGCCCCACCAGCAGACCAGGCCGAAACCCCCAGCCAGGACAGCAACTGCCGACCGTTACTCCCTGATCCGGCCATAAGCCGGACGTGAGATCTACCGGCCGGTAACGGCGAGCCAGCCCTCGGTACCACTAGGCCCGGTCACGAGTACTATCGGCGCGATGCACGGGTTCGGAAGGCTCACCCGAGCGGCAATTTCCGAGTGTCCGCCGGAACTGGCCTCGAAATCGCCGGTACTGACGTTGGCGACAGCCAGCGCGCCATTACCTTCGGACCGCAGGCAGCTGACGACAATCCGGAACGCGGGAAATGGATTCGTCCCCTGCAATGAGGCCGGAACCTCGGGATGCGGGGCGAGCACAAGCCCGCGTATCCGGACGACGAGATGACCATCGCAGCTAAGTGAGCCCGATCCGGACTCAATTGACCAGGGAAGCCCGCCGCCCGTGAGGCCCCGGACGGTGTTGGCCGATTCCGCAAGCGATCCGTCGACGGGCGTCAAGGTGTCGAACTTCATGATCAAGGCTGAACCCGAGCTCACCAGTAAGGCCGCGTTAGGCACGGCGATCGTCTTGGTAGACACCGAACCGATGACGTCGTCCAGGGTTATGCTGCCGGCCGATGCTGTCTCGCGCATCTCAGACCTCTTTGCTCGACGTGGGGCTGGCACGCCGCTGCCATGGTCGGTGCTCTCTTCCGATCACACGTGTGGCTAACGCGTGAGGTTCAGCCTGGGCCGCGAAAGACCCGAGACTGATCACGCCTGCGCACATCTAGGGAACGATTGACTAGCTAGTCAAGTTGCCGAACAGCCAGTCACTGCCCGAAATTACAAAAAAGTCACGCGATACGTTTGGTCATGACGGCTCCACGTGGCCTGCCCCGGACGGCAACCTTTGGCGATGGATCATTGATGGCAACCCTTGACTGGTATGGCTGCGCGACCTTCCGGCTGATGGTCGGCGACCTCGTCGTATTTCTCGACGCCTACATTGACCGGGTCGACGGGGCTCCCGGTCCTGGCCTGGTTGCCGACGACATCGACCGCTGCGACTTCATCGTGGTCGGCCACTCCCATTTCGACCACCTGTGGGGCGCCGAGCGAATCGCCCGGCGGACCGGGGCCACGATCATCGGATCGTTCGAGACGGTGCGGGTGATGGAGGCGCAGGGCGTCCCGCTGGCTCAGCTGATGGCGGTCGCGGGCGGCGAACGGATCCGGCTGGCTCCCGAGGTGCTCGTGTCGGTCTTCCCCTCGCTGCACTCGTGCGTGTGGTCGCACCAGACCATGCCGAGCCCGACCGAGGTGTGCGTCGGCGACCTCGGCGTGACGTACTCGGAGCGCCAGGAGCGGATGGCCGGGCTGTTCGATTGGTTCGCTTCGCTCGGCACCGCCGCGATCGAGCACCTGCGGATCAGCAATCAGGGCGCCCGCGGCGATGGCGGGGCGCTGGTCTACGTATTCGATACGCCCGGTGGGCAACTGTTGTACCAGGACACCTCGGGGTACTGGTCCGGCATGGTGAGCGGCCTGCACCCAGATGTAGCGATCATCGCGGCCGCCGGCCGGGGCAACATCGACGGCGAGCCGATTCAGGGATCACTAACTCAGTTCGTGGGCCGTGAGGCCTCGCTGTTGCGTCCGAAGCGGGTAATCCTGTCCCACCACGACGACTGGCTCCCGGGGTTCTCCAACCCAACTGACATCGAGCCGATCCGTGAAGAACTAGCCCGGTTCGCCCCGGGAGCCATCCTCGACGAGCTCGGCTACCTAGACGGCCACCTCTTGTTCGGCGACCGCTAGCCGGCTCCCGGTTCCACGCAGAACTCATTGCCCTCCGGGTCCGCCATGACCACCCAGCCCGCGTCGGCTGGCTGATCATCGGCCACCGAGGCGCCGAGCTCGACCAGGCGAGCTAGCTCGTGGCGCTGGCCGCCCGCCGGGATCACGTCCAAGTGCACCCTGTTCTTGACCGTCTTGGGTTCTGGGACGGGAACGAAATAGAGCCGCACGCCACCGGCCGGCGGCGGCCCGACACTGAACTCGACCCGATCAGGATTCTCGTAGGCGACCCGCAGGTCCCAGCCGGTAACCGCAGCCCAGAACCGGGCGACGTTGGCCGCATCGCGGCAGTCAAAGGTGATGTTGAAAACCGTTGAACTCATGGCGTACTCCGCTTAGAACGGGCGCCAGCCACCGGCCCGTTAGCGCACGGCGGGAGGCGCAGCATTTGGATCAGGACCAGACATGACCGCACCTCCTCTCACCTCGATGGGTTACGTCCATCTAACCATCGCAACACCCCGCCTAACCAACCGGGCGAAACCTAGGCTTGGGGCATGGACCTCAAGGACGCAACGCTCGTGCTGCTGAGCGAGTCGGCTGAGTACCCGGCGCTAGCGTCGATCGCCGAGGCCGCCTACGACCAGCTGTTCCGCGCGGGCGCGGTCGACTATCGCCTGCTGAACGAGTTGATCGGGGAGGCCAGCGGCAAGGGCGTACTCCGCGCGATCCACCGCAAGTACAGTCCGGTGGCTTACGACGCCGTGATCACCCCGATCCTGAAAGAGATCGACCGGCAAAAGCCGATCCCGCCGAGAAACCAGCCAAATACCCCGCGCGATCCCCAAGACGACCCGCTCACCGCCATCGTCTGGCCACCCCGCTAGCGCGGTTGAGAGGATGCAACTATGACGGCCGAATCCAAACAGCTCAGCGAACGGATAGATGCGAACGTCGAGGAGGTCTACGCCTACGCCCGGGACCCGGCCAACTTGCCGCAGTGGGCTCCCGGGCTTGGAAGCTCCGTCGAGCAGGTAGACGGTCAGTGGTTCGTGGAGACCTCGGGAGGCAGAGTCGGTCTTGAGTTCGCCCCCCTTAATGAGTACGGCGTGCTCGACCACCAGGTGACCCTGCCCAATGGCGAGGTGCTCTACAACCCGATGCGGGTGACTAAGAACGGCGACGGCAGCGAGGTGGTGTTCGCGCTGCGGCGCATGACCGGCATGACCGACGAGGAATTCACCCGCGACGCGGCGGCGGTCGCCGCTGATCTGGCCCGCCTCAAGCAGATGGTCGAGGGTCCCAGGTAGTCGGGTGGCTGAGCCAGCCACTCGGCCAGGTCCTGGAACGCAAACTCCGACGCCGCGCTAAGCAATCTGAGCCCGACGCGAGCGCGTCAGGCCGGGGCGGGTAGGTCGACGACCACGACCGTGGCGTCGTCGGGGCCTGCGGAGCTTTCGACTAGGCGGATTAGTTCGGCGGCCGCGCGGTCCGGGTTAGGCTCGGCCCCGAGCACCGCGCTCACCGACGCCTCGTCCAGCGTCGAAGTCAGGCCATCTGTGCAGATCAGAACCCGAGCAGCGGCTGGAACGCGGGGCAAGCGAATATCAGGTTCGACCACCGCAGCGGTGCCCAGAGCGCGGGTGAGCAAGCTGCGCGACGGGTGGTCACGCCACTCCTGCGGCTGGACTTCGCCCGCGTCGATCAGGCCCTGGACGACGCTGTCGTCGTGGGTCACCTGCTGCAACTGGCCGCCGGTGAAGAGATACGCCCGCGAGTCGCCGACGTTCACCACCGCCAGCCTGGGCTGGGGACCGGCGTCCAGCACGGCGACGGCGGTGAGCGTCGTGCCGATGCCCTCAAGCGACTTGTCGGCCTCCATCCGCTGCCACACGGCCAGGCTCGCATCCCTGGCCGCCTCGACGAGGGCTTCCACGCTAGGCGGTTGACCCGCTCCGACCGACCGGCCGAACGACGCTTTCAGCCAGCAGTCATCAGCGCTCAATCGCTCCCTGACCTCGGCGAAGGCGATGCGGCGGCCGGCGATTTCGAGGTCGAGCTCGAGTTCCCACCGGCGCAGCCGGCCGAGATCCCGGTCTTTGAGGAAGCAGGCGATCTCGCTTACCGGCACCCCGGCCTGCCGCAGCAGCAGGATCAACCCGGCCTCGCCCAGCTGATCGGGCGAGTAGTACCGATAACCGGTAAACCGATCCACGGCCGCCGGGACCAGCATCCCGACCGCCGCGTAGCTGCGCAGCATCCGAGGCGACAGGCTCGAACGGGCCGAGAACTCGCCGATGGGCAGTAGCTCTTCCACGGGTCCAGGTTGGGGTCTGACCGGCGGTCAGAGTCAAGTCGGCGGGCGGGCAGGCCTCAGGCCCGGCTGGGCACCAGCCACCGGCCCGATTGACCTTGACAGTAGGTGAAAGACCACGGTGGGTGCGTTATGCCACCTAATAGATCAGGCAGCACGCCGTGAACGCAGCTACCGACCTCGCCGGTGCGGCGGGAGGCAGTCATTGGCTGCCGGTCGGGCAGGTCGGGCTCGACCTGTCGCTGGCCAGCTCGCGCTCAATACTTTTTTGCGATAACGCTTTGCGTCCGCTTGAGTCGTCGTGCCCAGAGCCTGGTCGGGGCGGCCCCGGCATCAGGAGGCCTGCACCTCGAATGAGATCCAGCTGTCTGGCGGCACGTCGGGGCGATCGGGGATCGGACGGCGTTCCTCGGTCCATTCGTCACCGGCGATCTCGGTCGCGACCCGGCGCCAGAACCGGACGGCGGTCGTGTTGCTGTCCTGGAACGCGATCTCCCACGGACCCGGATGTGCCCTGAGCACTGCCTCGGCGGCTCGCAGTCCGATCCCGCTGCGCCGCACGGCGCGCGCGATGAAGAACGAGTTGAGTACCCGGACCGCGCCGGTCAGGTCCCTGACGAACGCGAAGCCGATCGGCTGGTCGTCCCTGGTTGCCAGGTAGGCGAGCCAGTTGGGGTCGTCGAGTGCGCGGTGGAGGCGTTCGGTCCTGAAGGTGCCGTCGCGGTTCGGCAACTGTCCCTGGAACTCGGACATGTCGTGCCTGAACAACTGCCAGAGGTGCTCGATCGCGGAACGGTCGGAGGTTTCGGCGTGCCGGAGTTCGAAGTCGGTCACGCCTGAAAGGCTATCCGGCCCGGGCAGTACGGTGCCCCGCTCAGCCCGGCGGCCACGAGCCGGGTTGAGCGGGGCCTGCACGGAACTACCTCTTCAGTGGCGGGTCAAACTTCCGCAGCCAAAATCACTGCGCTCGCGCAGCCAGCGAATCGTGATTTCGGCTTGGGCGCGCTGGAAGTCGCGGACCGTCGGGATGCCTTTGGGGGCTGGCTGCCTCGACCTGTGGGTGAAATAGCCAGCCACTGCGGCGACCACCGCGGTGACCGCATCGGGGTCGGTCTGGCCGGCCATCGGATGAGCCGCCCAGATAGTCTCAGGAGGCGGACCTTGCTGGAGCCGGATGCTAGGCAGCATGAAGATCAGGTCGATCCACGGCTGGGCTGTGCATGCCCACGGCCAGTCGACGACGTAGACCCGGTCCTTGGTCAGCAGCAAGTTGTCCGCGCGCAGGTCGGTGTGGACGAGCGAGTCGCCGGCGGCGGCCTGTTCCCAGCGCGACTCAAGTTCGGCCAGCTCGGCCAGGTTCGCCTGGGCCCATGGATCGAGCCCGTCGAGTTCGTCGCCGTCGCTTGCGGCCTCCGCGAGCATCCGCCAGCCTCGAAAGTCACGGGCGAATCGCCCGGCTATCGGCGGCGCGTCGACCCCAGCCGGAGCCGGCGTCAGCGCGTCGGCCAGCTCGGCTATGGCGGCCAGCACCCGGTCGAGTTCGGCCGGGATCCACGGCTGGGCCGGCATCCAGCCGTCGATGTCCTCGAACACCAGCGCCACCCAGCCATCATCATCCTCAAACGAGGCCAGCAACCTGGGCGCGAGCGCCTCGGCGGGCAGCCGCGCGGTGATCGCCGCCTCGTCCCGGTAGATCCCGGGACTGTCAGGGTTCTGCTCGGGGCTGACCGCCTTGACGAAGGCCCGCTGGCCATCGGCGAGTTCGAGCCGCGCCGCCGCGCCCGGTGAGAATCCGCCAAGCTGGGTCACTGCGCGGGTGACTCGACTGCGCAGGTGGTGCTCGATGCGCTGGCGAAGTCGTTGCGGCACCTGTTCCCAGGGCAGCCGCACCCCTTGCGCCGCCGGCGGCGCTGGGCTAGGCGACCCTGATCCCGTTTGCTCATCTGCTGCCGTCCCCATCGGCACATGGTGGTCGCCTCGCTCCCCACCCGCAAACGATTTAGCCTCAGCCAGCAGCAGAAGCCCTCTACTGTAGTGAGATCGGTGCGCGGCCCGGTAGTGCAAGCGCCGCCCGCTGCCGTGGCCGCCGGTCAAACAGATCCTGTGCGCAGGAGGCAGGTGTGGCGCCTCCGCCAGTTGCTGTGCTGCCCTCGATGCCGATCTAACGGAACATGTTGCCGGCGCAGTTAGTCGGTGCGGTCGTGCTCGGCGAGGACGGCTTGCTCCTGCTCGCTGGTGAAGCCGACCTCCAGTGGCGGCTCGCCGCGGTCGCGGTCCCAGGTCAGCACGTCGGCGGCGGTCACCTCCAACGGGGTGGCCGTCATGCCCGCGGCCCTCGCCTTGGCCGAGCTGCGCTGCTGGGCTACCCAGTCGTCCCTGATCAGCGGAAAGAATGGTGCCGCCTGCTTCGCGGTCTCCGGTGGTACGGGCACGATCTCGACCTCGGCGCCGGCGGCCAGTGCGCAGGCCTCGATGAGCCCGCCGAGGGTGACCGGCTCGGCCGGGCCGACCGCCTGGAACGCGCCGGGCCGGTCGTCGGCCAGCAACTGCACGATCAGGCGAGCCAGGTCGCGGGAATCGATGACCTGGCTCGGCTGCTCAGGATCACCTGGCAGCGCGATCCGGCCGCCGGCCGCGGCCCGGCGTACCCAGTAGGTGAACATGTCCGACCGGTCGTGCGGCCCGGCGACCTTGCCCGGGCGGACGATCGTCGCCTGGTCGCCGTACCTGGCCAGCACGTCGTCTTCGCACGCGACCTTGGCCGGGCCGTACGTCTCGTTGGTCAGTTCTTCGGTGACGTCGACATCGCGGCGCGGCGGGCGGCGAGGGGTGTCCTCGGCGGCGCCGGGCTTGAGTCCAACGTGACTGTAGACGGCGTGGCTGGAGACGAACAGATACCGGCCGACCCGGCCATCGAGTGCGTCCATCGCCTGGTCGACGTGCCGGACGACGTAGCCGCTCAGGTCGACCACGGCGTCCCAGCTGCCAGTCGACAGCGCCGCGTAGTCGGCGTTGTCGCGGTCGCCGGTCAGCTTGACCAGGTCGGGAAAGAGGTCAGAGCCGGTCTTGCCCCGGCTGAACAACGTGACGTCGGCGCCGGTTCGCAGCGCGTCCTCGACGACGGCGCGGCCGATGAATGAGGTACCGCCGAGCACGAGAATCCGCATGATCTGTGACACTACCGGTTATGACGCCGACCTCTCACCAGCCGTGACCGCCCCCATGATCAAGCCGCTGGCGGTGGTTTTCGACAACGATGGCCTGCTGCTCGACACCGAGCCGTGCTGGACCGTCGCCGAGGAATCGCTGTTCCGTGCCAACGGGCGACTGTTCGACCTGGAGGCCAAGCGGGCGCTGGTCGGCACCTCGCCGAAGACCTCAGCGCCGATCCTTGAGCGACTGCTCGGCCGGCCTGGGGCCGGGCAACAGCTCGGCGACCGGCTCTACGCACTCGCCCTGTCCGAGATCGGCAACGGGGCCACGCCCCGGCCCGGTGCGATCGAACTGGTCGCTGCCCTGAGAACAGCGGGCGTGCCGCTAGCGGTCGCGTCGAACTCGCCGCGCAGCCACCTGCTGGCCGGGTTGCGCCGGACCGGGCTCGCCGATGAGTTCGACGTGGTGCTGGGCGTGGACGACGTCGAGAACCCTAAGCCCGCTCCCGACCTCTATCTCCAGGCGTGCCTGGGGTTGGAGGTAGACCCGGCCGACGCGATCGCGCTGGAGGATTCGTTGCCTGGAGTCGGCGCCGCCAAAGCCGCCGGCCTGCGCGTCATCGGAATCCCGTCGATAGCAGGGGTGGTCCTAGACGGGCACGCGGATCTGGTCGCCGCGAGCCTGGCCGACCCGGCGGTACACCGCGCGCTCGGCTTGGACGCCTAGCGTCGAACAGCAGCAGTCGACGGGAAAGTCGCGGGTTTTCCCCGATTCGCTCGCAGCGCCAGAACCGTACCGTTGCCGATGTCACCGCCGGTGAGGTCGCAAATCACACACACTTCGCGGTGTATGCGATTTCATCGTCGACCTGGATGCGAGCTCCCCGTGGCTATCAACCGTGTACATCAGACCGCATCCGCCCCGGCGTCCCTACTGACCGCCGGCCTGCTTCTCGTCGTCGCCCTCGTCGGCTGTTCCCCTGCTGACGCCGGATCGGGTGCCAAGACCACGCCCGGTGCCGGCCCGGCATCCGCACCCGCGACCTCGGCGCCAGCGAAGGGAAGACTCGACGGCGTGCCCGCGGCCTGCCCGTCCGCCGCTGTGGTCATGTCGAACCTTCACCTGACCTCACTGGTGGTGAGCGGCGACCCGAGCATCTGCGAGTACCTCTTCAAAGGCAACAAATCGTCGCCGTATGCGGCAATCACTTTCAATGCGAACCCGGGCATCACCCCGGCCAAGGTCAAAGCCAGCCTGAAGCAGGGACAGACCGACGTCCAGGACGTGCCAGGCCTCGGCGACGCCGCGTTCAGCTTCGCGTCGGACCGCGGCAAGGGGCTGACGTTCCTCAGCGGCGGCACGATCTGCAGCATCGACACGACCGTGCCGACCACGATCGCGGCCGAGGTCGCCCTGGCCAGGGCGATCCTCCAGGGTTGACCGGGCCGCGCCCCGATGTGGCCGGATCTATCGGCGGCTATCCTCCGTACCACGGAGGACAGCCATGCCACATCGGATCGTCGGACGCGAGGCCGAGCAATCCCGCATCATCGAGTGGTTGACCAGCCCGACTTTGGGTGCGAGCGCGAACGTCCTGACCGGCCCGGCCGGTGCAGGCAAGACGGCATTGTGGGACTGGACGGTCGGCGAGGCGGCCGGCCTCGTCCTGGTGTCCAGGGCCGGGATCGCGGAAGCTCATCTGCCCTGGGTCTGCCTGGCCGATCTGCTCTCGACCGTACCGGCTGACCAGATCGATGCGCTTCCGGCGCCGCAACGGCACGCGCTGCGCGTCGTCATGCTCCTCGATGCAGGCGACGAGACCGTCGACGCCCGGGCGGTCGGGACCGGGGTCTGGACACTACTCGGCAGGCTGTCCGGCCACCAGCCGGTATTGGTCGCGCTGGACGACCTGCCGCATGTCGATCCGGAAAGTGCCGCGGCGCTGGCCTTCGCGCTGCGGCGCCTGCCGGACGCCGCCGCGATTCGGGTCATCGGGACCTCCAGGGCCGACGGTCCGCCGTGGACGCCGCTGGACGGGATCGATGCCGGCCAGCTGATCCGGCTGGACATCGGTCCGCTGACCGTCGCCGCCACCTATGACCTTCTCTACGGCCGCCTGGGGGTGCGATTCCCCCGGCCGATGCTGCTGCGGGTGCACGAGACGTCCGGTGGCAACCCGCTCTACGCACTGGAACTGGCCCGCGCTCTGGACCGGATGGACTCGCCACCAGCACCTGGGCTGCCATTGCCGGTGCCGGCCGGGCTGGACGCCCTAATCGGCGACCGCATTCGCAGCCAGCCGACGCAGGTGCGGACCCTGGTCGCGAGCGCCGCCGCGGCCTGGCGGCTGGCCGAGCCCAGCGTCGACACCGGTGTCCTCGCGGCCGCGACCGACGCCGGGCTCGTCGTCGCCGACGTCGCGATCGACGGTGCCCGCGTGATCCGGGCCGCCCACCCGCTGATCGGCGCCGCCGCCTACGCCAGCCTGACCGCCGGCGATCGGCAGGCGCTGCACGAGCGGCTCGCCGCCGTCTCCGGTGACCCGGTCGAACGGGCCCGGCACACCGCACTGGCCGGGACCACGGCCCGGGGCGATGTGGCCCGGATCCTCGATGCGGGCGTGCTGGCCGCGCTTGCGTCAGGAACGCCGGAGATCGCGGTCGAGCTCGGCCGGCTGGCCGTCGACCGGTCCGATGACGCCGAGAAAGCCGAACGGCTCGACCGGCTCGCGCAGGCGCTCAGCCGGGCCGGTGACGCGCAGGGAGCCGTCGTCGCGGCCAGGGCCGCGGCCGATGCCACCCCGGTCGGGCCGGCCCGCGCGATCCGTCAGGTCAGGCTCGCCGAGCATACGTACGTCGAGTCCGGCCACAACGGTGTGCTCGAACTGCTAAAGGCCGCACTCGAAGAGGCGGCCGGAGACCCGGCCGCGACCGCCGATGTCCTGGTGACGCTCACGATGTACACCCTCGATATCGAGACCGCCGTCGGGTACGCGAACCGAGCCGTCAGCCTCCTTGAGCAGCTCGACGAACCTGACCCCGGCATTCTGGTCACGGCGCTCGGGATGGCCGCCGGAATGCGGTTCCGGGCCGGCGGCGGCCTGGACCACGAGGCTTTCGAGCGGATCATCGAGATCGAGAGGGTCCGGCCGAGACGGCGGCTGGCCGACCGGGTCGACGCCGCTTACGCCGCTCTCCTGAAGTACGCCGACCACCTGACCGACGCCGAGGCCCGCCTGCTCGCCTTGCTGGAGGAGGCGGAGGGGTCCGGTGACCTGGAGGCGGTCGCTTACGTGCTGGGACACCTGCCGCAGATCGCGCTCTGGCAGGGCCGCTTGAGCGACGCGCAGGCGTACGCCGAGCGGCACCTCGTCATCGCCGAGCAGGCCGGCATGATGGTCGCGTCGACCGCCCGGTACAACCTCGGTGTCGCCCTCGCCTACCGCGGCCGGCACGACGACGCCGTGACGTTGCTCACGATGACGATGCAGGAGAAGAACGCCAGCGACTGGGACCTCCAGCGCGGCCTCGGCGGACTCGGGTACACCGCGCTCAGCAGCGGCGACGCGGCGCTGGCAGTCGAGCACCTCACCGAGTGGCACACGCTACTGCGCGCCATGAACTTCCGTGAACCCGGATACAGCCGATCGCACCTCGATTTCGTCGAGGCGCTGGTCGCGACCGGCCGGATAGCCCAGGCCGAAGAGTTTATCGACGAGCTCGACGACCAGGTACTTACATCCGGGCGGCGATCGGCGGCGGCGATCGCCACGACCGGACGGGCCCTGATCCAGGCCTGCAGGGGCGACATCGACTCGGCCGCAGGCACGATCCAAGACGCACTCGCCTATTACGAAACCTCGCCTTTCCGGTTCGACCAGGCCCGTACGTGTTTGATCGCCGGCCGCATTGCCTGGCGGGCGCGGGCTCGGCGGATGGCACGTGACCTGGTGGCCTCGGCAACCGATGACTTCACCGCGTTCGGTGCCACCGCGTGGGCTGAGCGCGGGGCGTCGGAGCTGGCCAGGATGAACCTCCGGGCCGCGGCTCCAGCCCAGCTCACCGAGACCGAGCGGCGCATCGCCGACCTCGCCGCCCGCGGCATGACGAACCGGGCCATCGCCGAGGAACTCTTCCTGGCCACCAAAACGGTCGAGGCCAATATCGCCCGGGCCTACCGCAAGCTCGGCATCCGCTCCCGGGCCGAACTCGGTGCCCGCCTCGGCTGACTCTCCGGCGGCACCGCCGCACCGCAGCAGCAGCCGGGTGGCCTCTAGTGGTTGTCTCTCGGTACGGCCGCGCCGCTTGAGCCGACCAGGAAGTCGAGGTCGGCGCCTTGGTCCGCCTGCAGCACGTGCTCGGTGTACAGGCGCGCGTAGCCGCGCTGGTACCTAGTCGGCGGCGGCGTCCAATCGGCGCGGCGGCTGGCTAGTTCCTCATCGCTGACCTCGACGGTCAGGCTGCGAGCCGGCACGTCGAGCGAGATCCAGTCGCCGGTGCGTACCAGCGCCAGCGGGCCGCCCGCGACCGCCTCGGGAGCGACGTGCAGCACGACGGTGCCGTACCCGGTGCCGCTCATCCTGGCGTCGGAGATCCGCACCATGTCGGTGACGCCGCGTTCGAGCAGGATCTTGGGCAGCACGAAGTTGCCGACTTCGGGCATGCCCGGGTAGCCCTTGGGCCCGGCGCCGCGCACCACCAGCACGGTCGATTCGTCCACGTCGAGGTTCGGCCGCACCGCCGCTTCGTGGTACTCCTCGATCGAATCGAACACCAGCGCCCGGCCTCGGTGCTTGAGCAGGTTCGGCGAGGCGGCCGACTGCTTGATGACCGCGCCGCCCGGGCAGAGGTTGCCGCGCAGGATGGCGGTGCCGCTGCCGGGCGGCTGCAGGGGTTCGGTGACCGTGCGGATCACGTCGCGGTTCCAGCACTGGGCGTCGGCGATGTTTTCAGCCAGGGTGCGGCCCGTCACGCTGACATGGTCGGTGTGCAGCAGGGCGCCGAGCTCGGCCATCACGGCCGGGATCCCGCCGGCGTAGCAGAAGTCCTCCATGAGGTACTTGCCGGACGGCATCAGGTTCACCAGCGTGGGTACCGGCCGGGCCAGTTCGTCGAATTCGTCGAGCCGCAGCGGCACGCCGAGCCGGCCGGCGATCGCCAGCAAGTGGATGACCGCGTTGGTGGAGCCGCCGATCGCCGCGTTGACCCTGACCGCGTTCTCGAACGCCTCCCTGGTCATGATCTGCGACGGCCGGATGTCTTCGGCGGCCAGCGTCACGATCCGCTGCCCGGCCTGCATGGCGGTGAGCAGCCGGCGGGAGTCAGCACCGGGCCAGGCCGCTGATCCTGGCAGTTGCATGCCGAGGGTCTCGGCCAGGCAGGCCATCGTCGACGCGGTGCCCATGGTCATGCAGTGGCCGCAGGATCTGGCCATGCCGCTCTCGGCGATCACGCACTCCGCCTGCGTCATCCGCCCGGCGGCTAGCTCGGCCTCGAATTTCCAGACGTGCGTGCCAGACCCGACATCACCGCCGCGGAACTTCCCGTTGAGCATCGGGCCGCCGGTCACCATGATCGCGGGCAGGTCCGCGCTGGCGGCGGCCATCAGCATCGCCGGGGTGGTCTTGTCGCAGCCGGACAGCAGCACGACGCCGTCGAGCGGGTTCGCCCGCAGCAGTTCCTCGACCTCCATGGCCATGAGGTTGCGGAACAGCATCGCGGTCGGCCGCATCAGCGTCTCGCCGAGCGACATCGTCGGGAACTCAAGCGGGAAGCCGCCCGCCTCCCAGACGCCGCGCTTGACCGCATCAGCGACGCCGCGCAGGTGCGCGTTGCACGGGGTGAGCTCGGACCAGCTGTTCGCGATGCCGATCACCGGGCGGCCGTCGAAGACCTCGGGCACGAAGCCTTCAGCCCGCAGCCACGAGCGGTAGATCATGCCCGGCCGCCCCTGCGCCGCGAACCACTCCGAGCTCCGCAGTCGCGGCTGGCCGGTCGCCTGATCCTGAGTCGTCATGCAGCTAGCTAATCAGGACACCTGGACGAATTCGATACCGGACAGCTTGCAGAACAGCTCCCAGCTCGCGGCGTGATGGCCGAGGTTCATCACCTCGTGGTGCGGGCCGCCGGCCGACATCCAGCCGGTCAGGCACTTGCGCACCCCGGAGTTCGGGCGGAACTGCCCGTACGGCATCTCCAGCGCCGGCAGATCCTGGCTGTCCAGGTTCTCGCCTTCGGCGACGACCATGCGGAACTTGGTGCCTTCGAGCGAGACCAGGGTGGCGAGGGTGGCCGGACCCGGCTGGTACTGGAACAGGAACGTCGGCGGGTCCTCAAGCTGGCCGATCCCGAGCGGCCGCTTGATCAGCTTGACCGGCCGGTCGGTCCTGGCGACCTTCCAGTTGCCCTCTCCCATATGGCTCATCAGGATCGAGTCCGAGGCGAAGTCCATCGCGTACATCTCGGTGAAGTGCGCGTCACCGATCAGCATGTGCCCGGCGGAGACCAGGCACGCGGTGAGCACGTCCCCTTCGGCGCCGTAGCCGTAACCCTTGGCCATCAGGCTGGAAGCGGCCGCCAGCGGCAGCCGGCTGAACCGGCCGTCCTCACCGATCGCGTCGAAATGCGTGCTGTAGGCCCCGAATCCGCGGCTCACCAGGATCTGCTCGATCGCGACCTGCATCCGGGCGTGATCGCCGCGCTCTTCGGCCGACAAGCGCGGGTCAATCTCGAATCGCTCGTCTTCGAACGCGATCACCTCGGCGACCGCGTCATCGGTGACCGCCTGCATGCCACGGAACAGGTCGCCCTGCGCGACGGCGAGGATCTCCGGGCCGAGCGAGCGGATCAGCGCGCTCTCGTCGACCCGGATGTCCCCCATGTCGTTCATCGCGTAGCCGAAGATCGCGACCTTCAGTTTCTTCCACGCGGTGATTGCGGCGGCGGCGCGCGCCCACCGGCCGACGTCGGCGCGGAACTCATCGCTGCGCCAGTCATCGGTCAGCACCGAGAACCGCCGCCCGGCGCGCACCATCGCGTTCGCGGTGTCCTGAGCCCCGTGCACACCCTGGTTGTAGGTCATGTCGGCCATGTCCCACTCGGGCGTGACGTTGGGCTCAGGCTGGATATTGGCCAGCAGGATAGGCAGCTTGGACTCGTTAAGCAGCCGGGCGACCCGCATCGCCGGGCCGTAGGTGAGCATCACGACCATGACCCCGTCCAGGCCCGCGTTCTCGAACTCGCGCATCTCGCGCTCGGCGTCCTCGCGGTGCTTGATCGGCTGGCTCGGGATGAACTCACCCACGTCCGATAGCTGGGCGGCGATCTCGGCGGCATAGCCCGCCTGGCGCTGGGCGATCCCTGGAATCATGTCGTCGTATAGATCCTGCATTATCCCAAGTATCCCAATACGGGGCTTGTGAGCGTTCACTATTCCTCCTCCGAAACAGGATGCCCAGCCAGGGCAGGTGGGGGGTGCGGTGTCGGTCGCTGGGGGTGGGTGGGGTGCTGGGGGCGGGTTGTAGGTCGCTAGGTCAGCGCTGGCCGTAGTGATCTTTGTAGCGTCGATGAAGTGCGTCGATCTCGTCCGGGGCCAGCGACTCTGGTGCACCGAGTGATCGCGCCAGATGCAC
Organism: Streptosporangiaceae bacterium; assembly: GCA_036501205.1. Taxonomy (GTDB): domain Bacteria; phylum Actinomycetota; class Actinomycetes; order Streptosporangiales; family Streptosporangiaceae; genus Chersky-822. The sequence continues at coordinate 57,646 of DASYAT010000283.1, read as the reverse complement.
GGTGCGGGCCGCGTCTTCGCACATGACGGCCGCCTTGACCGCGTCTTTGGCGGTGCCGCCGATCGTGAACACGCCGTGGCTGCGCATGAGCACCGCCGGAGACCGGTGGCCGGTGAGCGTCGCGACGATCCCCTGGCCGATCTCGTCACCGCCGATCAGCGCGAACGGCCCGATCGGGATCTCGCCGCCGAATTCATCGGCGATCGCGGTCAGCACGCACGGGACCGGCTCGCCGCGCGCGGCCCACGCCGTCGCGTACGCCGAGTGCGTGTGGACCACCCCGCCGACGTGCGGCAGGTGCCGATAGACATACGCGTGCGCGGCGGTATCGCTGGACGGCTTGAGCTGCTCGCCCTCTACGGCCGTGCCGGAGAGGTCGCACAGGACCATCGACTCCGGGGTCAGGTCGTCGTAGGAGATGCCGCTCGGCTTGATCACCATCAGGTCGGTGCCTGGCACCCGGGCCGAGATGTTTCCCGAGGTCCAGGCGACCAGCCCGCTGCGCACGAGCTCGGCGTGCAGCGCACAGACCTCGTCCCTGAGCTGGCTGATCACCGTCCCGCTCGCGCTGACGGCGGTCATGCGGGATCTCCGTCAGTACCGGCGGCGGTTGTGACTGGCGGACGCTGCGCCACCAGCACCCGGTCCCGCAGCGCGCGGAGCCGGTGCATGACCTCGTTGGTGCCGCGGCCGAAGTAGTCGTGCAGCAGCAGGTACTCGTCGTACAGCTCGTCGTAGACATCGGCACTGCGCGGGTCGGGAACGTAGACCGCTTCGTGCCGGCGGCCCATGGCCCGCCCGGCGGCGTCGATATCGGCGTAGGCGCCGGCCGCCACGGCGGCGTGCATGGCCGAGCCGAGCGCGGGACCCTGCTCGGAGTCGATCAGGCTGAGCGGCCGACGGGCGACATCGGAGTAGATCTGCATGATCGTCTTGTTGCGGAGCAGGCCGCCGGCGATTACCAGCTCGGTGACCGGCACGCCGGCCGCACCGAAGGTGTCGATGATGACCCTGGTGCCGAACGCCGTTGCCTCGACCAGGGCCCGGTAGATGTCAGGCGGCAGGGTCGCGAGCGTGATCCCGGCGATCAGCCCGGACAGGTGATGATCGACCAGGACGCTGCGGTTGCCGCTCTCCCAGTCCAGTGCGATCAGGCCGTGTGCACCCGCCGGCTGCGCGGCCGCCTCGGTCGACAGCAGGTCGTGCACGGAGACGCCGAGCCTGGCTGCCTTTTCGTGGTAGGCAGGCGGCACCGCGTGCTCGGTGAACCAGCCGAAGATGTCGCCGACCCCACTCTGCCCCGCTTCATAACCCCAGCGACCAGGGACGATGCCGCCGTCCACCACGCCGCACATGCCCGGCACCTCGACTAGTTCTGTGCCGTTGATGACGTGGCAGGTCGAGGTGCCCATGATGGCGACCATCTGACCTGACTCGGTCGCGCCGGCCGCCGGCGGGGTGACGTGCGCGTCGACGTTGCCGACCGCGACCGCGATCCCCTCGGGCAGGCCGGTCCAGGCGGCGGCCTGGGCGGTCAGCGAGCCGGCCCTGGCGCCGAGCGGCGCGATCGGATGGGCGAGCTTGTCGGCCGGGAAGTTGCAGAAGCCAGGGTTGAGCTTGGCCAGGAACTCAGCCGACGGATAGTGGCCGTCCTGGTAGATGCCCTTGTAGCCGGCCGTACAGGCGTTCCTGGTCTCAGCACCGCAGAGCTGCCAGATGATCCAGTCGGCGGCCTCGATCCAGCGGTCAGCGCGCTGGTAGATCTCCGGATCCTCCTCCAGCAACTGCAGCGCCTTGGCGAACTGCCACTCGGAAGAGATCTTGCCGCCGTAGCGCGCGATCCAGTCCTGGCCCGTGCTGTGGGCCAGTTCGTTGATCCGGTCGGCCTGACCCTGGGCGGCGTGGTGTCTCCAGAGCTTGACGTAAGCGTGCGGCCGGCCCTGCAGGCCGGGCAGCTGGCACAGCGGCGTGCCGTCGGCCAGCGTCGGCAGCACGGTGCAGGCGGTGAAGTCGGTGCCGATGCCGATTACCTGGGCCGGATCGATACCGGCATCCGCGATCGCGGCGGGCACGGCTTCGCGCAGCACGTCGCAGTAGTCCTGCGGATCCTGCAGCGCCCAGTCCGGCGGCAGCGGTTCGCCGGTCGCGGGGAGCACGGTGTCGATGACGCCGTGCCGGTACTCGCAGACCGCGGTGCCCAGCTCGGCACCGTCGCTAACCCTGACGACTAGCGCCCGCCCGGACAGGGTGCCGTAGTCGACGCCGATGACATATTCGTCGGAGGTCTTCGATGTGCTGGGTGTGTTCGATGTGCTGGCGCGCCCCTGCGGGTCAGCCGTCATCGCCGGTCGCATTCTGCTCCGAGCCTGGCATTGCAACTCCGCTCTCGTCTGGTCCGCCCTGCTCTGGCGGCATGGCTGGGCCACGGTCCGACCGACGCGCGGCCGACCGCGATTGCAATTGTGGATCGGATGATTCTCTGATTACCAGCCGGCTTGGCACGATTTGCACGCCATGGGTGGGGGCATCGTTGATGGCCGCGAGCAGATGCTCGGCCGCGGTCCGGCCAACATCTTCCAGGCACATATCGACGCTGGTCAGCGGGGGCTCGGCGCCAAGCGCCATGGGCTCCCAGTTGTCGAAGCCGATCAGCGCGATGTCGTGGGGCACCCGGTGACCGAGCAGCCGCAGGGTGTCGGACACGCCCCGAGCGATCTGATCACTGCCGCAGAAGATCGCGTCGACCCCGGGGTTGGCGCCGATCAGGATGTGCGCGCCTTCACGCCCCCACCGTTCGCTCCACTCGCCGTAGAGCACCTCAGCGGGCGAGAAATGCCCGCCGGCCTGGGCGATGGCCTCGCAGTAGCCACTGGCCCGCTTGCGGGCGGCCAGGAAGCGGGCGGGACCGGTGATGTGCCCGGGCCGGCGGCGCCCGGCCGCGAGGAAGTGCCTGGCCGCGAGCATGCCGCCACCGTAGTCGTCGGGCAAGATGGCGGGCTCGTCGGTGTCCAGCGACTGGGTCATGGCGTAGACGACCGGGATGCCAGGCGGAGTGCTGATGCTCGACCGCGGCTCTATCCGCCGGCCGGTCACGATCAGCCCGTCAACCCGCCGGCTGATCAGCATGTCCAGGTACTGCCGTTCCCTGGCCGGATCGTCGCGAGTGTCGCACATGAAAACCGAGATCTGACCGGCCCCGAGTGCGTCCTCGGCACCGAGCATGACCGGGATGCTGAACCGTCCGAAGCTGTCGGTGGTGATCAGCCCGACCGAGTAGGTACGTCCCGCTAGCAGCGCCCTGGCCAGCACGTTTGGCGCGAATCCGAGTTCCCTGGCCGCAGCTGCGACTCTCGCTCTGGTCTCATCCCGAAGCTTGCCCTGCCCGTTGAGCGCCTTCGATGCGGTGCCGATCGAAACGCCCGCCTGCGCCGCGACATCCCTGATGGTCGGCCGCCTGGAGTCAGGCCCTGGTTCTACCTGAGGCAAACGGTTGCTCCGATCTGTGCTCGCGGTCCCACCTTTCATATCGCATCAAATTGATGCTTGTACAGGCCTTGACTGCCTAACGGGGTAACCCTAACTTACTAGAGAAAACCTATTCCTTAGGGTACTGCCGGTACTGTTTAGCGCTAGAACTACCCCAACATCCGTTATCTCGTGCGTTACCGAAAAATTCCGATTTGAGGAGCATAGGTGACCAACGCGGACGAAGCTGTACCAGCCAGCGGGCCGGTGCGCCCGACGACCGGTGCCAGTGTCGTACACCGGCCTGTCGATGGTCTAGGTACGCGGCTCAGCAGCGGGTTGCTCAGCGACTGGCAGCAGCGCAATCGGTCCGCGAGTTTGCCCCTCGCGCTCAGGCAGCTCGAGGCGGCGGGAAACCTAGCCAATCTGCGGCTGGCCATCGCGGGCGTTGGCGGTCACTACCGGGGCCCGGTGTTCATGGACTCCGACATCTACAAGACTCTCGAAGCGATCAGCTGGGAGCAAAGCCGTGAGCCGAGCGCCGAGCTGACCGAATTCGCCGCCGAGACCACCGGGCTGCTGCGATCCGCCCAGCAGCCCGATGGCTACCTGAACTCCTATAAGCAGGTGACCGGGAACCCGCACTTCGAGAAGCTGGAGTCGAGTCACGAGCTCTACTGCGCCGGCCACCTGATCCAGGCCGCCGTCGCGGCCGACCGCTCCTTCGACGACGGCGCCCTGCTCGGCGTCGCGACCAGGTTCGCCGACCATCTGGTCAGCAAGTTCCTCGGCACCAAGGGCGGGCTGGATGGCCACCCGATCGTTGAGACCGCGCTGGTAGAGCTGTACCGGCAGACCGGCACCGACGAGTACCTGCAGCTCGCGAAGCAGTTTGTGGACCAGCGCGGCCACGGGCTGATCGGAGACTCCGGCTTCGGCATCAGGTACCTGCAGGACCACCTGCCCGTCCGCGAGTCGCCGACCGTGGTCGGGCACGCGGTCAGGGCGCTGTACCTGGAGAGCGGCGTCGCTGACGTAGCCATGGAGACCGGTGACGACGCGCTGCTCGCCACCTCCGTGACCAGATGGGACGACATGGTCGCGACAAAGACCGCGCTCACCGGCGGCTTCGGCTCGCGCCACTCGGGTGAGGCGTTCGGTGATGCCTACGAACTGCCGCCCGACCGCTCCTACAACGAGACCTGCGCGTCGATCGCCAGCTTCCACTGGAGCTGGCGGATGCTGCTCGCCACCGGCCACGGCAAGTACGCCGATCTGATGGAGCGGATTCTTTACAACGGGTTCGCCGCGTCCACCGCCACCGACGGGCAGCGGTTCTTCTACGTCAACCCGCTGCAACGGCGCATCGACCACTTCGAGGACGACGATCCCGGCCGGCGGCGCGAATGGTTCTCCTGCGCCTGCTGCCCGCCGAACATCATGCGCCTCGTCGCCTCGCTCGGCCACTACCTGGCGACCACCTCGAATGACGCGCTTTACGTGCACCTGCTGACCGGCTCCCAGATCACCGGCACAGTGCGCGGCAGTAAGTTCAGCGTGGACGTCAGTACCGACTACCCGTGGTCGGGCTCGGCCGAGCTGACGGTGCGGACCAGCCCGGACGCCGAGAGCGGCCTGGCGGTGCGGGTACCCGGCTGGTCACGGCTAGCCACGGTCCACCTGAACGGCGAGCCGATCACCGCGCAGGCCGGCCCCGACGGCTACCTGGTGGTCCGCCGCCAGTGGCGGCCAGGCGACGTGCTGTCAGCCGCCCTGGATCTGCGGCCCAGGCTCACGTTCCCGAACCGGCGCATCGACGCCCTGCGCGGCACGGTCGCCGTCGAACGCGGCCCGCTCGTGTACTGCTTCGAGCAAACCGACCAGCCATCCGAGATCGACGTCGAAGACCTGGCCGTCGACGGCTCTGACCTGCTCTCCGAACGCACCGCCGAACTGGACGGCATAGGAAAGACGGTCGTCATCGACGCCACGGCGGCCCACCTGCCGACCCAGGCCCCGCTCTACTCCGAGCACCGCGAGACAGCCGCCGACGGCGCCGCCACAGCGGTCGCGATTCCTTACTTCCAGTGGGACAACCGCGACGGCCGGGCCATGCGGGTCTGGTTGCCGACTGGTTTTGTCCCGCCCACGCCGCCCCGCCCGCCCGCGCCGCCCTCCTCACAGACTCCATGACACCTACGAAGTCCATGAATCCCATCAAGGAGGTTGATCAGATGCGCGCGCGGCTCCCGCGGGCCGCAACTGTGCGGCAAACACAGCAAGTGCGTTCTGCGGACAAGTCCGCAGAACGCACTGCCCGTGTCCCAATTCCAGTTACGAAAGGCGGATGGCTATGACTCGTGCCCATTCGAGACATTTTGTGGTCATCGCCGGCGCCGCGGCGCTGGCGACGTCGACGCTGGCGGCTTGCAGTTCGTCGTCGTCATCGTCGACGCCATCAAGCAGTACGTTCGGCGTGAACGCGACGGGTACAGTGCAGTTCTGGGCCCGGCAAGCAACTGACGGCCCGGCGAAGGCGCTGGTCACCAAGTTCAACGCGACGCATAAAGGCTTGAAGATCGTTCTTCACCTAACGCCGCCCAATGACGACACCAGCCAGCTTGCGACCGCGATCAGAGCTGGGGATGTACCGGACGTCGTCGGGCTTAACGACATCGACGTCCCGAGTTTCGCCCGCCAGGGCGCGCTCTTGGACATCACCAAATATGTCAACGCGCTGTCGTACAAGAGCGCGCTGAGCCCCGGCCACTTGAAGCTTGCCACTTTCAACAGCAAGTACTTCGGTGTTCCTTACCTGGCCGACCTGTCGGTCCTTTGGTACAACAAGACGCTGTTCTCCAAGGCTGGGCTTGACCCGAACACCCCGCCCACGAGTTACGCCCAGATCGTGTCCGACGCCGAGAAGATCAACAAGCTCGGTCATGGCATCTCCGGGTTCTCGTTCGCGGGCGACTGCCAGGGTTGCCTCGGGTTCACCATGCTGCCGTCCCTGTGGGCGGCCGGACAGCACATGCTCAACGGCCCGCTCGGGAAGCAGACCGCGAACGTGGCCAACGACGCTCCGCTCAAGACCATGCTGGCCGCCTACCAGACCATGTGGTCCAAGCACCTGTGCCCGCCGGCCGACCAGACTCAGAATGGCCTGACCTGGGGCAAGGATTTCGAAGCCGGCAAGGTCGGCATCCTGCCGGGTGACTACGGCTTCGCCACCGCGTTCACGACCCCGGCCCAGAAGGCCGAGTTCGCGGACGCGCCATTGCCCGCCGTCGACGGCGGCAGTTACAGCACCTTCGATGGCGGCGACGACTTCGTGATTCCGGCTGGTGCCAAGAACGCCTCGGGCGCCTGGGAGTTCATCAAGTGGGCGCTTGACCCCGCGCAGCAGGAGGAGTACCCCACCGAGGGTGACACCCCCGTCCGCACCGACATCCTCACCCCCTCGTTCACGGCGAAGTTCCCGTACGACGCCGTGGCGCTCAAGGCACTCGCCAAGGGTTCGGTCGAGTACACCCTGGCTTACGACGCCGTCTACAACGAGCCGGGCTCGCCCTGGTTCAAGATGTTCGAGGAGGCGGTGTACAGCGGCAATGTCAGTACCGCGATCACGCAAGGCCAGACGAATATCCAATCCACGCTCTCCAGCGTGACGAGTTAACCGAAACTCCGCGCCGCGTCCCCGGGAACTGATCACCGGCCGGGGGCGCGGCGCGGCCCGCGCGTCCGGCCCCGGCGAACCTAGAGAATGCGAGAAGCTGACGAAGTCGGGTTTGCGGGCATAAGTTCGGTGATGGAGGAAGGACTGGCATGACACTCGCGAAAGGCCTGCCGACGGCGCGGCGCCTTGGCTGGCCTGGAGGCCAGGATCGGCCAGGTCGGGCGCAGGCGCGCCGGACCACCAGGACCGGCCTGGCGCTGGTCAGCCCGGCGCTGCTGTTCGTCACCGCGTTCGCCCTGTTCCCGCTCGGCTTCGGGGTGTACATCTCGCTGACGAACTGGCCGCTGGTGGGTGCTTATCACTTCATCGGCCTGTCTAACTACACGAGCCTGATCCACAACTCAGAGTTCCTGCAGTCGATCGTCTTCACGCTGGAGTACACCGGGATCGTCACCGTGCCGATCTTCGTGGTCGGCTACGCGCTCGCGGTCTTCGTCCGCTCGAACCGGCCGGGCTCCACGCTGTTCCGGACGATGATCTTCCTGCCGTACATTGTCGGCCTGGTCGCCGAGAGCTACATGGCGGTCGTCGAATTGCAGCCGCAGTCAGGTACCGGCAACTTCGTGCTGTCCAAGCTCGGCATCGTGAGCGACACGACTGCCTGGCTCGTGCACACCGGCCTAGCGCTGACCGCGATCAGCGTGATCGTCATCTGGTTCGCGGCCGGCCTGACCATGATGCTGCTGATGGCCGGCATGCAAGGCATACCGCACGAGATCTACGAATCGGCCCGGGTCGACGGCGCCTCCTGGTGGAGCATCGAGTGGCGGCTCACGATGCCACTGCTGCGCAAGTCGATCGCGCTGAGCCTGATCATCTCGGTAATCGGCTCGTTCCTCGCGTTCAACCAGTTCTTCATCATGACCGACGGCGGACCGGGAACCAGCACGGTGCCAGTGGTCATGTCGATCTTCCAGACCGCCTTCGCTCAGCTCGATGTCGGCCTGGCCAGCGCTATGTCCGTGGTGCTCGTCATCGTGGTGGGCGTCATCACATTCATTCAGTTCCGCTACCTGCAAGGCGACAGTGAGTGATGGCACAAGGAGTCAGCGCGCGACGATCTTCGTTCGAGCGCAAAAGCGAAAGCGTTTCTAAGCAGAAAGCACGCGGTAAGCGCGGTACCGCGCCTGGGTCACCTAAGGCCGGTCAATCCGGCCGGCTGCCCGGCCGGGTCCTCTACTGGACCGGCGGCACCATCATCAGCGCGATCTTCGTGCTGCCGCTGCTGTGGGAGACGGTGCGCTCGTTCCAGCCCGAGTCGGTGGTCACGAACGCTCCGTCGTCGAAGACCTTCGCCCATCTGGGCCTCTCCAACTACCAGGCGCTGCTGGGCGGCCAGGACGACATCTTGCGCAATGTCATCAACAGCCTGATCGTCGCGGTCGCCGCCGCGCTGCTCACCGCCATCGTCGCGACGCTAGCCGGGTACGGCTTCGCGCTGTTCAGGTTCCGCGGCTCCGGGGTCGTGTTCGGCCTGGTCCTGGTGGCGTTCATGATTCCGTTCCAGGCGGTGCTGACCCCGCTGTTCATTGAGATGCACTGGCTGCACCTGCTGAACAGCCTGCTCGGGCTCGCGCTCTTCTACACCACGTTCAACCTGCCGGTCGGCGTCTACGTGATGCGGAACAGCTTCCTGCAGGTACCGGGCGAACTGGTCGACGCGGCCAGAGTTGACGGTGCCTCGGTCATGAAGACGCTGACGTCGGTGTTCAGGCCGCTGATCATGCCGGGCATCGCGACCGCGGCGCTGTACGCGTTCTTGTTCTCCTGGACCGAGTTCCTCGGCGCGCTGAGCTTCCTCACCAACGACAGCCTGTTCACGCTGCCGGTAGCTCTTTCCAACGTGGAGACCGGTACCTACGGCTCAGTCAACTACGGGCTGCTGCTAGCCGGATCGGTGATCGCGATGGTCCCCTGCATCGTCGTCTACGTCGGCCTGCAGCGCTACTACGTCCGCGGCCTAGTGTCGGGCGCTCTCAAAGGATAGGAGAGTCAGGATCCGCAGCGCTGAGCGCGCCAGGACCCGACTCGCGGGGGCCGATCTGATCTGAGGTGTATTACCAGGTAGGGGGGTACTGACCTGGGATGGAGGGGTATTCACCTCCTCATTGCATTGACGCCACAGATCAGTTGATCTAACTTATGGCTCTACAGGTCATATTGCTGACCGATGTGAGCGCTCACATCCTTCAGACGCCCAGGCAGTAGCGACCTCTCGCGGAGGCACGCGCTGCGCAGTCGGCGATCGATGACCCTGCGCGCCCGGCTGCAGGATCACGGCCGCTGACCAGCACAGCAACACGATCCGGGGGCGGTTTCCGCCTCCTGGAGCAACTGGAGGTCTGGCATGGGAAAGGTCGACCCGAAGGTCGATGAGGCTATCGACACACTGAACATGAAGGACGGGCCCACTCGCCGGCGCCTTCTCGCTGGCACCGGCCTGTTTAGCGCGACCGCGGCTGCGTCAGCATTGCTTACGGCCTGCAGTTCATCGTCGAGCAAGGCCGGCACCACCACCAGCGGCAGTTCCGCCATTGGCGACTTCCCGAAGACGCCGGCGTGGCAGTTCTGGTTCGTCAACCACGTCACCACGAACCTGTTCTTCGTGCCAACCAAGCTTGGTTTCGCCGACGCGGCGTCGCTGCTTGGCCTGCCCACCCCCAAGTGGGGCGGCTCGGAGACCGCGAGCGTGCCCCAGATGACGTCCTACATCTCGGCCGCGATCTCGGGCAAGGCGAACGGCATCGCGACCACGGTCGTGACCGCCGACTCGTTCACCACCCCGGTCGCCAACGCGATGAACGCCGGCATCCCGGTGATCAGCTATAACGCTGACGGCATCTACAAGTCAGACGGCACCCCGGTCATCGGCACCAACCGGCTCTGCTACGTCGGCCAGGCGCTCTATCTGTCTGGCCAGCAACTCGGCGAGCGGATCGTCTCTCTGGTGGACAGCGGCGACGTGGTCATCTTCATCGCCACTCCCGGCGCCGGCAACATCCAGCCCAGGTACGACGGAGCGGTCGCCGCGATCAAGGCCTCGGGCAAGCCGATCAAGATCCATCTATCGGCCACCGGGGCTACGACGGCGCCAGAACTGGCTGCGGAGAAGGCGTTCTTCACCGGCAACAAGGACATCAAGGGCGCCTTCGCCGTGGACGCGGGCTCGACCGAGTTGCTCTCCCAGGCGATGGCGGCCACCGGCCTGAAGGTCCCAGCGGGCGGTTTCGACCTCACGCCGGGCACCTTGACCGCGATCCAGAACGGCACGCTGGACTTCACCATCGACCAGGAGCCGTACCTGCAGGGATTCCTGCCGGCGATGTACCTCTACCTGTACAACCTGTCGGGCGGCCTGGTTCGTCCGCCGGACACCGACACCGGCCTGACCTTCGTGACCAAGTCGAACGTCGGGCCTTACCTGAACACCAAGACCAGCTACGAGGGTGCGACCGGCGTGTCCAAGCCGACTCTGGTTCCGAGGTCTGGCCCGATCCAGAACGCGACCGCGACGACCAGCACCTGATATCTCATCTTGATTCCCGGCTAATGCGCCCCGGTGATCATTAACTGGCATAGAGCGGGTCCTTTGGGGCACGTCCTACTCGGCCAGCATCCGATCACCGGGGCCATTGCCGCCGTTCGCCGAACTTGAGCCGAGGAGAGGTCGAGATGAGCGATACCGCCCAGCGCGCGGCTAGCGAGCTCGGACTGCCGCCGCCAGGGTCGCCGTCAAGCCCGGCTACGCGGCTTCGGCAGGCTCTTGCCGTAGCCGGCCAGCAGCGCGAAGCGACCGTGCTCGTGGTCGTCGTACTGCTCGTCGTCTACTTCGGCTTCATCTCGCAGGCCGGTCGGGGTACCTTCTTCACTTCGACCAACCTTGCTAACCTCAGCCAGGTCGCGGCGCCGATCATCATCATTGCCGTCGCCGAGGTCATGCTGCTGATCTGCGGCGAGATCGACCTGTCCCCCGGCTTTGTCTATAGCTTCGCGCCGTTCCTGATGTACTTCCTGATCACCTATCACGGCTTCCCGGTCATCTTGGCGATCCTGGTCTCGCTGCTCATGGGCCTGTTCGTCGGATGGGTAAACGGCTTCCTTACCGTCACGCTCGGCCTGCCCTCGTTCATCACCACCCTCGGCACCGGGTTCGCGCTGGAGGGCATCACGCTGAGCACCTCCAATGCCACCCAGGCAACGCCGCCGCCGAACTCGCTGGGCATCGGCAAATGGCTTGGTACCTTCTCCTACGCCGAAATCGTCTGGGCGGTCATCATCGCCGTGATTTTCCACGTCGTCCTGGTGCGGACGCGGTGGGGCCTGCACACGGTCGCGGTCGGAAGCAACCAGCTCGGCGCTCGCGAGGCGGGCATCAACGTCGGCCGGATCAAGTACGGCAACTTCATGGTCTCCGGCGTGCTCGGCGCTTTCGTCGGTATCCAGATCGCGTTCCAGACCAACGTGATCGACCCGACCGCCGGCGGCTACCAGCCAATGTTCTATGCGGTCGCGGCCGCTGTGATCGGCGGAACCGCCATGCTCGGGGGATCGGGCACAATTATCGGTGCCGTGCTCGGCTCGATCATGCTCGCGGTGCTGACCTTGGGCTTCCAGGTCATCGGAATCAGCGCCTACCCGCTCGACATCATTTTCGGCGGGGCGATCCTCATCGCCATGATCGCCAACATCCAGCTCACCCGGCTCCGCACCGCAGGGAGGCAACGATGACCGACCAGACAATCGGTGACCCGGATTTTCAAGACCCCCTCGAGACTGGCCCAAGCCCGAGCGGCGGTTCCGCAACCTCGTCGATTTCGCCGGTGACGGGCGACGTGCTCAGGGCCGAGCACATCTCGAAGCGGTTCGGCGCGGTGACGGCGCTCGTCGACATCGAACTGCGCCTGGCCCAGGGCGAGATCCTCGGCCTGATCGGCGACAACGGCGCCGGCAAGTCGACCCTGCTCAAGATCTTGTGCGGGTTCCAGCCGCCGGATACCGGCCGGATCGTCCTTAACGGCGAGCCAGTGGCGCTCCGGTCGGTCGACCACGCCCGGTCGCTCGGCATCGACTGCGTCTATCAGGACCTCGCGCTGATCAACCAGCTCAGCGTGTACCACAACATGTTCCTCAACCGCGAGAAGATCCGCGGGCCGCTGCTCAACAACCGGGCCATGCGCAAGGCGGCGCGGGATTACCTGAGCGAGATGGGCGTGAACATCCCGTCGGTGGACACCGAGGTCGCCAACCTTTCCGGTGGCCAGCGTCAGGCGATCGCGGTCGCACGGGCCGTGTACTCAGACGCGAAGATCCTGCTGCTCGACGAGCCGCTGGCCGCGATGGGCGCCAAGGAAGTCGCGCTGATCCTGGACCTGATCCGTGACCTCAAACGGCGGGGCGACGTGTCGATCATCGTGATCGCCCACAACTACGGCCAGGTGCTCGAGATCTGCGACCGGGTCAATCTGCTCCAGCACGGCCAGATCACGCTGGACAAGCTGAGCGGTGACACGTCGGTCCAGGAGCTGAACGACATCGTCGTGGCCGAGTACCGCCGGGCCATGCACGATCGCCAGCGCTCGGCTTGACGATGACCGTGCGTGCACGAAGCGAGGTCGCTGAAAGGCGACTAGCTGTGAGCGCTCACAGATTTGAGGTTTTCCCGCTTCTTCCGGGCGGAGCCGCGCTGGCACGGACTACTAGGTCAGGGATGATCGGCATTGACGGCAGGAATCGGCCGTCGCCAGAAATCTGATCCATCAGCATGTGCATCGCCCGGCGGCCGAGCTCACCGAAATCCTGCCGGACGGTAGTCAGTGGCGGCGGGAAGAAAGCCGCCTCTGGAATGTCGTCGAAGCCGACCACGCTGACGTTTCCCGGCACGCTGCGACCGTGCTCAGACAGCGCGCGCAGGAGGCCCAGCGCCATCTGGTCGTTGCCGGCTAGCACCGCGGTCACCTCGTCCATGACCGCCAGCCGATGCCCGATCTCATAGCCAGACCGCGCCGACCAGTCGCCGGTTACCAAGTCGGGCACTGGCGCTCCGGCGGCGCGCAGGGTGCGGCGCCAGCCTTCGGCCCGCTCCTGGGAATCGAGCCAGCTCGGCGGACCGCCCAGGTGATGAACGGTCTGGTGGCCCAGATCCAGCAGGTACTGGGTGGCACGGGCGGTCCCGGCCAGGTTGTCGATCGCCACCGACGGCAGCGGTGCGTGGGTACCGCACTTGATGACGACCAGCGGGATCTCGATCACCAGGTTGATCAGCGCCTCGACGGCGGCCGTCTGCGGCGCGACCACGATGATGCCCTCGACGTTCTGCCCGAGGAAGCGTTCCACGGCCTTATGCAGCGAGTGCCGGTCGTAGTTTTCCAGCCGGGCGATCGCCACCATGTAGTCCGGCGGTGCTGCCTGCTCCAGGCCGTACAGCATGGAGGACGGGCCGTACAGGGTGTTGTCGACGCTGATCACCCCGAACACCTTGGTCCGGCCGGTCGCCAGGGTCCTGGCGGCCGCGTTCGGCCGGTAACCGAGATCGCGGATCGCGGCCAGCACGCCGGCTCTGGTCTTGGCGCTCACGTGCGGATGATCGTTGAGCACGCGGGACACAGTCTGGTGCGATACTCCGGCCAGCCGCGCCACATCGACCATCAACGGCCGGCCCGGCTGGCTACCGGAAGGTCGCGCGAACTGGCTGGTCGTTGACCGCGCTGGCTGGCTGTTCGCGTTCAGTGCCTGCCTGCCGCCTTCGGCGCGGCCGTTCGCGCCCGAGCGGCGGGCGGTTGCTCGCGGCCGGTCACCAGGTGCTGCCGGGCCGGTCTCGCCTGCAGGTGCAGGAACCTCGAGCGGCTGCGGGACGTTGGGCTGATGGGCATCGGAGACTGGCTGGCCGCCGGACGCCGGTTCGGACTGGCTGTCGGCGGTAGCTGCCATCCTGCCCGTCCCCCTTTGCCCGGCCGGCCGCCAGCACGCCCGGTCCGTGCTCGGGCGCCGCGAGACCAGCCAGCTAACATCTTAGCTCTGCTTAATAAACGATCGGCTGAGGCGTCGAGCCGGGATTCAGGCACCGGGCAAGCACCTCGGGAGAGGCGATTCAAACCCCCGAAAATCTTTCGACCTGGAAAAACTGGCAGCTCTATTAACAAACGCCTAGCCAGTGTGTGAACGTTAACAGATGCGGCGGAACTGCCTGACCGCGCGCTCACCCTGAGTAACCTTTGGAGGTCCGATGCCTGCTCAGCCCACGCCCGCGGACAAGTTCACATTCGGCCTCTGGACGGTCGGCTGGCCCGCGAAGGACCAGTTCGGCGACCCGACGCGGGCGCCGCTTGACCCGGTTGAGGCCGTACACGAACTAGCCAAGCTCGGCGCCTACGGCGTGACGTTCCATGACGATGACCTGATCCCGCCGGGCAGCGACGACGACGCCAGGGGCGCTCACATCGACCGGTTCAGCGCCGCGCTGAAGGAAACCGGCCTGGTCGTGCCCATGATGACGACGAACCTGTTCAGCCACCCCGTGTTCAAGGACGGCGGGTTTACCAGCAATAACCGCGCGGTCCGCCGGTACGCGCTGCGCAAGGTGATGCGCAATCTCGATCTGGCCGCGCAGCTCGGCGCGCACACCTACGTGATGTGGGGCGGCCGGGAGGGCAGCGAGTACGACAGCGCGAAGGACGTGCGGGCCGCGCTGGACCGGTACCGGGAGGCCGTCGACACGCTGGCCACCTACGTGGTCGATCAGGACTACGGGATCAGGTTCGCACTCGAGCCCAAGCCCAACGAGCCGCGCGGCGATATCTTGCTGCCGACGTTGGGGCACGCGCTGGCGTTCATCGGGAGCCTGGAGCACGCGGACATGGTCGGGCTCAATCCCGAGGTCGGTCATGAGCAGATGGCCGGGCTCAACTTCGCGCACGGGATCGCGCAGGCGCTGTGGCACGGCAAGCTGTTCCACATCGACCTCAACGGGCAGCGCAGCATTAAGTACGACCAGGACCTGGTGTTCGGGCACGGCGACCTGATGAACGCGTTTTCCCTGGTTGACCTGCTGGAGTTCGGGGGGGTGCAGGGCGGGCCGAGCTATGAAGGGCCCCGGCACTTCGACTACAAGCCGTCCAGGACCGAGGACATGGCCGGGGTCTGGGAGTCGGCCGCCGCGAACATGCGGATGTACCTGTTGCTCAAGGAGCGGGCGGCTTCGTTCCGGGCCGACCCCGAGGTCGCTGAGGCGATGGAGGCCAGCCGGGTGGGCGAACTCGCCTACCCGACGCTCACGCCCGGCGAGACCTACGCTGACCTGCTGGCTGACCGCAGCGCGATGGAGGACTTCGACGTCGACGCCGCCGGCGAGCCTGGTTACGGGTTCGTGCGGCTGAACCAGCTCGCGATCGAGCATCTGCTTCGCGCGCGATGACCCGGATGGTCGCCGGGGTTGACTCCTCGACGCAGTCGTGCAAGGTCGTGATCCGGGACGCGGAGACTGGTTCGCTGGTCAGGGAAGGTCACGCGCCGCATCCAGAGGGCACCGAGGTCGATCCGGCGCACTGGTGGCAGGCACTCGGTGCGGCGGTCGCGGAAGCCGGCGGCCTCGCCGATGTGGCGGCGGTCTCGGTGGCGGGGCAGCAGCACGGGATGGTGTGCCTCGACGGCGCCGGTGCGGTGGTCAGGCCGGCCCTGCTGTGGAACGACACCAGGTCGGCCGGGGCGGCTGCTGACCTGGTGGCCGAGCTGGGCGGCGGTGATGCCGGGAAAGGGGCGGCCGCCTGGGCGGATGCGGTGGGCAGCGTGCCGGTGGCGTCGTTCACGGTCACGAAGCTGCGGTGGCTGGCCACCTACGAGCCGGACTCGATGGCGCGGGCCGCCGCCGTCTGCCTGCCGCACGACTGGCTGAGCTGGAAGCTGGCCGGGATGGCGGGCGGGCTTGACGGGCTGCGGACCGATCGCGGTGATGCCAGCGGCACCGGGTACTGGTCGGGGCGGACCGGCGAGTATCGCGCCGACCTGCTGCGGCTGGCGACGGGGCGAGAGCTGACCGTGCCGTCGGTGCTCGGGCCGGTCGATGCCGCTGGTGAGCTTGTCGCGCAGCCTCAGATCGGCGGCGGCGCGGCGGTTGGCTCCGGCGGCGGCGCGGCTGCCGCCGGCGGCGGGACGGCGATGCTCGGCCCGGGCACAGGGGACAACGCGGCGGCCGCGCTCGGGCTGGGGGCCGGACCGGGTGACGTCGTAATCTCGATCGGCACCTCGGGCACGGTGTTCGCGGTGAGCGACACGCCTACGGCCGATCCCAGCGGCGCGATCGCCGGCTTCGCCGACGCGACCGGGCGGTTCCTGCCGCTGGTGTGCACGCTCAACGCGGCCCGGGTGCTCGTCGCGGCCGCTTCGATGCTGAACGTCGATCTCGAGCAGCTCGCCAAACTCGCGCTGGCCGCAGAACCGGGCGCGGGCGGGCTCACGTTGCTGCCGTATCTCGAAGGGGAACGCACGCCCAACCGGCCCGACGCGACCGGCACGCTGGCCGGCCTGACCGACGAGAACGCCACGCCGCAGAATCTCGCCCGGGCGGCGATCGAGGGGATGCTGTGCGGGCTGGCCGATGGGCTTGATGCGATCAAGGCGGCCGGGGTGCCGGTGTCGCGGGTGCTGCTGATCGGCGGAGGGGCGCGCTCTGAGGCGGTGCGGCAGATCGCGCCGGCGGTGTTCGGGGTGGCGGTCGATGTGCCTCCGGCCGGCGAGTACGTTGCCGACGGGGCTGCTCGTCAGGCCGGCTGGCTGCTGTCGGGCGGCGACTCACCCCCGGCCTGGAAGTTCGGCCAGACCGAACGCTACGAAGCCGAGCCCGATCCGGCGATCCGCGAGCGGTACGCCGCCGTCCGCGACACGTAAGACACACCTTTCTGGCTAAGCGTCGGCTTCTGGCTAAGCGTCGGCCAGTCGTCCCTGGCGGGTGACCTGGCTCCTTCATCGTCCTTCCTGCCAGCGCGCCACCCGGCAGCTGGCTAGGGCGATGTGGATGGCGTCGACGTGGTGGGGGTCGGAGTCGGGCTTGGGGACGGGCTTGAGGTGGTTGGTGAGGCTGATGGCGTTGACGAGGTGCTCGGAGCTGGGGTCGAGGCGGACGGTGACGGTGAGCCAGAGGTCTGGGACGGCTTAGGCGAGCGGGGGTGCGGGTTGGACTGAGATGAATGCTCGCCCTGACCGCCGGTAACCAGCGGTGGCGGGGAATGGGTCGGGGCCTGGCCTGGTGCCTGTAGCAGCACGGCCGCGACGACGACCGCTCCTAGTACGGTGCCGGCGCCGACCAGTGCGGCCCGGCCGGCCATGGCACCGCGTTCCCGCGCGTACTCGGTCTGCCGGCGCCTGCGCAGGTCAGGTGGCAAGGCCGCGCGCTGAGCGGCCCAGCTGTTGATCGGAGCGGCCGCCAGGCCGGCGGTGGGAAGAATCAGCAGGGCGGCCAGCAACGCTCCGCTGAGCACAGTTGGCCTGGTCAGGGCCGCCGCGATGCCGAGCAGTCCGAGCACCGCGAGCGTCGTTTCTGCCCAGTTGGCCCGCAGTGCCTCCCACCACTTCTGCTTTTCGCTGGTCTTCGGCGTGCGCAGGAAGGCGGCCTTACTGGCGAACAGCCCGAGCACCGAGGCGCGGGCGACCACCAGGGAGGTCGATTGCCAGATGAAGAACGCGCCGATCGCATCGCGCCAGGTCGCTCCCGTGCCACGGCGCAGCAGCGCCAGCGCTCGGACCAGGCCGAGGATGAACAGGACAGGAACGGTGGCGACCAGGAACACGGTCAGCTTGCGGAACAGGTCGCCACCGCCGACGGCCAAGTTGATCGCCCCGGCGAGGAGAAACGCCAGGAAGGCGAGCCCGAGCAGGTCGCCGTACCATTGCAGGGCCCCGGCGAGGTAGGCCCAGCGCTGACCGGTGGTGAGGTGGTTTTGCTTGCTCACCCGGCCAGGCAGCAGCGAGCGCCAGTGCATCCGCAGGATCTGGATGCCGCCGAAGCACCAGCGGTATCGCTGGCCCTTCAGCGCCTCGAACGTCAGCGGCATGATGCCGTGACCCAGCGCCTGGTCGACGTGCAGTCCGCCCCATCCGGCGCGCAGCAGCCGCAGCGAAAGCTCGGCGTCCTCGGTGATGCACCACTCATCCCAGCCGCCGAGTTCATCCAGGGCGACCCGCCTGATCAGGCCCATGGTGCCCGCGAAGATGGCTCCGTTGCGCTCGTTTCTCGACGGCTGCGAAACGGCGAAGAAGTACTTGTAGGAGAAGTAGAGCCGCCGGTAGTAGCGCGCGTGCGCCCAGTCCCGGTAGTCCTGCGGCGCCTGGATGAAGCCCACCCACGGGTCGGCGAACAAGGGGACCGACCGCCACAGGAAATCAGGCTCGATCTGATAGTCAGAGTCGACGACGCCGACGATCTCGGCCCGCTCGTCGGTCAGCTCCCTGAGCGCGTAGTTCAGCGCACCCGACTTATAGCCCGGCCAGTCCTCCAGGTGAGCGAACTTGACGCCGTGGTCTTCACACCAGTCCCTAACCGGATGCCAGAGCTGCTCGTCATCGGTGTTGTCGTCGATCAGCACCACTTCGAAACGCGGGTAGTCGAGCCTGGTCAGCGCCCGCAGCGTGGCGATCACCATGTCGGGCGGCTCGTTGTGCGCAGGCACGTGCAGGCTGACGAACGGCAGGTCGCTCGCGGGCGGCGGCGAGACGGTGTCCGTCCTCGCCCGGCGCCGCCAGTCCTCGGTCCCGAGCGCGTCGCACAACTCCCACAGGTACGCGCACGCCATCACGGCTGCGACCAGCTCAAGCAGCCAGAGCAGCAGGCCGCCGACCGTCCCGACGATCCCTAGATGACTCACGAACGTCCAGTCGAGCACATACGCCAGGTAGATCACGAACAGGAAGATGCTCGCCGCCCAGCACAGGTGGCCGCGAGCGTTCCACCGGCGGGTCAGCGGGAGCCAGACCAGGCTGGCGAACACCAGCCCGGCCGCCGCCGCTAGCGTGTTGTGCTCGCTCACGCCGATCAGCCTGACCGCGGCCGCCACGAAGACCGCCAGCACGGCGGTGCCGATCAGCGCGAAGATGAGCCGCCTGCTGGTCGGCCACGGGCCCGAACGGGACTTCGGGCCCCGGCCGCCGCGCACGAAGAGCGCGCCCGAGCCAAGCGGGGCAGCGATGAGTCCGGTGAGCAGGAATGCTCCGAGCACGAGCCCTCCGACTGTTGGCCTGATGCGTGACCCATCGGCAGCTACCCGCACGGAGGCGGGCAAACCGGCTCAACTGCGGAGCGACGCCTCATCGCCGTTCCGTCGGGCCAGTTACGCTGCATTCCGTGAACGATCTCTGGGAGCCGTCGGCGGCGGGGGTACTGCGGCTGCCGTCTGGGCGGCTCGTGCGCGGCCGCGGGTTGCGGAGGCCGCTTCCGGACGGCCCGACGCCGGCCTTCGCGCTTTACCTGCTCAGGGAGGAGCCGCCGGCCACCCCGTGGGAGGCTCGCTGGCTGCGCTGGCCTGATTTCGGGTTGCCCGCCGATCCTGCCGCCGCCAGGAAAGCCTTCGAAGAGGCCTTGACCAGGGCCGAGACTGAGCGGGTCGAGGTCGCCTGCGCGGGCGGGCAGGGACGCACCGGCACCGCGCTGGCCTGCCTCGCGATACTCGACGGCGTTCCGAGCAAGGAGGCAGTTAAATACGTCAGGGCTCACTACTCGCCGCGCGCGGTCGAGACTCCCTGGCAGCGCCGCTTCGTCGCTAAGTTCAAATAACCTCGGGGGACCTTGCTCAGCCTAGCCAGCGTCGCGATGACTGATCGTCCTTGCGCGGAGCGGTCTTGAGGCGAGTCGTGCTGTGATGATGGATGATGTGACAGCGCAGCTTGCGGACGAATTCGACCTGGATGATCCGGTCGAGATTCTTGCGATCTTGCCTGACCAGTTTCATGAGCAGTTCCTGTCCGAATACGACTCGGCCGTAGCCAGTGCCCGGCGTCCGGACCAGTACCGGCAACTGCATTACATGCTGAGGCTCTGGCGGTTGCGTGCCGCTGCCTACTCTGACCCGGGATTTGAGAGCAGGCTGGAGTCGGCCCGCGCTGGCTCCGGCGACCGGACGCCCATTGAGCAGGTTGTCCCGGACTGGGATAGCCGCCTCGTTAGTGCCCGATGAGATGGCCGAACTGATCGCCATCTTCGATATCGTCTGGATCGGCTGATCGATCCGGCCCTGGGGCTAAATCCGGATCAGGGCCTTGCCGCTCAGGCCGCCCTGGCGCAGCCGGTCGTGGATCTGCAGCGCTTCGTCCAGCGGCACTACGGTCCTGACCCTGGCGTCGATCGTGCCGTCGGCGACCAGGCGCGCGAGTTCGGACAGCCCGGCCGGTGACGCGAACGGGTTAGCCGGCCCTGAGATGTTCCGCGCAGTGATCTGGTGATCGGCGAACCAGCTCTCATCGGCGGCGTGAACGGTCGACACCAGCCGTCGGCCAGGACCGAGCAACTCCGCGTCCCGGCGAGTCGCGACCTCGTCGCTGACATTGTCCAGCACCGCATCGACGCCGTCGGGATGCGCGGCCAGGATCGCCGTCACCACGTCACCGTCGCCGGACTCGAACACTTCATCGGCACCGAGCCGACGGGCCTCGTCCGCGCCGCTCTTTGGGAAAACACCGGCAGTGCGGCCCGCGGACGGCAGTCCGCGGGCCGCACTGCGGACGGTTGCGATCACGTGCGCGCCCCGGTGCTTGGCCATCTGCACCGCGTAGCCGCCGACGGCGCCGGCGGCCCCGGTCACTACGAGCCGCTGTCCGGCGCCGGTACCGAGCAGTTCAAGCGAGCCGATCGCCGCCACCGCCGCGACCGGCAGCGCGGCCGCCTGCTCGTCGGTCACGTCGTCCGGGATCCGGGCGATGGGAGTCGGCAGGTTAGGCGAGGACGCTGGGAGCGCGGTGTACTCGGCGTACGAGCCGTGCTGCCGCGCCATCCCGAAGACCCGGTCACCGACCCGCAACTCCATCTCGCTGGGCGGCACCTCCTCGAGCACACCGGCGAAGTCGACGCCGAGCACGAACGGAAACGAGGACCCGGCCGTGAGCCGTCCGACCATCTTGTGGTCGACCGGGTTGACGCCGGCGATGTTGACCCGGACCCGAAAACCGCCGTCGGCCGCCGGGATCGGCAGGTCCACCAGTTCCGGCTGGTCACCGAAGCTCAGAACCGCGAACGCGCGCATCACCGACTCACCGACTCCTCAAGCGGAAGACTTTAGGTTGCTGGGTGACGCGAACTTTACCGGATCATGAAGTCGCTACCCGGACGCGGCGGTAGAGCCGGCCGCGCACCACGAAGTCGAATCCGGCGGCCAGGTAGGTCTGGGCCGGGGCCGGATAGGCGGAATTCGGGCCGATGTTGATGTAGACCTGCCGGCCGCCTGCCGCCCTGACCTGCTCGATCACCTGCCAGCACAGAGCGCTCGCCAGCCCACGTCGGCGGTGCTCGGGCACCACGCCCACGGGCTCGATCTCGGCGCACCCGATGGCTGGGTCCCACCAGGCGATGCAGCAGGCGGCCAGCGATCCGTCTGGCGCCTCCGCGACCAGGTCGAAGGCAGGGTCGTACAGCCAGGTGGCCTGTACCTGCGCGTAGAGCGCGGCGGTGAACCGGCTGGTCGTCTCCTGCGTGACCGAGGGCGGCGGATCGCCGGGCCAGGGCAGCGTGGCCGGTCGCCACGCCCGCCTGTGCACCTCGACCCGCGCGTCCTTTTCATCGGCCCGTACGCTCCTGAGCCTGTAGCCGTCCGGCCGACTGGCCCGCTCCGCCGACCCGTCCAGGCCAGTGTCGAGATCGCGGAACATGCCGCCGACCAGTGCCGCCGCCGGCGAAGGGACGAATCCGGCCTTGGTGACCGCCGTCCGGACGGTCTCGTCGCCGTCGAACACCTCTACGGTGAGCTCGCCCGGCTCAGCGACCGCCACCGCCCACGTGATCAGCCCCTCGGCCGCGTCCGCGCCAGCCGGGCTAACCGGATCGGCCTGCAGCGTGATGGTGCCGCCGTGTACGCCAGCCCAGCCCGCGAGGCCACCGTCGCTATCGACGGCCAGGGTGACCTTGGCGGGCAGCTGCTCAGTCGCCCCCGACCAGCCGATCCCGCCCGGATGATGCCCGAGCGGCCAGCACCGGCTGGCGAGCCGCTGGATTGCCGCAGTGTCCTCCGGCCCCTGCCAAGCTCGCAGTCGCATTGCCGCACCTTAATCCGAGCCGACCCGGCCGGCCAACGGATATTGCGTTCGCCCGAACGGGGTCGGCCATTGCAGACTGGCAGAGCGCAGACTGGGCAGCGTCGGCCGATCCGGCGCGAAACGGAGGCGACCTTGTCCGATACGACGACTGAGTCCTGGTCGAGTACTGATACCGAGATGTTCGTGAAGTACGGGCAGGCGTGCGTGCCGCGCCGCGCGGAGCAGATCAGCACCGTCTGTGACCTGCTAGGCGAGTTGCCGGTCGCGCACGTGCTCGATCTCTGCTGCGGCGAAGGGCTGCTGTCGCAGGCGTACCTGGAGCGGACGCCCAGCGGCCGGGTGACGTTGCTCGACGGCTCACCCGAGATGCTGGCCGCGGCCGCGAGCCGGCTGGCCCGCTTCGGTGACCGGTTCACGCAGGTGCAGGCCGACATCGCCGATCGCGACTGGCGGGTGGCCGGCCGCTACGGCGGCGTGATGACCTCGCTGGCCGTCCATCACCTGAACGCCGAAGGCAAGCAGCAGCTCTACCGCGACCTTCACGACCTGCTGCCGCCGGGCGGCGTGTTCGTGATGGCCGACCTCATCGAGCCGGCCGGCCCGGTCGCGCGCCGGATCGCCGCCGACGCCTGGGAGCAGTCGGTGGCAGAGGAGTCGCAGCGGCTGTTCGGCAGTGACGAGGCGCTGACGGCCTTCCGCCAGACCGACTGGAACTACTACCGGCAGCCCGGCCCTGACGACTTCGACATGCCGTCGTCGGTCGCCGAGCACCTGACCTGGCTGAGTGCGGCCGGCTTCGCCGAGGTCGATCTCACCTGGCTGCACGCCGGTCACGCGATCTTCACCGCGAAGCGGCCGACCGCCGCCAGCTAGGGGCGGGCCGGACCGGCGGGCCGTGCGGGCGGGGCTGCCTAGCGGGGCAGCCTAGCGGGGTCAGGCGTCGTATCCGGCGTCGGTGAGGACGTTGCGGCCGATGGCGATGCGGCTAGCTCTTCGCTGCGGCATCGTCGTCCAGTAGTACCAGATCATCAAGGTGATGCACAGCGCCCAGGCCCGGCCTCGCAGCCAGGTGGCGTCGTCGACGGCGAGCTGGCTGCGGAAGATGTCCCTGGCCGGCGCATCGAGGACTTCCCAGGCCACGATGAGGTCGACGGCGGGGTCCCCGATCGCGAGCCCGCCGAAGTCCAGGACGGCGGCCAGGTGCCGATCGTGCCCCTCGTGTCCGTTCCGCATCAGCAGGTTCTCCGCGGCCAGGTCGCCGTGGTACCACCGGGGCGCTGGCCGGTCGTTCGCGCCGGGGAGCCTGAGAGCTTCGTCCCATAGCCGTTCGGCGGCGTCCAGGTCGAAGCCGAAGTCACCCAGGGCCTGGCAGCGCTTGAGGTTGCTCCTGGTCACTGAGTCGATTTCGGCTAGTGGCTCGCCCCGGTACCAGCGCAGGCTCGGGTCGCTGACCGCCTCGGGCGGTACCTCGGCCTGGCGGAGGGCACTGACAACCTCGGCCAGGCCGGCCGCGAGGGCACCGCGCTTGGGGTCAGCTGGGGTTTGCGGAGTGACTACCTCTGGATGCTCACCGTGGATCCAGCGGACCACTGACCAGTGCTCTGGGTAGCCGAGGTCGGGATCGCGGACGGCGATCACCTCGGGAACCTCGACCGGCAGCGATGGCGCCAGGAGCGGGAGCCACCTGGCTTCCTTCGCGATCGTCGCCGATTCTCCGC
The DNA here is from genome assembly GCA_036501205.1 of Streptosporangiaceae bacterium. Classification (GTDB taxonomy): domain Bacteria; phylum Actinomycetota; class Actinomycetes; order Streptosporangiales; family Streptosporangiaceae; genus Chersky-822. The sequence goes on along the minus strand of DASYAT010000283.1, from coordinate 33,502 downwards.
GCTGGCGGGGCAGCCGGATGAGCAGGTCTTCGCCGAGCCTGAACAGCGCGTTCGACGAGCCGCTGGAATCCAGTTGCCGGACTGGCAGGTCGCGGTAACGGGGCATCGCCCGGTCAACCAGGGCGCGGACCAGGCCGGTGTCGATCGGGATTTCGTCCTCGTGGAGGACACCGGTCGTTGTCGAAGTCAACCCAGCCTCCTCCAAACGCGGCCGCCGGTCAGGGCCACGGTGGCAGTATCGCGCGGCTGCCGGTGCCGGTCGAAGGAATTTCGCTCAGGCCGCCCAGCGGAGAGTACCGGCGGCGGTGCGGCGTGGCCGTCGGCCGGACGGCGCGACTGACCTCGGGAATCCGGCTGCAGACCTTCGCAAAATTTTATGCACAAAAATTGTTCGGGTTTTGACCTTGCTTGGTGAGCAGCTCAGGCAGCCGTACCTGGGCGAACACGGCCCGGTGATCGGTTCCCGGGAGCCGGTGCACCGAGGTGCGCAAGACCGCGCAGCGCCGGTCCACCAGGATGTGATCGATCGCCAGCAGCGCCACTGGCCAGTACGGCGCCGGGCGCCACGTCGGCGTCAGGCCCCGGCCAGTCTCGCGAGCGGCGTCGGCTAGCCGGGCCCCCAGTACCTGCCGGAAGCCGGCGTGGTCCAGCGTGCTGTTGAAGTCGCCGGCCATGATCGTCGGCGGATCGGCCGGCCCGCACGGCACCGGCAGTCCGGCGAGCACGGCGAGGTCATCGCGCCACCGCGACACGCCTGGCCGCGACCACGGCTGCTTCGGCGTGAACATATGCACGCTGACCAGCCGCACCGGCATCGGCGGAAACGCGAGAGCGACGATGGGCTGCACCGAAGAGGTGGGCAGCATCGGTCCGCATATTCTCATGGGATATTTGGCATAAATTCCGTTGCCCCTTTCCTCCTCGGTGCCGACATCGCTGATCAGGTGCGGAAACTGGTCGCCGATCCCGGCCCGGGCCAGCCGGTACATCGCCTTCTCGCTCAGCTCCTGCACGAACAGGACGTCCGCATGCGTCCTGGCCGCCAGCTCGATGAGCGGTTCGGCGGCGGCCCGGCCGACGAGGAGGTTGGCGGTCAGCACCCGCAGCACCGGCCCGGTCGCCAGCGGCTGCGTTCTGGCAATCGCTCTCGGCACGAGCGTGGCGGTCAAGGTTGCGGCGGCGAGCGCGGAGACGGCGCGGGTGCGCTGGTCCCTGGCGAGCAGCGCGCTGGCCCAGGCCGCCGCGGCCACCTGCGGCGTGAACGGGAGCAGCGCCGCCGCGGGGGCGCCAACGGCAGGGAGCTGGTCGGCCTCGGTGAGCCTGCCGATCGCCCAGGCACCGAAGCAGACGGCTGCCGCCCAGCTCAGGCGGTGCGCGATTACCTGCGACCGCAGAAAGTTCTTAGGGGTCCCGCCCGCTCCGCCCCCCGCCCAGCACCGCAGCACTCGCCTATGGTCGCATGCGGCACTCCTCAGCTCACCGCACTAGATCCTTGTGGCATAGCTGTGCCGGTTGCGCCGTTCTGTACGGCGTAGCCAGGAATGGACGGCCAGCGGACGCCGAGGATGATCGACTCTTCCTCGGCGTACCAGGAGTGATCGACGCCGGAGAAGACGACGTAGTCGCCCTGGTCGGCCAGCAGGACGCTGCGGTCACGGAAGTTAAGCCTGAACCGGCCGCTGACCAGGACGATCAGGGCAGTCCTGGTCTCGGCGGTCACCCACTTGGCCCGCTCGTCGCCCCGCGGATGAGCGCCCCACTTAACCTCGACGTCGGTGCTGTGCCGCAGATCCTCGTCCGGCATGAAATGCCCGAGCAGCCAGCCCCGGTTGTCCAGGGCATCCTGGCTTGCTGAGCCGGTGTAGATGGTGGCCGTCACGTTTCCAGACCCTAGCCGAGCGGCTCGAGTGCGGTACCGCCCGCCGCTTGCCGCCCTGGCGTCCCTTGATAAGGGAACCCTTAATCGGAGATCGGCCGGGCTTGCCGGGGGAACTACAGTCGACGGTAGGAGACTTCCGCGCTAGATCGGGAGACGCGCTAGACCGGGAGATGAGTGCAGTGCTGCGCAAGGAACGGGATCGCGAGCCGCACGAGGCCGCCGAGGTGCTTCGCGCGGTCTGGAGCGCGAACGGACAGAGCACGACCGACGTGGAAGAGACGTTCGGTGATCAGAAGGCCTGCAAGCGAATGGCCGATGTCAACTTCGACGGGTTCAGTGAATCGAGCGAGGGCGACGACCTGCGCGCGGCCTGGCGGAACACGCTCGAGCGGGACGGCAAGCTCGGCGGCACCGGCAGCGTCCGCGACCTCGTCTTCGGACAGCGGGAGTCGTAGCGCTGCATGAACCTTCCCCACGATGCCGGCCCTCACAGTGTCGGCCCGCACAGTGTCGGCGAGCTGACCGACATCTTGCGCCAGGGCGGGTATGTGGCCGATCGCGGGCTTGCGACCTCGCTGTTCGTCGCGATCTCGCTGCAGCGGCCGATCCTGCTGGAAGGCGAAGTCGGGGTCGGCAAGACCGAGGTCGCCAAGGTAATCGCGGCCGCCTTCGGCCGCCGGCTGATCCGGCTGCAGTGCTACGAGGGCATCGACACCAACCAGGCGCTTTACGAATGGGATTACGCCCGGCAGATGCTCTACATCAGGGCGCTGTCCGAGCAGCAGCTAGCCGACACCGATGCGGTCGACCGGCTGTTCGGCCCCCGCTTCCTGCTCGAGCGGCCGCTACTCGACGCGGTGAAGACCGGCGACCAGGCGGTGCTGCTGATCGATGAGATCGACCGGGCCGACGATGAGTTCGAGGCGTTCTTGCTTGAGCTGCTGTCCGACTTCCAGATCAGCATCCCGGAGATCGGCACGATCAAGGCCGAGCAGCCGCCGCTGGTGATCTTGACGTCGAACCGCACCCGCGAGCTGCACGACGCGCTCAAGCGGCGCTGCCTGTACCACTGGATCGGCTATCCGCCCGCCGAGCGCGAGGTGGAGATCGTGCTGCTTCGGTCACCTGGGGTGTCAGAAGAGCTGACCAGGAAGGTGGTGGCGGCCGTGAACCGGCTGCGCGAACTCGACCTGGCCAAGCCGCCGGGCGTCGCCGAGACCATCGACTGGGTCAAGACGCTGCATTTCCTCGGCGAAACCGGGCTGGACTCGGCGGTCGCGGCCGACACCCTGGGCGCGGTGGTCAAGGAACGCGATGACCTTGAGCTGGTGCACGAGAACCTAGCCTCGATCACTTCCGGTGCCTGACACCGCAGTGGGTTGGCAAGCACAGCAAGCGCGGTCTGCGGACGGCAGTCCGCAGACGGCGCTGACCAGCACTCTGGTGGGGTTCGGGCGTGCGCTGCGGGCCGCTGGCGTGCCTGCTGGGTCCGGCGATCTGATGGCCTACTGCGACGCTGCCAGTCGACTGGATCCGTCGGATCTGGTGGACCTGTACTGGGCTGGCCGCTGCACGCTGGTGACCAGGCAGGATCACATCGCGATCTACGACCGGGTGTTCAGGTCCTTCTTCCTCGGCGCCGGTGATCAGGTCGCCGAATTGCTGATGCTCACGGCCAGCGCATCGGCCCAGACGCTCGCGGTGCTGAATGTGCCCGCCACCGAGGAGACCGGTGAGGAGGTCGGCGAGGAGACGATGCTCGGCCTGATGGCCTCTGATGCGCAGACGCTGCGGCACAAGTCGTTCGGCGCCTGCACGCCGGAGGAGCTAGCCGCAGTGCGCCGGATCATGGCCAGGATCAGGCTCACCCCGCCGAAGCGCAAGACCCGCCGCACCAGGCCGGCCAGCCACGGGACCAAGCCCGACCTGCGCCGTACCGTCCGGGAAGTCATGCGCATGCACGGCGAACCCGCCGAACTGTACTGGCGCCGCCGCAAGGTTCGGCTGCGCCCGCTGATCCTGATCCTCGACGTCTCCGGCTCCATGGCCGACTACTCAAGGAACCTGCTGCAGTTCGCCTACTCGGCCAAGCGCGCATCGGCGACGGCCAGGGTCGAGGTGTTCTGCTTCGGCACCAGGCTGACCAGGATCACCAGGCAACTCGATCACCGGCGCCCGGACGACGCGTTGCGGCTCGCCGCCAGCACCGTGTTCGACTGGGACGGTGGCACCAGGATCGGCGCCTGCCTCGACACGTTCGTCCGGCAGTGGGGCCGGCGCGGGCTGTGCCGGGGCGGGATCGTGGTGGTCTGCTCGGACGGACTCGATCGAGGCGATCCGGCTGTGCTGGCGGCGGCAATGGAGCGACTGGCCCGGCTGTGCCACCGGGTCGTCTGGATGAACCCGCACAAAGGCGACAACGCGAGCTTCCGCCCGAACACGCTCGGCATGATGGTCGCGGCCCCGCACATCGACCTGCTGCTATCCGGCCACGACCTCAACAGCCTGGAAGACCTGGCCGCCTTGCTGCCGTCGCTGCACTGACCGGGCCAGCTGACCGAGCCGGGCCGTTCGCCAAGCGGACGCAAAGCAAGGGTTCGGTGTCGGCGAATCGGGTGCTGTCGTCGTTTGCGCTGTGAGGCCACGGGAATCCCGCTGACCGGGGGGGATTCGATGCGTCTCGTCAAGCCCGTCATCGCGACGGCATGTATCAGCACGGCCTGGCTAGCGGCAATGGTGCTGGCCGGCCCCGCACCTTCGACCTCAGCGGCGACCTCAGTGCCGACCGCGATCTCAGTGCCGACCGCGATCTCGGCGGCGGCAGACCATCTGACCACGAGCGTGACGCCCGATCCGTCGGCGCCGGGGACCAAGACCACCTTTGACGTGAACTGCGGGCCGGGTGACTTCTCAGCCACGCTCTTCGGTGTCACGCTCGGGACGGCCAACCTGATCCTGATGCACTCGGCTCCGGGCGGCATGGCCGGAGAGTTCACGGTGACGGTAACGCTGCCGACCTCGATCCGGCCCGGCAGCTATCACCCGAGCGTGGACTGCTCCAGCGGTGCCGCCGGCGCCTTCGCGTTCTCGGTCAACCCGGTACCGCTGCGAGCTCCGGAGACCGGCGACGGCGCGACCTCCACCCAGACCGACACGCCGCTGGTGCCAGTCGGTTATGGCCTGGCCGGGCTCGGAGCGCTGGCGCTGACCGCCGTGCTCGCGTTGCGCCGCCGGACGACAGCGCGACAGTAGCTTTGCTGAAGTTCATCAGGAACTGGCTGATCGGCGCCGCTATCACGCTGATCGGGGCCGGCCTGGCCATGTCCTACCTGGGCAAGCATGTGCTGCGGTGGCAGCCGCCAACCCGCCCGCCGGCCTGGGAGGCTAGCGCCGCCATGAGCGGGCACGTGCCGGTGAGCACCGCCAAGCCGCTCAAGCGCGCTCAGCCGGTCAGGATCTGGATTCCCAAAATCCACGTCTGGGCCCGGATCGAGCCGCGCGGGCTGCGGCCTAGCGGCGCGGTCGGCGTGCCGTCGCTGAAGACGCCGTTCCTCACCACCTGGTTCGACCGGGGGCCGGCGCCCGGCCAACGCGGCACCGCGGCGATTTACGGTCACGTCGACGCGCAGAAGGTCGGCCCGGCCGTGTTCTACCGGCTCGGCTCGCTGCGTCCCGATAACCTCATCTACCTCACGCTGGCAAGCAGCGACGTGGCGATCTTCCGGGTCTACGCGATCGCCATGTACGCCAAGGCCAAGTTTCCCACCGCGACCGTCTACCGCTACACCCACTGGCCGACGCTGCGGCTGATCACCTGCGGCGGAACCTTCGATCCGAGCACCCATCATTACCTGAGCAACGTGGTGGTCTTCGCCAGTTATGTCGGCGCGAGGAGATAATGAGATCGTGAGATGGAGCGTAGGGATCCAGGCCGAAGGTGATCGGGTGCTTTCCCGCGAGGAAGTGGTCGAACTCGCCGACGCGGTCGCCGCTTACGATGGCATCGCGACCGGCATCGGCAGCCAGCTCTACGGCGCGCAGCTCGTGGTCCACGCCGACAGCCGGGACGAGGCGATCGAGAAGGCCACCCAGCAGTTCCAGCAGGCGGTGTCGCAAGCCCGGCTGCCCGACGGCCCGATCGTCAGGACCGAGGCGGTCAGCGAGGACGAAGACGAGGGACTCGCCGAATGATCCGGCTCGGATCGGCGGCCGGCTACCCGTTCGAAGGCCCCAGGCTCCTCGCCGGGTGGACCGCGCCGGACCGGGCTGCCGTATACGTGATCTTGTACAAGCCGGACCCCGGTCCGAAGCCTGAGCAGTACGCCGTCATCTACGTCGGCCACGGCGATGACCTGTCGCAGGAGCGATTCCCGTTCCGGCACCCGCGCGCCGCCTGCTGGACCAAGCGGGCCGGGGACAAGTGGAAGATCTACATCGCCACCTGCGAGGCACCGGGCGCCAGCCGGGCGCACCGCGAGCAGATCGTCAGGGAGCTCACCGCGATCTACCACCCCGGCTGTAACGACCAGCAGTACGACCTCGCCTGGAAAGACGAGTGGATCGGCGACTACAACGCCCCCACCACCAACTCAGTAACCAGACGCGGCCCCGACAAAGCCTGACGGAGCCGCGTCTGTTGCGCGGGCGAACTACTCGCTAGGGGTGAAGCCGACGGATTCTAGGAGGCGGGAGCGGCGGATGCCTGAGGCTGGGCGGGCTGGCTCGGGGACGGCCGGGGCTTCTGGGCGCGGGGTTACGTCGGCGACGATGTCTTCGGCCATTCCGTAGAGCAGCGGAAGCGCGCCCGCTACTACGCCGCCGGTCCGGTTGATATGCTCGACGCCCGGGCCGATCAGCTTGGCGTGGCCGACGATCTCACCGGCGGTGGCCAGGCCCTCTTCCAGGTTGCCGGCGATCCGTTCCAGCAGCGTTCCGGCCCAGTACAGGTAGAACGCCAGCCCGGCGATCAGCACGACGATGACGACGACCGTGAGTACCACCAGGGCGGTCATGACTTCACCTTTCCGAGTACCCGGCCAAGGAACAGATGGTGCTGCAGGCCCTCGGCGAGCACTAGGTCAACGCCGTCGGCTACCTGCGGGATCAGCGCCGTGTCGGCGGTGTTGGCCGCGGCCGCCTTGAGCGTGTCCCTGACTTCGACCACCCGGGTGTCGATCCGCTTGATCAGCCAGATCAGCAGGCTCAGCAATGCGGCGACGGCGACCACGACGACGAAGCCCAGGATGATCGCGACTACCCATCTGGTGTGCTCCGCGGACGGCATCGCCGCCGCCATCGGGGCTGCGGTTGCGTGGTGCATGGCTAACCTCCCAGCCGGGCGCGGCCGCGAGCCAGGCCGCCGATGATGGTGACGGCGTAGTCGATGGTGGTGCGCAGCCCGCCGAGCGCCGACGTGTTGTGTACCGCTTTCTGCAGCTCGCCGTTGATCTTCGGAGCTTCGTTCCCGATGTTGTAGGCCAGCATCAGGATCGGCACCACGAGCGCGACCACGACCAGCACGATCACGCCGCCGATGGTGAAGCCGAGGATCCAGCCGAAGTTGCTGACGTGACCGGCCGCGTCACCCAGGACATGTGAATGCATTTCGTTGTCTCCTAGTCCCGGTTAGACGGTCTCGCAGAAGTCCCTGACCGGCTTCAGGCTCGCGTTGACCGAGGTCAGCCGGTCGGGAACGGTGCTGGTCAGGTCCGCGACGGCGCCAACGCCACCGGTGACCTGGCGCAGGGTCGCCGAGATGGCGCGCAGGTGGAAGATGACCCGCAGCAGCCCCACCGCGGTGATCGCGATGATCAGCGCGGCGATGATCAATGTGCCCCAGGCAGCTCCTGGCATGACATACCCCTTTCTCCGTTTTCTGCGGGGGGGCGACCCCCTGCACCCCTCGCGCCTTTTCGGCCAAAATCAACCAAGCAGCTTGGCGACTGAGCCGGCGTACCTGACCGCCCCGACCGACACGGCGCTGATTGTCGCGTCGGTCGTGGCGAGCCCTTCTGGCACGCATTGCAATTCGCCGACCAGCGCACCGCCGCCGACGAGGATGCTGTCGCAAGCCGCCCTGATCCGCTCAAGCGCGGCGAGCACCCGGTTCAGCAGGAAAATCACCACCGGCAGCACCGCGACCAGCAGAACTACGTTGCCAATCCACCACAGGACCATGGTTGCTCTCCTTAGCTCGCGGGAGCCTGGTAGGGAACGAAGAACCGGCGGAACACGCGCCGGAGCGCCATCATCGCGGCCCGGACTCCGATGGCCAGACCGCCCGCGGGGGCGGCAGCGGCCTGGCTCACGGTCTCGCCGCGCGCGGCGGCGTCGATCTGCGCGGCCATATTGGTCGAGAAGTCACGCATCAGCACAGAGGTGACATCGGCGATCATGCCCCGGCCGTACTGGGCGGCGGCACCGGACAGCTGCAGGTCCTGGGCTACCGTGACCTTGGTGCCGCGCCCCGCCTGGGTCAGCGTCGCGGTCACGTCCATGGCCGCCTGGCCCCGGCCGCGCTGCTCGGCTCCGGCCGCGTGCACCACGATGCGCTTGGCCGCCTCGTCGCGCTCGGTGATCTGGGCGGTCCCGGTGAATTGAAGCTTCACAGGACCCATCCGGACCGCGACCCCGCCGCCGTACTTGTCCTCACCGAGATCTTCGGTCAGCGTCGCGCCGGGCAGGCACGCCGCGACCTTGGGGATGTCGCCGAAGAACTCCCAGACCCTGGCGACCGGCTGGGCGACCTCGAAGTCATTGGTGATCAGCATCGGGTCTCATTCCTTTTGATTCATGCCCTTAGAGAGGAGTCCGGTTCGGAAAGATAAGAGCCCGGATCGGACTCGAACCGCTGGCGGCAGCCAGCGCAGCAGAAGTAATAGGTCTCGCTCTCGTAGGTGACCGGCCTGATCGCGCTATCGCGAATCGTCACCGTCATGCCGCAGACCGGATCGATTGCCTCGTCCGCGGCACTGACCACCGCCGGGCCGGCTCCGGTCGCAGCACAAGCACCAGCCTCGGAGGGCGCAACTGGCGGCCCGATCTCGCCGGCCGCCCGCAGCTGCACGAGTTCGGCCAGGACCGCGACCGCGATCTCGACGTGCGAGGTGTGCCCGAGATCCAGTCCGGCCGGCACCCTGACCCGGTCAAGCTGGTCCTGCGGGACCCCGCGCTCGGCCAGGTAGCCAAGCAGGGCCTCACCCCGCCGGCGAGACGCGACCAGGCCCAGGTAACCGGGCCGGGCGGCGGCGGCGCGCTCGATCGCCTCCTCATCACCGTGGCCCTGGGTGGCCACCACGACCATCGATCGCTCGCCCGCGTCGGCCGAGGTGAAATCGGACCAGTCGAGTCGCCGTGCCCGCCAGCCGATCGCGAGGGCGAGATCGGTCAGCGTCTGTGCCATTGGTGACCGGCCCACGACAACCAGCTGCGGCACTGGCAGCACCGGCTCGACGTAGACCTCAAGCGCGCCCTCGCTCTGGCAGGAGATCGGCACGACCGTCATGCCGTCGGGCAGCGAACCACCGAACCAGGCCGCGCTCGGGAGCTCGTCGGCGGTGCCTAGCAGCAGCAGGCGCGGCTTGCCGTCGGTGATCACCTGCTTGGCCTGCCTGATCACCGACGGCTCGGCGCAGGCGCCGCCGATCCAGCCGAGCAGCTCGCCGGAGGTGGTGATGATCGCGCGCGAGCCGAGCTGGCTTGATGACGGCCCTTGCCGCCACACGACGGTCGCGAGCGCGAACGCCTCGCCTCGCCGCTCCAGCTCGGCGGCTCGCTCCATCACCTGCCAGCCGTACATCCGCTCTCTCCTGTTCGGTGCAGCCGGGTCAAGCGGGTCAGTCGGTGCGTACCGGCGGTGCGCCGTACACGTCGCGACGGTAGGTAATCGCTTCCCAGACCCGATCGGGCAGCATCGGCATATCGATGTTGCGCACCCCGGTGCCGTCGAGGGCATCGATCACCGCGTTCACGAACGCGGCCGGGCCGCCCACCGCCGCGCACTCGCCGATGCCCTTGGCACCGATCGGGTGGTGCGGGCACGGCGTGACAACCTCGCTGTGCAGCTCGAATCCGGGCGTCTCCCACGCGCTGGGCAGCAGGTAGTCCATGTAGTTCGCGCCGATGCAGTTGCCTTCGGCGTCGAACGTGATGAACTGCATACTCGCCATCGCGTATGCCTCGGTCAGGCCGCCCATGATCTGGCCTTCGACGATCATCGGGTTGATACGTACCCCGCAGTCGTCGACCGCGACCATGTTGAGCACGTCCCACACCCCGGTCGCCGGGTCGACCTCGACGGTGACGATGTAGACCGCGAACGGCCAGGTCAGGTTCGGGGGGTCGTAGTAGGCGGTGTTCTCCAGGCCGGGCTCCATGCCGTCGGGCATGTTGCTGTAGGCCGCCAGCGCGCATTCCTGGATGGTCACGCCCCGGTCGGGCGCGCTGCGCACGTAGAACCGGCCAAGCTCCCACTCGACGTCCTCCTCGGACACTTCGAGCAGGTGCGCGGCCAGCTTGCGGGCCTTGGCCCTGATCTTGCGCGACACCATCGCGACCGCGGCCCCCGCGACCGGAGTCGACCGCGAGGCGTAGGTACCCATGCCGAACGGCGCGGTGTCGGTATCGCCTTCCTCCACCACGACGTCTTCGGCTGGGAGGCCGAGTTCGTGGGCGACGATCTGTGCCCAGGTGGTCTCGTGGCCCTGTCCTTGAGACTTGGCGCCGGTCCGCAGGATGGCCTTGCCGGTCATGTGGATCTTGAGCTCGGCCGAATCGAACATCTTGATGCCGAGGATGTCGTATTCGCGGCTGTTGCCGGCGCCGAGCGGCTCGGTCATCGTCGAGATGCCAAGGCCGAGCAGCCGGCCTCGTTTCCTCGCTTCGGCCTGCTTCGCCCTGAAGTCCTCATATCCGACCGCCCGAAGGCCGACGTCCAGGCACTTGCCGTACTGGCCGGAGTCGGTCAGGAAGCCGAACGGGGTCCGGTGCGGGAAGTCGTCGTCCCGCACGAAGTTCATCCGGCGGAACTCCGCTTGGTCAATGCCCAGGTCAGTGGCGGCCGCCTGCATCATGCGTTCCTGGAAGAACATCGCTTCGGTGACCCGGAACGAGCATCGGTAGGCGACGCCGCCTGGCGCCTTGTTGCTGTAGGTGCCGCGGGCGGTCAGGTGCGCGGCCGGGATGTCGTAGGCGGCGAACGCCGAGTGCATCAGGCCGATCTTGAACTTGCTCGGCTGAGCGTCGGAGAAGAAGGCGCCGTGGTCGGACTCGGTGTGCATGCGCACTCCGAGGATCTTGCCGTCCTTGCGCAGCGCCATCTGGCCCCGCAGGTAGACATCGCGTGCGAAACCGGTCGAGATCAGGTTGCCGGTCTTGTCCTCGATCCACTTCACCGGCCGCTCAAGCAGGATGGACGCCAGGATCGAGCAGACGTAGCCGGGATAGACCGGCACCTTGTTGCCGAAGCCGCCGCCGATGTCCGGCGAGATGATCCTGATCATGTGCTCGGGCAACTCGGCGACCAGCGCGACGGCTGCCCTGATGATGTGCGGGGCCTGCGAGGTCATGTAGACGGTGAGCTTCGAGGTGGCCCGGTTGAAGTCGGCAATCGATCCGCAGCACTCGATCGGGCTCGGGTGCGAGCGCGGGTAGTGCAGTTCCAGCTTGGAGATGACATCGGCCTGCTCGAACGCCGAGTCGGTGCCGGTCTTGTCCCCGACCTCCCAGTCGAAGATGACGTTATCGGGCTGGTTTTCCTTGTCGTCGCGGATAACCGGGGCGCCGTCGGCCTGAGCCTGGGTCGGGTTCACGATCACCGGCAACGGCTCGTAGTCGACGTCGATCGCCTCGCAGGCGTCCTTGGCGATGTACGGGTCATCGGCGATCACGCACGCGACCTCCTGGCCCTGGAACCGCACCTTGTCGGTGGCCAGCACGGCCTGGGTGTCGTAGGACAGGGTCGGCATCCACGCGAGGTTGCGGGTCGCCATCATCTCGCCGGTCAGCACCAGGTGGACGCCGGGAATCTCCCAGGCCTTGCTGGTATCGATCGACTTGATCCGCGCGTGCGCGAGCGGGCTGCGCAAGATCTCCATGTGCAGCATGCCCGGCAGGGTCACGTCGTCGGTGTAGTTACCCCGGCCCCTGACGAAGCGGTCGTCTTCGACCCGCTTGCGGCTGGCGCCAAGTCCGCCGATCTTGATCTCGTCTAGCGCTTGAGAAGTTGCTTGAGACACGTCGCTGATCCGCCCTTCCTCAGCCTTGATCCGAGCTTGGCTCGCCAGCCGGGACCGGCCGGAGCTTCTCGGCGGCCCACAGCACTGACTTCACGATGTTCTGGTAGCCGGTGCACCGGCACAGATTGCCGGACAGTGCCCAGCGGACCTCGTCCTCGGTGGGGTCGGGGTTCTCCTCGAGCAGGGCCTTGGCCGACATCATCATGCCGGGGGTGCAGAATCCGCACTGCAGGCCGTGTTCCTCCCTGAACCCCTCCTGGAGCGGGTGCAGCTCGCTCTTGCCCGCCAGCCCTTCCACCGTGACGACCTCGTGCCCGTCGACCTGGACGGCCAGCATCGTGCAGGACTTCACCGGCTTACCGTCGACGAGCACGGTGCACGCACCGCAGTTCGTGGTGTCGCAGCCCATGTGCGTGCCGGTCAACGCCAGACCGCGCCTGATCAAGTGGGCGAGAAGCAGGCGCGGCTCGACCTCAGCGATCTTCTTCTGCCCGTTGATCGTGAACTTGATCCGGTTGACCGGTACGTCACTGACCTCTTCGCCGGGGTCATCGTAGACGATCGTCATCTCAGGCCGCCCTCTCCGCCGTACCTTCGGCGCCATCCACGCGGCTCAGGAGCCGGGTCACGAACGTCCGCACCATGTGCCGCTTGTACTCCGCGCTGCCTCTGTGGTCGGTCCTCGGATTGGCCGCGCCAGCGGCCAGGTCGGCTGCCTGGGCGATCCGGTCGCGGGTAAGCGGGCCGCCGGTCAGCGCCTGGCTCGCCTCGACGGCGTTAATCGTGAAACCGCCGACGCCGGTCAGGCCGATGCCCGCCTTGGTCACCATCCCGCCCGAGGTCTCCACCGCCACCGCGACGCCGACCGTGGCGAAGTCACCGACCCGGCGCTCCAGCTTCAGGTAACCGCCAGCCGGGGTGTCCTTAGGTGCCGGGATCACCGCCTCGATCGCGATCTCGTCGTACCCGAGCGCGTTCTCGAACGGTCCGGAGACGAACTCGGTGATCGGGATCGTCCGCCGGCCCCTCGGCCCGGTCGCCACGACGTGCCCGCCGAGTGCTGTCACCACCGACGCCCAGTCGCCTTGCGGATCGGCGTGGCAAAGCGAGCCCACGAGCGTGCCACGATTCCTCACGATGGGGTCGGCGATGAGCGGCGCGGCGGCAGCCATGGTTGGCTGCTTGCTCTTCAGCAAAGCCGAGCGCTCCAGGCAGGCGTGCCGGCAGAGCGCGCCGATCCTGATCGTGCCGTCCTGATCCTGACGGTGATAGTCGAGATCGGGCAGGTTGTTGATGTCGACGATCAGCTCAGGCGAAGCAAAGCGCAGCTTCATCAGCGGTACCAGGCTTTGGCCGCCAGCCAGCACCTTCGCGTCGTCCCCGCCTTCGTGCAGCAGCAAGATCGCTTCAGCGAGCGAACTCGGCGCCTCGTAGCGGAACCGAGACGGATACATTCGATCCTCCAGTCTCCGGTATGGAGTTTTGTCCGGTTACCAGGCTCAGGCCGACGGCTCTTGCCCTTCGGGGGCACTGGGCTGGTGGGTATCCGCAATCGCGACGGGCAGTGAGTCGGCCTCGGGATCTGGCCGCGGCTCCTGGTGGGGCGGCCATGGTCCTGGCACCGGCTGGCCTGCGATCTTCAGGTAATCGATAAGCTCTGGCCAAGCCCAGACGGTCGGGCTCTTGCCGGTCTTCGGCGCATGCTCGATCAGTTCGTACAGACGTGGGTTTCCCTGGCTATGCCCGTCTGACTCAATTCGCATGGCACGCTCCCGGCCTCTGGCTGCACGCATGACGCAGCAAACTCGATCATTCCGCCAGTCCCCCAGGGCGGCAACGCACGAATAAGTTCTTGCTTAAGTGGCCTCTCCAGCCCCCCTGGTGAAGGGTCTACCCAGCTCCCGCGGACTTGACATACTTAGGCGCTTGGCTAATTATTAGTTACATGACTAATCAAACGGTCATCTGCACCTACCGAGTCAAGCCCGAAGCCGAGGACAGCTTCATCAAACTCCTGAGCAAGCACTGGCATACCCTGCATGACCTGGGCTTTGTCACCGATGACGAGTCGCTGGTGTTCCGCCAGCTCGACGAGCGGCCCACCTACGTGGAGATCTTCACCTGGGTAGCGGGCGGGTTCGAGCTAGCGCACGAGCATCCGGACGTGGTCGCGATCTGGGAACCGATGGACCCATTGCTCGAAGAGCGCGACGGACGGGAGAAGTGGGAGTTCCCGCACTACGAGCGGGTCTCCGTCGGCCCGTGACGGACCTGCCGGTAGCCGAGTCGACAGCTCCGCCGAAAGGCCTGGCCGAACTAGCTGATCTCGACGCCGTCTTCAGCGCGCTCGCCCACCAGTCAAGACGCACGATCCTGTCCGTGCTGCAGGCCAGGGGCGGCGAGATGACCTCAGGCGCGATCGCCGCCAGATTCGAGCACTCCTGGCCCACGATCTCGGCGCACCTGCGGGTCCTGGAGAAAGCCGGGCTGGTCACGATCGCGATGCGCGGCCGAGAGCGGGTCTACCGACTGGACACCGGCCACCTGCACGAGATCGCCGGCGGCTGGCTGGCCAGATTCCCGCCGCCAAACCATCAAGAGACCCGAAGCCAGTCGCCTTGACCGCGCCCACTAGCGATCGGCCGGGATCCTCAAGCTCTGCCCGCGCCCAATGAAGCGCTTCTACGGCGCCCAGCGACACGAATGGAGCTGGAGTTGTCAATGTGACGACACTTCCATCCGATTGACCGGATGAATACGCACATTCATCCCCCGAAATCCAGATGAATATGCGCATTCATCCGCTTTGCCGAGTTGATCATGAGTGGCAACTGCGACTGATGGTCCATTTGGGAATTGGGTGACTCCAGTGGCGCCAGGCGGGGCGCCGGGCGGGGCGATCGGGACGCCGGGCGGACGGGCGCGGTGCCCGGGTGGGGCAGTTGGCGCCGGGAGCGAGCGGGCTAGCTCCAGATTGTTACGTAGACCGGCGGGCGGAACCGAGACGGCGGCACCCCAGCGGCCGGCGACCTCATTAGCTGCATCGCCTCCGGGGTGCTCAGGAACCGGCGCAGCGAGCTAGCTACCGCGCTGCGCTGCTGCCGCTCAAGCAAGGTCGCGTACCAGCACCCCTGGCCAGGCGAGCCTGGCACCTCGACCAGCGACAACTCACCCCGACGCACCTGCTGCGCCACCAGGTGCTCCACTGCCACCGACACCCCGTTGCCGTCGGCCACCGCCGCCAGGGCCGCAGTCTGGCTCGGGCAGACTCCCATTCGGTCCTCGGGGATCCGCAGCTTGGCGAGGAACTGCCCAACATCGCTATCCGGGTCGGTCGCCGACGGACCGACCAGCCAGCGCCACTGGTGCGCACCGCCGCGCGGCTTGGCGTGCCCGCCGGCGACGACGACCAGCCGGTACTTGAAAATCGGCTCGCTGACCACGGGCAATGCGTTCTGCGGACTAAAGTCCGCCGAACGCACTTGCTGTGTTTGCCTAATCTGGCCTTGACCGACGGCCACGTCCGGGCCGATCGCCACGTCGGCGAGCCGGTTGGCGATCAGGACCGCCATCTCCTTGGTCACCGCGACTCCGGAGGTGACCTCGAGCCCGGTGGCGAACCGCTTGGTGAACGCCTCGATCAACGGCGTGGTGACGAACTCGGCCACCGTCGGGCTGGCGACGACCCGCAACTGCTCGGGCGCGCCCTGCGCGGCTCGCACCTGGGCGTGCGCCTCGGCCCCGAGCACCACGATCTGCGACGCGGTCGCGAGCAGCCGCGAACCGCCGGCGGTCAGCGTCATGCCGGACGGACCCCGGCTGACCAACTGGTCGCCGAGGTGCTGGCGGAGCGCGGTCAGCGCCTGGGAGACGGCCGGTTCACTGACGCCGAGCGCGTTGGCGGCGGCGGTGACCGAGCCCAGCCTGGCCACCAGCACGAACGCGTTCAGCTGCGTGAGAGTCATAACCCTTCCGATTATCACGCAGACCGCCGCCTGGTACCGACCTCGTACACTCTGCTGGACAAGGGGGACGACCCTCTTGCGACCTCCGGGACCGAGAGGGAACGCGTGCAGGTTCCCGCGTACGTCGAGTACGAGAAGGCGTCGAGCCTTGAGCACGCGCTGATGCTGCTGGCCAGGTTTGGCCCGGAATCGAGGGTCCTGGCCGGCGGGCACAGCCTCATCCCGATGATGAAACTGCGGCTGGCGCAGCCGGAGACGCTGATCGACATCAACGGCCTGAAGGAACTCGACTTCATCAAGATCTCCGACGGCGAGCTGCGGATTGGCGCGATGACCAGGCATGCGCAGCTGCTCGATTCGGCTCAAGCGGGCAAGCATTTCGCGATATTGCACGATGCGGAGCGCGTCATCGCCGACCCTATCGTGCGGCTATGGGGCACGGTGGGCGGCTCGCTGTGCCAGGCCGACCCTTCTGAGGACCTCTCGGCGGCGTTCGCGACGCTGCAGGCGACGATGGTGATCGTGAACCTCGACGGCACCAGGACGATCTCGGCTCGGCAGTTCCACGTCGGGCCCTACGAGACCGTGGTCGGACCGGGCGAGATCCTGACCGAGATCAGGATCCCGATCGAGGCCGGCGTTGGCAGCGCCTACGAGAAGGTCGGCCGGCGGGTTGGCGACTGGCCGGTCGGCGCCGCCGGGGTAGCGGTGTGGCTAGATAGGGCGCAGCCCGGCCGGATCAAGGCGGCCGGGATCGGGCTCGCCGCAATGGGCGCGGAGCACTTCTCGGCGCCGCAGGCCGAAGAGTCCCTGATTGGTGCTCAGGCGACCGAAGAGACGTACGCCCGGGCAGGCCAGATCGCCGCTGAGCACTGCCGCCCTGTCTCCGACCAGCGCGGTCCCGCCGAGTACAAGAAACACCTGGCCAGCGAGCTGACGATCAGAGCCCTGCGCAAAGCCGTCCGACGGGCCGGAGGCTGAGATGCAGATCACGGTCAGCGTGAACGGCACGGACTACACCCGGGTCATCGAGCCGCGCTTGCTGCTGATCCACTTCATCCGTGACGAGCTCCGGCTGACCGGCACGCACTGGGGCTGCGACACCTCGAACTGCGGCGCGTGCGTGGTCTGGCTCGACGAGAAGCCGGTCAAGTCCTGCACGGTGCTCGCCGCGATGGCCGACGGTCGCCGGGTCCTGACCGTCGAAGGCATGGCCAGCAGCGGCGGGCGCCTCGATCCGGTCCAGCAGGGATTCACGCAGTGCCACGGCCTGCAGTGCGGCTTCTGCACCCCCGGCATGATGCTGACCGCCCGCTGGCTGCTGAATCACAACCCCGACCCCTCCGACGAGGTCATCCGCGAGGCCCTTTCCGGACAGATCTGCCGCTGCACGGGGTATGAGAACATCGTCCGCTCTGTCCGCTGGGCGGCCAAGCACGAAGCGGGCGGCGACCAGTCATGAGCAAATCCGAAAAAACAGAAACAAGCATTATTTATAAAGCTTCGTACGGATCGGTCCCGCGCAAAGAGGACGCTCGCTTTGTCCGCGGCAAAGGGACGTTCGTCGACGACATCGCGCTGCCGGGCATGTTGTGCGGCGCAGTTCTGCGCAGCCCGCTCGCCCACGCCAGGATCTTGTCGATCGACACGGCCGCTGCGGCCGCGCATCCGATGGTCGAGGCGGTGATCACCGGCGAGGACCTGGCCGAACGCGGCATGGCCTGGATGCCGACGCTGTCCGCCGACGTCCAGGCGGTACTGGCGACCGACAAGGTCAGGTTCCAGGGCCAGGAGGTCGCCTTCGTCGTGGCCAGGGACCGTTACTCCGCCCGCGACGCACTTGAGCTCATCAATGTCGAGTACGAACCGCTCCCGGTGCTGATCGATGCCCAGACCGCGCTGGACGCGGACGCCCCGATCATCAGGGACGATCTGGCCTCCCGAACCGACAACAAGATCTTCGACTGGGCAGCCGGCGACAAGGAGGCCACTGACCTGGTCTTCGAGCAAGCGGACGTGGTGATCGCGCAGGAGATGCTCTACCCGAGGTCCCATCCGGCCCCGCTGGAGACCTGCGGGGCCGTGGCCGATCTCGACGAGATCACCGGCAAGCTGACGATCTGGCTGACTACCCAGGCCCCGCACGCGCACCGGACGATGTACGCGATGATCACCGGTCTGCCCGAGCACAAAATCAGGGTGATCTCGCCTGACATCGGCGGCGGCTTCGGCAACAAAGTGCCGATCTACCCCGGCTACCTGTGCGCCATCGTGGGCACCCTGGTCACCGGCAAGCCGGTCAAGTGGGTCGAGGACCGGTCAGAGAACCTGATGTCCACCTCGTTCGCCCGCGACTACCACATGCGCGGCGAGATCGCCGCGACCAAGGACGGGCAGATCCTGGCGGTGCGGGCCCGGGTGCTCGCCGACCACGGCGCGTTCAACGGCGCGGCCCAGCCGACCAAGTTCCCGGCCGGCTTCTTCCACATGTTCACCGGCTCCTATGACCTGCGGGCGGCCTATTGCGAGGTCACCGGCGTCTACACGAACAAGGCGCCGGGCGGCGTGGCCTACTCCTGCTCCTTCCGCATTACCGAAGCCGTCTACCTGGTCGAACGCATGGTTGACCTGCTCGCCCGCGAGCTCGGCGCCGATCCGGCCGAGCTGCGGATGCGGAACCTGCTGCGGCCCGAGCAGTTTCCCTATACCTGCCCGACCGGCCTGGAGTACGACTCTGGCGATTACCCGAAGGCGCTCGCGGTCGCGATGGACATCGCCGGTTACGCCGAACTGCGCGAGGAGCAGGCCAGCAAACGCGAGCGCGGCGAGTACATGGGCATCGGCGTCAGCTTCTTCACCGAAGGTGTCGGCGCCGGCCCGAAGCACCTGATGGACATCCTCGGCCTCGGCATGAACGACGGCGCCGACCTGCGAGTGCACCCGACCGGCAAGGCGGTGCTGGCGATCTCCTGCCAGACCCAGGGGCAGGGCCACGAGACCACGTTCGCCCAGATCGTCGCCTCGGAACTGGGACTGTCCCCAGACGACGTCGAGGTTGTGCACGGCGACACCGACCGGACGCCGTTCGGGCTGGGCACCTACGGTTCCCGGTCCACGGCGGTCTCTGGCGCGGCGGCCGCCGTGGTCGCGCGCAAAGTCAGGGAGCGGGCCAAGCTCGTCGCGGCGGCGATGCTCGAGGTCAGCGCCGAAGACCTGGAGTGGGCCGACGGCGCCTGGCGGGTCAAAGGCGACCCAGAGCAGGCGCGCGGGATCGCCGAGATCGCGATGGCCGCGCACTCCGGCCTCGATCTCGGGGACGGCGTCGAGGGCCATCTCGACGCGATGACCGTGTACGACCCGCCGAATCTGACGTTCCCGTTCGGTGCCTATATCTGCGTGACCGATGTCGACCCTGGCACCGGGCAGGTCACCGTCCGCCGGTTCATCGCGGTCGATGACTGCGGGGTGCGGATCAACCCGATGATCGTGGACGGGCAGGTGCACCGGGGCCTCGCCGACGGGGTTGGCATGGCGCTGATGCAGATCATCGCGTTCGATGAGCACGGCAATTGCCTGGGCGGCTCGCTGATGGACTACCTGCTGCCGACGTCGGTCGAGTGCCCGTCGCCTGAGCTGGGCGCGACCGTGACGCCGTCGCCGCACCATCCGATCGGCGCCAAGGGGATCGGCGAATCGGCGACGGTCGGGTCGCCGGCCGCCGTGGTGAACTCCGTGATCGACGCACTGGCGCCGTTCGGAGTCAAGCACGCCGACATGCCGCTAACGCCGGCCGCCGTGTGGTGCGCGATCCAGGGCCGGCCGTTGCGCAGCGATCTGGCGCTGCGGTGACCGGCCAGGGGCCAGGACTGGGGAGTCCGGGTACGAACCGCCGGCTGACGTGCAGCATTATGGTCACGCAAAGCGTTTCGCAGCCAAAGGAGGCAAGCATCCGGGATGAGTGATCTTTCCGAACAGCTTCCGGACGTCGCGACGCTGCTGTCCGCCCTTGACGGCGTGAGCTATCTGGCCGACGAGCCGCTCGGCACGGCGCTGTTCCTGGCCGCGCGGATGGGGCAGCCGATCCTGCTTGAGGGCGAGCCGGGGGTGGGCAAGACCGAGGCGGCCAAGGCGCTGGCTTCTGTGCTGGACACGCCGCTGATCAGGTTGCAGTGTTATGAGGGGCTGACCTCGGCCGAAGCGCTGTACGAGTGGAACTACCCGCGGCAGCTGCTGGCGATCAGGCTGGCCGAAGCGCGCGGCGAGACGCCCAGCGAGGCGGACCTGTTCAGCGATGAGTACCTGCTCGAGCGACCGCTGCTGGCCGCGCTCGATCATCCTGGCCCGCGGCCCGCCGTGCTGCTGATCGACGAGGTCGACCGGGGCGACGATGAGTTTGAGGCGTTCCTGTTCGAGTTGCTGGCCGAGGCGGCGGTAACGATCCCTGAGCTGGGCACCAGGCGGGCCGACTACCCGCCGATCGTCGTGCTCACCTCCAACCGCACCCGTGACCTGCACGATGCGCTGAAGCGGCGCTGCCTGTACCACTGGATCGACTATCCGGACGTGTCGCGGGTCGCCGCGATCATCAGGCGGCGGGTGCCAAATGCCGCTGAATCGCTGGTCAAAGGGGTGTCGAACGGGGTGTCCCGGTTGCGCGGGCTTGAGCTCGCCAAGCCGCCGGGAGTGGCGGAGGCGATTAGCTGGGCGACCGCGTTGAACGTGCTGGGCGCCTCCGAACTGGACGCGGTGAGTGCGGAGCGGACGGCCGGGGCGGTGCTGAAATACTCAGAAGACTTCGCGACGGCGCGCCGGACCGGGTTCGCCGCGCTGCTTGAGCTCGATGGCTAGCGACCTGGCTGAGGTCAGCGCCAGGTTCGGGACGGCGCTTCGGCAGGCCGGGCTGCCAGTCGGGCCTGGGCGGTGCGAGCGGTTCGCGGCGGCGGTGACCGTAGCTAAGCCGCGCACTCAGCGTTCGTTGTACCTGTGCGCGCTGGCGACGCTGGTGTCCAGCAAGGATCACGTCGTGATCTTGCAGGCGGTCTTTAACCAGGTTTTCGGGAATCTCGGCGAGAGAAACGGCTCGCCTTTGCCGAGCGGGCTGGACCCGGCCGGGCTGACCGGGCCCGCCGCCAGGTCATCCGACGATCTGCTGGCGCGGGCGGCCAGGGCGGCCCAGAAGCATGCTTCGGTGGTGCGGGAGGACCAGCCAGACCGCACTGGCGAGACGGACGGTGACGAGGCCGAACCGGACCGGGAGGTCGCCGATCGCTACCTGGGCACCAGTGCCGAGCGGCTGGCCAGCAAGGACTTCGCCGACCTGTCTGATGACGAGCTAGTCTCCGTGGTCTCGCTGATGCGACGGCTGACGCTGGCGGTGCCCGAGCGCGTATCGCGGCGTCCGCGCCGGCGGTCTGGCGGGCGCAGGACCGATATGCGGGCGACGTTGCGGCTGGCGCGACGGACGGGCGGGCATGCGTTCCGGCTGATCGGACGTACGCCGTCGACCCGGCCGCGCCGGCTGGTGGTGCTTTGTGACATCTCCGGCTCGATGGAGCCCTATGCGCGGGCGATGATCCAGTTGCTGTATTGCGCGGCGGGCGCGGCCGGGGCCGAGGTCTTCACGTTCGCGACCAGGCTTACCCGGCTGACTCCGGTGCTCGGGCGGACGCCGCCGGGACGGGCCTTGCAATTGGCCGGGCAGGCGGCGCCGGACTGGCTTGGCGGAACCAAGATCGGGACGGCGCTTGCTGAATTCAACGATTCCTACGGCCGGCGGGGAATGGCCAGGGGTGCGGTCGTGGTGATCATTTCGGATGGGTGGGAGACTGGGGATCCTGAGCTGCTGCGGCGGCAGATGGAGCGGCTGTCGCTGGTGGCGTTCCGCATCGTGTGGGTTAATCCGCGAACGAAGAGCAGCTCCTACCAGCCGCTGGCCGGAGGCATGGCGGCGGCCTGGCCGCATTGCGATGCGGTAGTCAGCGCGCATACCGTGCGCGCGCTTGATCAGCTGGCCGCGGCGCTGGCTGATCCAGTGCGGCGACGGGTGGTAGTTCGGCCTGGCGGTGCTCTGCCTAGCGGTGCTTTGTCATAAGGTCGTAAAGGACGAAAAGGACGACTACCGCTACTAAAAGGGCGACCCTGCCGCTGTGATTCCTGGCTCGGCGTAGTCCGGGAATCTTGTTGGCCGTCCCGCTGAGGTCGCCGTGCGCGATCCAGGCCTTGCAGGCATACCAGCCGGCGATCAGGGCGGCGGTAGCGAATACAACCACGTACAAGATAGTTGTATGACTCATATCGATCACTATGCTGCAGCAGGTTAACCCGTGTGGGTTTTTACTGCGATTCGCCGTGACGTGTTGAGCCTATTTGGATTGATTATGACCGGGTTTTCATAAATGGCGCTCGGTCGGCGATGGCGGAAGTTAATTCGGCCAGCGCAGAGGCGGGCTGCCGAACGCGTCTCCCACTCCGCCGCGCGCACCACTCCCGCCCCGCAGAACACATCTCTCCCACCCCGCCGGCCGGCGCACCACTCTCGCCCCACAGAACACATCTCCCACCGGGCGCACCACCTCCACCCCGCAACGGCCCACTCCCGCCCCGCCCGCGCACCACTCTCACCCCCGCGGAACATCTCTCCCACCCCGACGGCCACTCCCACCTGCCGGGCGCCTCACTTTCCCACCGGCCTGCGAGCACTTCCCGCCGGTTGCGACGACATACCACTTGTTTGGCCGTAAAATTGGTCAGTTTTATTATTATTTGTGACAACGGAACAGGTGGGAAGACGGCCCAACCGGTGATAAGAGCCGTCCAAGCGGTGGGAAGTAGGCCGGCTGATGGCCGCAAGGGCGATGGAATGGGCGCCGGATGCTCTTTAACCAAGGTGGCCAGCTACATCGGGGTGGCTTTGCTGTCGCTATGACAGCAGCGTGGCCGCCCCGATGCTGCGGCAGGTGCGACTAGCCGCTGGCCTGGTCTCGGAAGTTGCCGTCTACTGGGACGGCTAGTTCGTTGTTACGGCGGGGGGTGGACTGGTCGGCTACCAAGCCCTTTTTGACTGACTCGAGGATGGTCAGGCCTTGGGCGACCAGGCCGGCCGCGACCTCGCTCAGGCCGTCGGCGCCGTTGAGGACGCTGACGTTCGCGCCGGCCAGGCCCGCTGCGGCTTCCTTGACGATCTGCGGGAGTTGCTCGATCAGCATCCGGTCGAGCGCGACCCGGTCGTACGAGGCGGCGGCCGCGGCCTGCAGGCGGACCCGGTCGGAGTCGGCCTTGGCCAGGATCTGCATCTTCTCGGCCTCGGCCTCGGCCGGCTTGATCACCTCGGCGACCAGCTGGCGCTCACGGAGCTCGGCCTGCCGCCTGGCCAGCTCGGCCTGAGCTTGGAGAACCTCCATCTGGGCCTGCGCCTGGGCCAGCGGCCCGGCCTGGGCGGCAGCCGCCTGGGCCCGGTCGACCTCGGCCTTGTACTGAGCCTGGACCACGGCCGTCTGCCGGGCGTATTCCGCCTGAGCCCGCTGCGACTGCTGCTGCGCCTCGGCGGACGCCTGCGCGGCCTGAGCCTGGGCGATCTGGGCCTGCCGCTGGATCGCTGCCGTATGCGGGGCGGCCATCGAGTCGATATAGCCCGTCTTCATGTCATCGATCGACTGGATCTGCAGCGAGTCGACCGACAGACCGATCTTGGCCATCTCGCTCTTGGAGCCGTCGAGCACTTCGAGGGCCAGCTTCTGCCGCTCGGTGACGATCTCCTCGACGGTCATCGATCCGATGATCGACCGCAAGTGACCGGCGAAGATCCGGCCGGTGAGCATGGCCATCTGATTCTGGTCGGACAGGAACCGCTGCCCGGCGTTGACGATGCTCTCCTGATCGTTGCCGACCTTGAACGCGATCACCGCGCGCACATTCAGCGAGATGCCCTGCTTTGTCACGCAGGTCTCAGAGACGACCGATTCGCTCATCGAAAGCGTGATGAAGTTCGCTTTCCTGAACAGCGGAAATACAAACGCACCGTGGCCGGTCACCACCCTGAACGGTGCGCCGCTCATGCCGAATCGACCACCGGAAACCAGCATCGCCTCGTCGGGCCTTGGCACTCTGTAACCGAACATGTTTCATCTCCACACGGGGTTAGGGAAGCGGGTCATCGACGTCCCCCGTCGATCAGGGCGCCTGCGCGGGTGGATCAAGCGAGGCGAGCGGGTCGATCCATTCGCTGACGTCGACATGCCGCTCACCGCGTTCCTCGATCACCAGGACGGTCGTCCCCTTGGCCAGTGGCTCGGGTGACCACGCGATAAAACTCTCAGAACCACCGCGGATCTTGACCTGAACTTCACCTGGTCCGGCTGCTCCGCGGGTAGCGAGGGTGATCACGCCGATGCAGCCGATGGCCGAGACATTCGCAACCATGCGTGCTCCCTCTTACCGCAGTAACTTGCCATACCGCAGCAATCCAGTTTCTCAGCGTAGTCCTGTGCGGAGACCGTCTCGTACGGCAGGAGTGGCCAATGGTCAGGGCGGCGGGCAGGGGCGTAGCAGGCGGGGAATAACCCACCCGGCCCCTCGCGTTACATGAACCGTCGGTGTGATTGTGTCCCCCGGGCCTAACCCTTTGCCTTCGCGGACTACCGTTCGGCTGGAGCCGCGTTGAGCCTTTCGCCGAGAGGCGACCACACACCGGCACCTAGGCAGCGCCCTCGTGAGCAGCTATTTGCTCCGGGGGCGTCGTCATGTCCTGGCCAGGGTATGCAGCGGATGTGAGCGACCCGTCGCACGAGCCTGGGCCACCCGAGACGGCGCCCGCCGAGCCTGAGCCAGCCGAGCCTGAGCCAGCCGAGCCGCCGGCCCACGACCGGTTCGATCATGAATCCGTCGACGCCGCCGGGCGAGCACAGCAGTGGTTCGAGCGGATGCTGGCCGGCTCCCGGTTGCTTGTCCTCATCCCGGTCGTCTTCCTGCTGGTCGATGCGATCGGCTCATTCGTCTACGGCTCGGACATCTTGGTCCGATCGCTGTCGCACGATGTCGCTGAGCCGGCCAGGGTTGGCGGCCGGCTCGGCATCTTCCTGGTCGTCATGGACACATTCCTGGTCGGTGCCACGCTGATGGTCGCCGCATTCGGGTTCTACGAGTTGTTCGTGCTCAAGCGCGAGCTGGACGAGCACAAGTACTGGCTGCCGAACTGGCTGCGGATGCGCGACCTGGAAGACCTCAAGGCCAGGGTTGTGTCGATGCTGATCCTGGTCGCGGCCATCACTTTCGTCGATATCGCAGTCGAGTCGCACGACGAACGTGGCGTCCTGTTCCTCGGCCTCGGCATCGCGGTAGTGATCGTCGCGCTCACCGCTTTCCTGCGGTTCGGCCGACGCGTCGACCGCTAAAGACCGGCCCGCCAAAGGCGACGCCTAGGCGCAGCGACGGGACCCCTGATGTCGATATTACGAAAGGTAACATTGGGACGGCGCTGGCCCCTGCGCCGATCGATAGAAAGCAGATGAATATGCGCATTCATCACCTGGATTCCTGATGAATGTGCGGATTCATCCGATACCTAAGTGCTCATGAAGAGAGTTTTGTGGCTCATGATGCACTTGGGACAGCTGGGGTGTCGCGGGCCCGGGTGTCGCGGGCCCGGGTGTCGCGGGCCCGGGTGACGGCGGGGCCCGGGTGACGGCGGGCCCGGGTCACGGCGCGGGCGCTGGGTCCTAGGCGGCGCGAGCGGGGGATCCAGGTGAGGCTGGGTCTAGGTGGCGCCGGTGGCGCGGGGCTTTAAGACCAGGCCGGTTATGCCCTGGATTGTTAGGTAGAGGCCGATTACTGCGACCGCTGCGATCATTATGGTCCGACCGTGCTTGGCTAGGGCGCCTTCGAGCGAGTGCAGCAGGTGAACGGTGCGGTCTGGGGCGATCAGGTAGGCGAGGAACGGCAGCCAGGCGAAGAGGACGGCCAGCACGATGATCAGCGCCATCGCGCCGATCGTGTCGCCCAGACCTGTCTTAGCCGTCGCCACCACCTGGACAGCGGAGATGAACGCCACCGACGGGCCGAACATGAAGACCCCGACCGCGAACGCGGCCACCGGGCTAGGCCTGGACGACAGCCGCTTGACCAGGTTGGGTTTCTTGGGCTTCTTATTCTTATTCGCATCCGGCGGCTTGGGCTTGCGCCGGTACAGGAACGCGGCGGCTGCCAGCGCGATTACCCCAAGCCCGAGCCGCAGGCCGTACCTGGGTTGATGCTGCCCGAGGTGGCTGAGGCCGCCGGCCCGTATGAGTACCAGCGCCACGATCCCGACTACTGACACAACGACGAGGCCGCCAACGATGAAGAAGAAGGTGAGCTTGCCCGGCCGCTCCGACCGCAGGTAGAGACCGGCCAGCAGCGCGGCCGGCGGGGAAACCGAGGCGACCAGCGCCAGCCCGGCCACCTGCGCGAACAAGCTGGCCGAACTCACGAGACCGTCCCACCGGGGGGGTCCGGGGGGTCGTCCCCCCGGGTCAGCACCGCGGAGGGCTCAGGGGGTCGTCCCCCCTGGCCAGCACAGCCAGCCCCAGCCGGGCGATTATCTGATCGGCCAGGTCAGAGGGCGAGGCGGTTGCGGTCATCGGGACCGGCAGCACCCGGTCCTCTCTCGGACCCGGCTGCTCCAGCACGGCGAACTGGCTGCCGAGCAAGTCAGCATCAAAAAAGTGACCGTGCCGGGCGGCCAGCCGATCAGTTGCCACCGAGGCGCTGATGAGCAGGAACGCGATCACGACGTCGGGACGATGATCGAGCAACTCCTCCCGGTACCGGCGCTTGAGCGCCGAGCAGGCCACGATCCCGGGCAGCTCCAGCGCCAGCTGGCCGTCGATCCAGGTGCCGATCGCGTGCAGCCAGGGCATCCGGTCAGCGTCGGTGAGCGGGATGCCGGTGGCCATCTTCGCGACGTTCGCCTGCGGGTGCAGGGAGTCGCCGTCGATGAATGGCCAGCTCAGACGAGCCGCGAGCAGCTCGCCCACGGTCGTCTTGCCGCTGCCGGATACCCCGGCCACGATCACGATCATGATGATCGGCTATTCAGGCGATGAGCCTGCTCGCCACTGTCATCCCGCCCGATAACCGCGCCGCCGCGACGACCGGCTCAAGCGAGCCGACGCCGTGATCGAGTTGGTAGTCCAGGTTGATAGCGGCACCGATCAGCGCCAGGTGGCTGAACGCCTGCGGGAAGTTGCCAAGCTGCTCGCCGGTCTGGCCGATCTCCTCTGAGTACAGGCCGAGGTGGTTGGCGTAGCTGTGCATCTTCTCGAAGATCAGCTGAGCCTCATCGAGCCGCCCGGCCCTGGCTAGCGCGTCCACGTACCAGAACGTGCACAGCGAGAAGGTGCCCTCGCTGCCGCGCAGCCCGTCCGGCGTCATCGACGGGTTGTACCGGTAGACCAGGCTGTCCGAGACCAGTTTCTCGTCCATCGCCTTCAGCGTGGACAGCCACATCGGGTCGCGCGGCGCCATGAAGCCCTGCAGCGGCATCATCAGCAGCGAGGAGTCGAGCACCTCGGTGTCGAAGTGCTGGGTGAACGCCTTGACCTTCGGGTTCCAGCCCCGGTCCATGATCTGGTTGTAGATCCGGTCCCGCTCGATTACCCACTGGGTGACGTTGGCTGGCCGGCTGTGCCGTTCGGCGATCCTGATCGCCCGGTCCAGCGCGATCCAGCACTGCATGCGGCCGTAGGTGAAGTTCTGCCGACCGCCCCTGGTTTCCCAGATGCCCTCGTCCGGCTGGTCCCAGTGCTCGGCGACCCAGTCGGTCATTTCGGCGACGCAGAGCCAGCCTTGGTGCGCGATCTCGAACCCGTTCTGGTCGGCGAGGAACATCGCGTCCAGCGCCTCACCGTAGATGTCGAGCTGCAGTTGGTCGGCGGCACCATTGCCGATCCTGACCGGCTTGGCGCCGCGCCAGCCCTCGAAGTGCTTCAGCGTCGTCTCGGTCAGGTCCGACGAACCGTCTACCCGGTACATGATCTTCAGCGGACCCGATTTGCTGCCTGCCTGCTCGCTGACCCGGTCCCTGAGCCAGCCGCCGAACGCCGCCGCCTCCTCGGTGTAGCCAAGGCCGAGCAGCGCGTAGATCGAGAACGAGCCGTCCCTGACCCAGGTGTACCGGTAGTCCCAGTTGCGCTCGCCGCCCGGATCCTCGGGCAGGCCGGCGGTGGCGGCCGCGATCGGCGCGCCGGTCGGCGCGTAGGTGAGCAGCTTCAGGGTGATCGCCGATCGGGACACCATCTCGCGCCAGCGCCCCTTGTAGGTGCTGCGCTGCACCCAGTCGCGCCAGAACTGCGCGGTCTCATCGAGCAGCCGGTGCAGCTCGGAGTTGAGCAGCCGCCGCGGCGCGCCGCCCATCGACTCGATCATGACCCCGGCGGACTCGCCCTCGCTCAGCGTCCACGTGGCCCGCACCCCGTTGCCGTTCCGCTGCACGGCGCTGCCGTTCTTCTTGCCAGCAGAACCTCCGGCCGCCACATGCACGGTCAGCCGCATGCCATCCGAGCTCAGGACCGCACCGTGCTCGGACAGCTCCGTCTTGTGCTTGGCCCGCGCATAGTCGAACCTTGGCTGCAAGTCCATCCCGAACTTCATGGTCCCGCGCGGTACCCGCACGATCCTGACGAGCCGGTGCCGGTCGGTGGCCTTGCCATGGATCGGCGGCATGAAGTCGATCAGCTCGCCGACTCCGTCCGGCGTCATGAACCTGGTGACCAGGATCGCGCTGTCCGGGAAGTAAAGCTGCTTGGTGACGTAGTCGGTGCAGTCAGGCGCGATCTGGAAGTGACCGCCCTTGTCCGTGTCGAGCAGCGAGGCGAAGATGGATGGCGAGTCGAAGCGCGGGCAGCAGAACCAGTCGATGTTTCCGGTGTCGGTCACCAGCGCCGTGGTCTGCAGGTCACCGATCAGGCCATGGTCAGCGATGTTCGGATAGCGGTCCAAGATCATGGATCCTTTCAGCCGAGTCTGGCAGTCAGGTGATCGCCGACCCGGATGGCGTTGGCCATCACGGTCAGCGCTGGGTTGACCGCACCGACGCTCGGGAAGATGCCCGCGTCGGCGAAGTAGAGATTGTCGAGCTCATGGGCTTTGCAGTTGACGTCGGAAACTGACAAAGACTTTTCTTGGCCGAAACGCATTGTGCCGGCCTGGTGCGCCACGCCAGCGATCGGCACGTCCATATCCATGTAGAAGTTCTTGCTCAGCACGTGGTGGGCCGCCAGGCCGGTCTTGTTCAAGATGGTCTTGAATTCTTCGTAGAGACCGGCGGTCTCGGCTTCGTTGGTGAACGTGTAAGCCAGGTGAATCTTGCCTGACTGGTCGACGGTGACCCGGTTTCCCGGCAGCGGCAGGTCCTCGGTGGTCAGCCAGAAATCCACGCAGTGCCTGGCGGTCAGGTCCAGGCTCCACTTCGGCGCCAGCTTGGTGAGCTTGGGCTCCTCGCCTTTCATCGCGGCGCCGTTGGACTTGCCGAGCATCTGGATATTGCCGAGCGGGGCCCGGTCGCCGTCGGCGAGGTAGAAGTCGTTGATCGCCAGCGTCTTCTGGTAGACGGTGTCGTTCGCCTCCTTGGCGAGGGCGGCGACCGCCTTGCTGTTGTGGAACATGAAGTTCCGCCCGACCTGGTCAGACCCATTGGCCAGTCCGCGTGGGTGCTGATCAGAAGCCGAGTTCAGCAGGATCCTGGCGCTGTTGGCCGCGCCGGCGGCGAGCACCACGATGTCGGCGGCGTAGCGCTCCTGCTGCCCGTCCCTGCTGACGACCACTTCGGTCACGACGCGGCCCGTCGAGTCGGTCCGCAGTGTGGTCACCTCGGCGCGGGTGAGCAAGGTGATGTTGGGCTGGCCGAGCACCGGCCGCACCGCGATCGTCTCGGCGTCGGCTTTGGCGTGCACCAGGCACGGGTAGCCATCGCACCAGGCGCATCGAATGCACGTGCTGGCCGGCCGGCGTGCCTCGTCAAGCAGGATCCCGCACGGCGCGTGGAACGGGTGGTAGCCGGCCCCCGCGAGGTCATCGGAGATCCGCTGAACCCGGGATTCGTGCGACACGGCCGGCCACGGGTACTGCTTGGAGGCCCGTCCCTCGGTCGGGTCCTCGCCGTGGTCACCGTGCACCTGGTAGAGCCACTCGGCCCTGGTGTAGTACGGCTCAAGATCGTCGTAGCTCAGCGGCCAGGCCGGGGACACGCCGTCTGAGTACTTGATCTCGCCGAAGTCGGCCGGGCGCAGCCGGTACAGCGCGGCGCCGTACATCTTGGTCGCGCCGCCGACGAAGTAATGCACCTGGGGCTGGAACGGCTTGCCGCCGGAGTCGTGCCAGGTATCAGGGGAGATATAGCGGCCGTCGACGAAGACGGCGCCCGGGTCCCAGTTGGCCATCTCGCGAGGCAGGAAGTCGCCGCGTTCCAGCAGCAGGATCTTCTTGCCGGTAGGCGCGAGCGTGTGGGCGAGCGTGCCGCCGCCGGCTCCGGTTCCGATGATGATGACGTCAAACCGATCGGTCATGGGCCGTAACCTCCCCCGTCAGCGAGACCTACACATCACCCGGCGCGGGTGGTGCCAGGCCGGGGCTGGCCAGGAATGGTAATGGACGCCGGGCATCGAAGTGGTGTCCGGCATTGCCGCAGGGGGCCGCCCGGATGACGCTCGATCTAGCGCGCTGGCAGTTCGCGCTGACGTCGATCAACCATTTCTTCTTCGTTCCGGTGACGATCGGCCTGGCTTTTCTCGTCGCGATGCTCCAGACGTCGTTCCACCGGACGGGCAAACCCGAGTTCCTCCGGCTGACCAGGTTCTTCGGGACGTTGCTGGTGATCAACGTCGCGGTTGGCGTGGTGACCGGCCTCGTGCAGGAATTTGAGTTCGGGATGAACTGGTCGGCCTATTCGCGCCTGGTCGGCAACGTGTTCGGCGCTCCGCTGGCGATGGAAGGGCTCGCCGCCTTCTTCCTTGAGTCGACGTTCCTCGGGCTGTGGATCTTCGGCTGGGACAAGCTGTCGAAGCGGGTCCACCTGCTGACGATCTGGCTGGTGTTCGCCGGGACGATCTTGTCGGCGGCGTTCATCCTGATGGCGAACTCGTGGATGCAGCACCCAGTCGGCTACCAGATGGTGCACGGACAGCCGCAGCTCACGAACATCTGGGCCCTCATGACTAACCCGGTGTTCCTGTGGGGCTACACCCACGTCGTACTCGACTCGATCGTGACCGGGGCCGTCGTCATGCTGGCCGTCTCAGCCTGGCAGCTGCGAAAGAACGCAGCTGTGCTGGCCCGGGGGGGCGACCCCCCGGAACCCCCCGCAGAGAGCCCGTTCAGTCACACCCTCCGGCTTTCGCTCGCGATCTTGGTGCCGGTGCTGCTGCTCGACATGTTCGTCGGCAGCGAATTGGGCGTGATCGAGGCCAGGTATCAGCCGATGAAGATCGCCGCCTCCGAGGCGCAGTGGTCGACCTGCCAGCCGTGCTCGTTCTCGCTGTTCCAGATCGGCGGTGGCAACAACGACCACACCCCGACCCAGATTTTCTCGATCCCGCACTTGCTGTCGCTGCTCGCCACGAACTCCTGGAATGGCAAGGTGATCGGGCTCGGCCCGCTCCAGCATCAGTACGCGGCCAGGTACGGGCCGGGCAATTACGTGCCGAACGTGTTCATCCAGTACTGGTCGATGCGGGTAATGGCCTACCTTGCTGGCCTGATCCTGCTGGTCGGCCTGGCCGGGCTGGTGCTGATGCGCAGGAAGAAAGTGCCGTCCAACCGCTGGTTCCTGCTGGCGGCGACCTGGGTCGTGATCCTGCCGTTCGTGATGAACACGGCCGGCTGGCTGCTCACCGAGAGCGGCCGCCAGCCGTGGGTGGTGCAGGGCATCTTGCTCACCAGGCACGCGGTGTCCCCGTCGGTCAGCTTCACCGACCTGGTGATCAGCCTGGTCGCGTTCGGCCTGCTTTACATCACGCTCGGGGTGATCGACGCCGTGCTGATGATCCGCTACTCCCGCCGCGAACTCGCCGCCGTTCCCGCCGAGACCGAGCCGGACGCGGAGCCTCGCGTCCCCTCGATGTTGTATTGATGAGGCGATCTCGATGACTCTCGTCTCGCTCTGGTTCCTGATCATCGCGGTCGTGTGGACCGGGTTCTTCGTGCTCGAAGGCTTCGACTTCGGGGTCGGCATGCTGCACGGCGTGCTCGGCCGCGGCGAGGCCGGCCGACGGGCCGCGATCAACACGATCGGGCCGCTGTGGGACGGCAACGAGGTCTGGCTGGTGGTCGCCGGGGCGGCCATGTTCGCGGCGTTCCCCGGCTGGTACGCGACCATGTTCTCCGGCTTCTACCTGGCGCTCGTGCTGCTGCTCGGCGCGCTGATGGTACGCGGTACCTCGTTCGAGTACCGGGGCAAGCGCGATTGTCCCAACTGGCGGGACACCTGGAGCGGCCTGCTCACAGCGGGCAGCCTGCTGGCACCGTTCCTGATCGGGGTCGCGCTCGGTGACCTGCTGCAAGGCCTGCCGATCAGCGCCCAGCACGAGTACACCGGGTCGTTCTGGACGCTGCTCCAGCCTTACGGCCTGTTCACCGGGGCCACGCTGGTGGTCCTGTGCGCTGTGCACGGAGCCACGTTCATCGCGCTGAAGACGACCGGCGACCTGCGCGCACGAGCGGTCAAGCTGGGCCGCAACCTCAGCCCGATCGCCACCTTGATCCTGCTCGCCTTCGTGATCTGGACCCACTCGATCGCGGGCAAGGGGCTGCTGCCCAACCCGGTCGAGATCGCCGGCGTGCTCGCGATGTTCTCGGTGGACTGGCTGATCGGCTACGGGCGAGATGGCTGGAGCTTCGCCGCGACCACGATCGCGGTCGCGGTGACGGTGCTGTCGATCTTCAGCGAGCTTTATCCGAGGCTCATGGTGTCCAGCACCAATTCACTGTTCAACCTCACCATCCGCAACAGCGCGTCGCCGAGCTACCCGCTGAAAGTTATGACAGTTGTCGCGCTGGTCTTGCTTCCCGTCGTGATCGCGTACACGGCCTGGACGTACTACGTGTTTAGGCGGCGGATCAGCGACAAGAACTTTGTGTCAGGGCCGCAGGATCGGCAAACCCGAAATCACGGTTTTAAGAGAAGAGACAGCCATGACCACGTCCACTGAAAAGGCCGACGCGCTGGTAATCTTCGGCGCGACCGGCGACCTCGCCAAGCTCGAGACGTTTCCCGCCCTGGTCGGCCTCGTCGAGCGCGGCGTGCTCGACATGCCGGTGATCGGCGTCGCCAAGAGCGGCTGGGGTATCGACCAGTTCCGTGACTACGCCGCGCAGTCGCTGAGCCACAACGGGATCGACCCGAAATCGGCGGCCGCGGCCAAGATGCTCGGCCTGCTCAAGTACATCGACGGCGA
>DASYAT010000282.1:0-44424 GCA_036501205.1 Streptosporangiaceae bacterium | reverse complement strand
CCAGGCAAGCGACGCGACCAGCCGGGCAGCGGGACGGGGGCTCGCTGGCCGGCTGGAGTCGGGTCTGCTCAGAGTTCGATGGCGGCCTCCGATTCGGCCGGGGCGCTCGGGCCGGAGGCGGACAGCAACCGCAGGCTGCCGACGGCGACCGCGCCGAACAGGACCGCCATCGCGATCAGGATGAGGCCGAAACCGCGGGCCGGGTGGAGGCCGGCGACGCTCAGGTAGACCGAGCCCAGGCTGGCCACGCCGAGGGCCAGGGCGGCCTGCTGCACGGTGACCAGGATTCCGCTGCCGATGCCGGAAAGCCGGTGCGGCACGTCGGCGAGCACCGTGCGCAGCAGCGTGACCATCGCGATCGCCTGAGCGAACCCGGCGACCAGGAACTCGGGCGCCATCGCGAACGTGCCGATGTGCGGCCACTGCACGAGAACCTGGATCGCCAGCGAGACCAAGGCGACCACCTCGGCCGCCATGGCTACCGCGATACCGCGTCCGCCGAAGCGGGCGACCAGCCTCGGAGCTACCAGCGTGCCGATCAGGAACGTCACCATCATCGGCGCGAGCGAGATGCCCGAGCGCAGCGGTGAGTAGTGCAGGCCGTCCTGCACCGCGAGCGCGAACACGAACATGAACGCGCCGAAGGCGACGAAGAACGGGATGGCCAGCGCCAGGCCGCGACGCATCGAGGGCAGCGAGACCAGCGACGGGGCGATCAGCGGAGCACCACCCCGGCGCTCGATCCGCCGCTCCACCGCGATCGCGGCCGCTCCGGCGACCGGTGCGAGCGCAAGCAGCAGCCAGATCCAGACCGGCCAGCCGAGCGCGCGGCCCTCGGTCAGCGGGACCAGCAGGGCGACCAGCGTCACGCCGAGCAGGGCGGTGCCAGCCAGGTCGACGCCGGCCGGCTCCGGTGACTTGGTGGCCGGGAGGAACCGTCGACACAGCGCTAGGACGCCCAGCCCGACCGGGACGTTGACCAGGAAGATCGGCCGCCAGGACAGGCCCCACAAGTTGGCCTGCACCAACGCGCCGCCGAATAGCTGGCCGACCGTCGCGCCGACGCCGCCCATCGAGGCGTAGAGCGCCATGGCCCGGGCCCGACGAGGTCCGTCGAGCGTGGCATGGATAGTGGCGAGCACCTGCGGCTGGCTCATCGCCGCCGACAGGCCCTGAATGATCCGGAGCGCGACCAGCGCGCCGATGCTCGGAGCCAGCCCGCAGAGCAGCGAGCTGATCGTGAAGCCGGTCACGCCGATCATGAACATCCGGCGGCGGCCGATCGCGTCGCCGAGGCGACCGCCTACCACAAGCATCAGCGCGTAGGCGATGCCGTAGCCGGCCACGACGAGCTGCAGCATCGGACCGGATGCGTGCAACGTGGTACTCATCGTCGGCAGCGCGACGTTGACGATAAAGAAGTCGAGCAGGGGCAAGAACCCGCCGCACAGCAAGATCGCCAGTCCGGTGAGCCGCAGTGCTTGCGGCGCGACCGGGGTCGGCGACCTGGGAGCGGGTCTCGGGAGGACATGGAGACGGTCGAGCTGAGTGGTCATGTCTCTAGATTGCTCGGCCTGCTAGCCTAGTACCAGAAGCCCAGTTATCCTGGTATCAATAGCACCTGGCTCGGAGCGCCCAGCCGTGAGAGGTTAGTAAACATGACGGCACTGACAGTCTCGGATAGAACCGGAACGGGGGCGGGAACGGCGACCGACGATCTCGCGGCGCACTCAGCCCGCAGCGATGAGATCCGCCGCAACGAACTCGCCGCGTTCCTGCGCAACCGGCGGGAGCGGATCGCGCCCGAGCAGGTCGGCGTCGCGCCGATCGGCCGCCGTCGCACCCCTGGCCTGCGCCGCGAGGAGGTCGCCCAGCTCGCCGGGGTCGGCGTGACCTGGTACACCTGGCTTGAGCAGGGCCGCGACATCAAGGTCTCCGACCAGGTGCTCGAAGCGATCGCCAGGACCCTGATGCTCGACCGAGACGAGCACGCGCACCTGTTTAACCTGGCCGGTTCTGTTGACCAGCAGGTCATCTCCGAATGCGCGGCCGTGTCGCGCTCGCTGCGGGCCCTGATCACCCAGCTCGAGCCCTATCCGGCCAGCGTGGTCAACGCCAAGTACGACCTGATCGCCTACAACCGGACCTACAGCCGGCTGATCGACAACCTCGACGCGCTGCCGCAGCAGGACCGCAACTGCATGTGGCTGTGCTTCACCGACCCGGCCTGGCGCAAGGCGCTGCTGGACTGGGATGACGGCGCGGCCCGCATGGTCGCGAACATGCGCTGGCTGATGGCCGACCACGTAGCCGAGCCGAGCTGGAAGTCGCTGGTCAAACGCCTGCGGGCCGCCTCACCCGAGTTCGCCGAGCTGTGGGAGCGGCACGAGGTCGCCAGCATCGCGAACAAGACCAAGCGGGTGCTCAATCCGCTGGTCGGCGAGCTGCGGATGGAGGTCTTGAACACCTGGCTCAGCCCGCGCCCCGGCACCCGGCTGCACGTCTACTCACCCGCCGACGCGGCCACCGAACGGCGGCTGGCCGAACTCGCCGAGATCATCGCGGATGAAGAAACCGGCCAGCGCGACGAGAAGGCGAGCTAGCCGATGCCCGCCTTCGCCTCCTCGGCTGACCTGACCGCTAAAGAGCAGACGCTGGAGATCCTGTTCGCCCACACATTCGCCGTCACAGCGGATGTTCCTGGCCGGGGACGCCGCTCACGTCTACGCGCCGTTCGGGGCCAGGGGCCTGAACTCGGGCATCCAGGACGCCGAGAACCTGGCCTGGAAGCTGGCGTTCACGATCGGTGGCTGGTCACCGCCGACCCTGCTCGACACCTACCACATCGAACGGTCGGCGGCGGCGCGGGAGAACCTGCGGGTGACCAGCGCCACGATGGACTTCCTGGTGCCGCAGACCGACGAGCGCCGTCGATGGCGCACCGAGGTGCTCGAACGCGCGGTCACCGATCCCGATTACAGGAAGCTGATCGACTCGGGGAAGCTGGCCGAGCCTTTCTGGTACACCGACAGCCCGCTGACCACGCCAGGCAGTCCTGGCCAGGCGGAGATCCCGACCGAACCGGGCGCGCAGCGGCCGCCAGTGCCCGGCGTGCTGTGTCCCGATGGGCCGGCACTGGCCTCGGGAAAAGAGGCGACGAGGCTGCGCAAAATTTTCTCCCAAAAGCTTGTGATCTTGACCCAAGACAGCGCGACCGCAGCCGCTGCCAGCCAGGTCGCCGCCGACGCGATCACCGCGCCAGTCGCCACCTTCGCGCTGGCCGAAGTCGACCCGACCGGTGAGCTGCGGCGGGCACTCGATGCCACCGCCGGCAGCGTGCACGTTGTGCGGCCCGATGGGCATCTAGCAGCCGTTCTGCCCCGGTTCGAGCCGGCCGACCTGGCGGCGGCGCTGCGCCGGGCGATTGGCAGGCCATAGCCGCCGGTATCCTTGGGGTTGCGTCAGGCCGCATAGGCGCGGCCCGGCCTGCTCATCCTGAACCACCGCCATGATCGCCGAGTAAGCGCCAACTGGACCGGGCGGGACTGCTAGGAGCTATGAGCCATACCGACATCGTCGCTACTAACCGCGTGTACAACTTCGCCGCCGGGCCCGCCGCGCTGCCACTGCCGGTGCTCAGCCGGGCCGCCGAGGAAATGACCGATTTCGGTGGCTCAGGCATGAGCGTCATGGAGATGAGTCACCGCAGCAAGGCGTTCATCGCCATCGCCGAGGCCGCCGAGGCCAGGCTTCGCTCGCTGATGAGCATCCCGGACAACTACAAGGTGCTGTTCTTGCAGGGCGGCGCCACCGGGCAGTTCGTCGGCGTGGCCGCGAACCTGTCGACCGCGACCGCGGTCGCCGACTACGCGATCACCGGTCATTTCGGGCAGCGCGCTTACACCGAGGCCTCCAAGTACCTGTACCGGATCAATGTGGCGGCGCGCAGCGACCCGCAGACCTACGTTCCGCCGCTGGCCGAGTGGCAGCTTTCCGAGGACGCCGGCTACGTGCACATCACGATGAACGAAACCGTCAACGGCGTGGTGTTCGACACCGTGCCCGACACCGGCGAGGTACCGCTCGTCGCGGACGTCAGCTCGATGATCTTGAGCGAGCCGATCGACGTGACCAAGTTCGGCGCGCTCTACGCCGGCGCCCAGAAGAACATCGGCCCGTCCGGGCTGTGCGTGGTAATCGTCCGCGAGGACCTGCTGGCCAGGACCAGGCCGCGCACCCCGGCCGTCTGGGACTGGTTCGCGATGGCCAAGGCCGGCTCCATGCTCAACACGCCGCCGACCTATTCCTGGTACATTGCCGGCCTGGTCTTCGAATGGCTTGAAGAACAAGGCGGCGTCGAGGCCATCGGCAAGATTAATCAGCGCAAGGCGGAAAAACTGTACTCCGCCATTGACGGGTCCAGCCTGTATTCGAATCCGGTCGCGCCGGCCAACCGGTCCAGGATGAACGTGGTGTTCACCTTCGCCGATCCTGAGCTGGAGCGCGCCTTCCTGGCCGAGGCGAAAGAGAACGGCATGGTCAACCTGGCCGGGCACCGCGCCGTCGGCGGCGTCAGGGCCAGCATTTATAACGCGGTGCCGGAATCCGGCGTCGACGCATTGGTCGAGTTCATGAAGGAGTTTGAGAATAAGCATGGGTAAGTTCACGGTCAGGACTTTTGACGCGATCTCCCCAGTAGGACTCGACCGATTCAGTTCCGATTATCGCGTCGGACCCGAGGAGGAACGGCCCGACGCGATAATGCTCAGATCGCATAATTTGCATAAAGAATTGCCCGGGCCGAGTGTCGTCGCCATAGGCCGGGCCGGCGCGGGGGTCAACAACATCCCGGTCGACGCGATGTCCCAGCGCGGCGTGGTGGTGTTCAACGCGCCTGGCGCCAACGCCAACTCGGTGAAGGAACTCGTCGTGGCTGGCCTGCTCCTGGCCGCGCGGAACCTTCCGGCCGCACTCGCCTACGCCAAGGACCTGCCGGCCGACGACATCGCCAAGGCCGCCGAGCGCGGTAAGAAGCAGTTCGCCGGCCTTGAGCTGGCCGGGTCGACTCTCGGGGTGATCGGGCTCGGCGCGATCGGCCACCGGGTCGCCAACACGGCGATCGACCTCGGGATGCGGGTGCTTGGCTATGACCCGGTCCTCTCCGTCGAGAACTCCGATCAGCTGTCGGCCCAGGTTCAGCGGGTCAACAATCTCGACCGGCTGCTGGCCGAAAGCGACTACGTGAGCCTGCACGTGCCGCTGATCGAGGCGACCAGGGACCTGATCGACGCCGGGCGCGTCGGCCTGCTGCGGCCGAACTCGGTGCTGCTTAACTTCGCCAGGGACGAGCTAGTCGATGAGGCGGCGCTGATCGCCGCCCTGGATGCCGGTCAGGTACGTGGCTACGTGACCGACTTCCCGAACGAGGTGACCTACGCCCACGACAAGGTGATCGTGCTGCCGCACCTGGGCGCGAGCACCAGCAGCGCTGAGGACAACTGCGCGGTCATGATCGCCGATGAGCTCCAGGACTTCCTGGAGAACGGCAACATCAGGTTCTCCGTGAACTTCCCGGCCGTGTCGCTGCCGAGGCGCGGCTTCACCAGGCTGACGCTCGCGCACCGCAACGCCCCCGGCGTGATCGCGCAGTTCTCCCAGGTGGTCGGCGGCGCGGGGATCAACATCGTTGAGCTGATCAATGACTGCCGGGGCGACTACGCTTACTCGATCATGGAGCTCGACAGCCGCGAGCTGCCGGCGGCGGTAGTCGACCAGCTTGAGCAGATGCCGGAGCTGCTCCGGCTGCGGATCCTCGGCGAGCCGCCTAGCTGAGCGCTGTTTAGCAGGGCCTTATTTAGGGGAGCAGTTGCCCCATTAGTCAGGCCGGCCTCAGCCGATCTGACTAGCCTGGTGTCGCTTGGCCAGGGACAACGATAACCAGGGATAAGGTGCGATCTTGGCAGCGCCTAGCGAGGAAGCGTCTAGTGAGGTAGCGCAGGCGCCAGAGATCAAGGTGCCGCAGCCGCGGCTCCCAAGCGCCGACGAATCGGTTACGGGGCTGCCGGCGCCGCAGACTGGCCGCCTTGGGCTGATCGCTCGGATCCTGATGACCTCGGGCCGGGTGCTGCGGGCGAATCCGGTCGCGGCGGTGCTGCTGGCCGTGGGCTTGGTGCTCCGGGTGCTCGCGATGATGGCCTATCATCCGGCGCTGCTGTACGTCGACACGCTGAAGTATCTGTACGGCGCCTGGCCAGGGGCCGACCCGGTGGGGTACACCGCGATCCTGAAGCCGATCCTGCTCGTCGGCGACCTGGGCACGGTCGCGCTCGTCCAGCACGTCGTGGGCCTGGCGATGGCGGTGGCGATCTACGCGCTGCTGGTGCGCCGGGGCGTCCCCCGCTGGCTCGGCGCGGTGGCGATGGCACCGATCCTGCTTGACGCTTACCAGCTTCAGATGGAGCAGACGATCATGCCGGACGTCTGGTTCGAGGCGTTCGTCGTGGCCGGTCTGGTGCTGCTGCTCTGGCGGCCGGAGCCAGCGCTGGGCCAGATCGCCGGCGCCGGACTGATCTTCGGTACCTCGGCGACGATCAGGCAGATCGGCTTGATCCTCGTGATGCCCGCGCTGCTTTACCTAGCGGCCGCGACGACCAGCCGCCGGCTGGCGATGCGCGGAGCGCTGATCCTGCTGGCGACGTTCGCGCTCCCGGTCTTCGCCTACAGCGGGATCGCCAAGGTCCAGACCGGTCATTTCAACCTGTCCGATGAGGGCAGTATCGCGGGCCGGATCGCTGACTCGGTGAACTGCGCGACGATCGCGCTGCCCGCCGACGAGCGGCAACTGTGCCCGACGCCGGCCCAGCAAGCGAACGGAATCGACTGGCTCGAGCACAACAAGGCCGCGCCGGTGCGTAACCTCAATGTGCCGGCCGGGCAGTCGAGGTACGCGCTGATCTCCGGGTTCGACTCGGCGGTCGAGCAGCAGCAGCCGCTACGGATCATCGGCGGCGTCCTCGGCGACTCGCTGCACTTGTTCGACTTGACCAAGTCGAACCTGCGGAGCGTGACGCCGATTTACCGGTGGCAGTTCCAGCGGAGCTATCCGCGCTTCCTGCCCGAGATCAATGTCGGGAAGGACCAGCGGATCATCGTCGGCGTCCAGATCAACCCGGCCAAGCCGTTCCGGTTCCAGCCGCTGAACCCTGCCTACGGCGGTCCCGCCCAGGTCGATCACTCGATCGCGACGTTCCTGCGGTCCTACCAGCTCGACGGTGGCTACACTCCGGGGCCGCTGCTGGCCCTGTTCGCGATCCTGGGCCTGTTCGGCTCGGTGCTCGGGTTCGCTGGTGGCCGACTCGTGCGCCGAGGCGGCGATGCTGCCGGGGCCGAGGTCACCGGGCTTGGGTTCGCCTGCCTGCTGATCTTCGCTGAGGCGGTCGGGGTGCTGCTGATCTCGGACGTGTTCGAGTTTTCTTGGCGTTATCAGCTGCCCGCGCTGGTCATGTTGCCGCCCGCCGGCGTGCTTGGCGGGTGGGCGGCGTGGCGGGTGTTCGCTGCTCGCCGGCGGCTCCCGGCCGCGACGCCGGCCGATCCGGCAGCCGCGCCGGTTGCTGTCGCCCCTCAGACGGTCTGACCAGCAGGAGGTCGGCCTCGGCCCGGCTTAGCGTGGCCTTTGCCGGCGGCTTGCTCCGTATTAATGTGGAGGTTCATGCCACATCTACGGCCTGCGCACCTTTGCCCGGAGGTCCGCTAGGTGAGCCGAGCCAGGTCTGATCAACGCGCGGAGCCGAGGATCAAGTACCCGCCCGAGTTGACCGGCGTTATCCGGTCCGAGCTGCCGAACCTGACCGAGGAGATCATTACCGAGGTCAGGCGGTCCATTCCGGAGTACGCCCGCCCGATGGACGGCCCTTACGGCCGGGTGCTGCGAATGGGAGTCGGCCAGGCGCTGGCCACGTTCGCGGACCTGATCACCGATCCTGGCGCGTCGCCCGACAATCGGGACGAGGTCTGCCGCAAGCTCGGCGAGTACGAGGCGGTCGAGGGCCGGAGCCTGGACAGCCTGCAGGCCGCCTACCGGATCGGTGCCCACGTCGCCTGGCGGCGCGCGGTCGGGTTCGGCGCTAAGTACAGCCTGTCGTCCAAGGTGATGTCGCAGCTCGCCGACGACGTGTTCAGCTACATGGACGATCTCGCGTCGCTGTCGACCGACGGCTACCTGCGCGCCAAGGCCCGGTCCTCCCAGTCGCAGGACGAGTGGCGCCAGCGCATGCTGCGCCTGATCCTGGAGCAGCCGTCGGTGCCCCGCCGGGCGATCGGCGACCTGGCCGAACTGGTCGGCTGGAAGCTGCCGCAGCAGATCACGATGGTCGCGGTGGCGCCGCCGATCGGTCCTGCGGTCACGGTGCCCGCCGACGCGCTGGCCGACTTCACGGCGGTGGAGCCGCATCTGCTGCTGCCAGGCGATGTGGACGCCGAGCGGCGGAAGGGACTCGAGAGCGCCCTGGCCGGGCGACCGGCCGCGGTGGGGATCCAGGTTCCGCTGGCCGAGGCCGCCGACTCGCTGCACTGGGCCAGGCAGGCGCTCGCGCTCAGCCGGACCGGAGTCATTCCGCCGGGCAAGCTGATCGTCTGCGACGACAATCTGCTGACCCTCTGGCTGTCCGAGGGACGATTGCTCAGGCAGCTGGCCAAACAGCAGTTCGCGGCGCTGGCCGGGTTGTCCGAGCGGCAGCAGGACCGGCTCACCGAGACGCTCGGCATCTGGCTGGAGACCGGCGGCAAAGCGGCCGAGGTAGCCGCGCGCCTGAAGATCCACCCGCAGACCGTCCGCTACCGGATGCGGATACTCGAACGAGTACTCGGCGACCAGCTGCACGACCCGGACGCCAGGTTCGCCATGGAGGTCGTGCTCCGAGCCCAGCGCCTCCAGGGCAAGCAGCCGGACCGCTCCCCCCGGCCAGCCCGCCCAGGCCCAGCCCGCGCCGAAGCCTCGTTACCCGATCCGCCCTGACCGCAAGGGCGCGTTACATCCTGCCCGTCGGCCAACCCAACTCGGGGCTCATGGGACTCATGGGGCTCGGGTCACCTAGGGGCATGGGCGGGATCGGGCCGCGTCGGGTTAGCCGGGCGCTTCCGGCTCCGGGCCGTCATCGATCTTGGTCTGGGCAGGGAAGGGCGGGGTGGAGCGGCCGGTTACTCGGTAGCGGTGCCATAGGTCGGGGTCGGATAGGACGCAGGGGCTGGTGCCGTGGTCGGTGGTGAGCTGGCCGTCGGCTTTGGCTCCTGCTAGCCGCGCAGTGAGCTGGTCGTTGCTGGCGATCCGGCCGTACCAGTGGTACTGGCCGTCGATCGGCTCGAAGTGACCGCGCAACTCGACTTCGACCTCGAACTGGTCGGTGCCGACGGTCAGCTTGGCCGGGCCGGCATAACCGTCTTCTGGCGGCTGGGCGGCACTGCCGTCGTCTTCTGGGTGCGGAACCGTCATGACTCCTCCGCGCGGTGGACGGTGAGCTTGGGCTTGACGACCGGCAGCGGTTTGGTCGGGTCGACGTGGATGCCGGCGTCGCGCATGATTCCGTCGAGCGCCGCCCAGATGAGGCGGGTGACGTACTCGACGACGTGGGTGCGGCTCATCGAGCGGCGGCGCAGCCACCATTCACCGGTGGACTGCACCAGCCCCGTCACTCCGTGCGCCCACGGCTCGGCGCCGCCGGAATCGAGGCCGGCCAGCCGCAGGTAGTCGCCGAACACGGCCGTCAGGGCATTGGCGATCGACTCCTTGTCCGGATGGACCGGGGGCTCGCTCTGACCCGGCTCGATGACGTCGCGGCGGGCGATCAGCCAGTACAGGCTGGGGTGCTCGTCAATAACCGCGAAATACGCGCCGACGGCTCCGGCGATCCGGTCATACACCGGTCCGTTGGACTGGATCGCGGGCAGCAGCCGGGCGAGCAGCAACTCGGAGCCACGCTCGGCCAGGGCGTCGACCAGCGCCGACTTGTCGCTGAAATACCGGTAGAGCACCGGCTTGGAAACGCCGGCCTCGGCGGCCACGGTCTCCATCAAAAGCTCGGGTCCCTCGGCGTCGAGCGCCCGCAGCGCGGCGTCGACGAACTCGCGCCGGCGCTGGTCTCG
The DNA here is from genome assembly GCA_036501205.1 of Streptosporangiaceae bacterium. GTDB lineage: Bacteria > Actinomycetota > Actinomycetes > Streptosporangiales > Streptosporangiaceae > Chersky-822. The sequence continues at coordinate 34,287 of DASYAT010000282.1, read as the reverse complement.
GTGGCCGGTCCAGCGGTGTTTGCGAGCATCCCCCTGGGTCAGGCCGGGCTTGACAGTTTCGTCCATAAAGTACATGCTACCAGAAGTAACAGTTACTGCGAGTCGCAGTTAGTTTGACCACCGGGATAACTCGGGATACGGAGGAACAGCCATGACCACGACGGATCAGGAGCGGGTCGCCGACCGGTTGCTTCGCTCCACCGCAAACGTGAGCTATGACCCGGACCTAGACATCGACTGGTCAGCGCCGCTGGCGGACGGCAAGCGCTTCGTGCTGCAGCACCGTTCTTCGCTGTACGGGACCAGGCTTTATGACCAGCTCACCCCCGAGCAGCAGATCGAGCTCGGCAAGCACGAGATCGTGAGCGTCGCCTCGACCGGGATCTTCCTGGAATCGGTGCTGATGCGGATGCTGGCCAAGCACGCGTACTGGGGCGAGGTCCAGAGCAGCCACATCCAGTACGCGCTGGCCGAACTCGGCGAGGAGACCAGGCACACGATCATGTTCGCCAAGATGATCGAGCGGCTCGGGACGCCACGGTACAGCCCGCCCAAGGTCATTTTGCGGATGGGCGCGGCCCTCACGACGCTGGCCTTTGGCCCGTCGCTGTGGGGCGCGATCTTGATCGGCGAGGAGATCGTCGACCGATGGCAGCGCGAAGTGGTCGGCGATGAGTCCATTCAGCCGCTGATCAGGATGATCAGCCGGATCCATATCGTCGAAGAGGCCAGGCACGTCGGCTACGCCCGGGCCGAGCTGCTCAGGAGCGTGACGAAGATGAACAAGTTCGCGCGCGGATATCACCGGATTGCGCTAGCCAGGACCGCGTTCATCGTGTCCCGGCTTATGATCAACCCGCGCGTCTATACGGCCGTCGGGCTGGACCCGAGGGCCGCGCGACGCGCAGCGCTCGCCAATCCGTACTACCGGGAGACACTCAGCTACGGCGGCGAGAAGCTCGTCGCGTTCTTGACCGAGGCAGGCCTGATTGGCAGGCCGGGCAAGTACCTATGGCGCAAGTCCTTCCTGCTGGGGTGAGATTTCGCTGCGTAACCGCCAGTTAGCTGATCTGAGACAGATGGACCGATTCGGCTTGCGCGTGGTCCGGGGCTCGGGCACGATCGCATGGCAGGCATCCGGCGCATCACCATCTGAACCCTTTTTTCCGGTGATGGCACCTGCATGCGGATAAGCCACCGAACGGGTCCCACCGCCAGTAACGGGGGCACAGGTTGGATCACGAAAGGGAGAATCAGAGTGACTGATGGGCATAGTTCACGATTGCGCGGCCATCCAGGTCGGCGACCCGGGCGCCGATTCGCGGCCGGGCTAGCCAGCGTAGCGACGGCCACCGCTTTCCTGGCTACCGCCGGCGCCGTGCAAGCGGCACCCGCGATCTCGCCGGTGGGCGCGGCCGGACTGGTGCCGCAAGGCGCCGCGCGGACCGGGATCATGCCAAGCGGCGCCGCCTTGCACATCGACGTGGCACTGGCGCCGAAGAACGCGACCGCACTTTCGCAGTACGCCAATGAGGTATCGACTCCCGGCTCGGCCCTCTACCACCGTTACCTGGTCAAGGGCCAATTCGCAGGGATGTTCGGCGCGACCAAGACGACGGTCAGCAGCGTGCTGGCCGCGCTGCGTGCAGCCGGGCTGCATCCTGGGGCGGTTGCCTCTGACCGCCTGAGCATCTCGGTCACCGCGACCGTGAGCCAGGTCGAGAGCGCTTTCGGGGTGACGATGGCCAATTACCGGCTGCCGGGCGGGAGGACCGGTTATGCCAACACCACCGCGCCGAAGCTGCCCGCGACGGTTGCTCCTGACGTGGACGCCATCATCGGGCTGGACAACCTGAACCTGCCGCACTCGTTCCTCGCCAGGCCGAACCCGCACGGCGGACAGGCGCCTAAGGTCGCGGCCCCAGCGCTGGACGCTGGCGGGCCGCAGCCATGTTCGGCTGCCTCCAACGCAGGCGTCGCCAACAAGCCCTCCTTCATCGGATTTACCGCCAACCAGTTCGCGGCGGCCTACGGCTTCAACGGCTTGTACTCATCGCATGACTTCGGCCGCGGCACCTCGGTCGGAATCGTCGAGTTCGGCGAGCCGAACCTGCCCTCGGACATCGCTGCGTTCCAGAGCTGCTACGGCACCAGCACGAAGATCCAGTACGACAAGGTCGACCACTTCGGCCAGACCGGCCCGGGCGAGGGCGAAGCCGCGCTCGACATCGAGACCGTACTCAGCCTGGCTCCTGACTCGAACATCACCGTCTACCAGGCGCCGAACACTGGCGCGTCGGCGTACGACATCTACCGCACGATGGTCGGCCAGGACCGGGTCAGGGTCATCTCCGAGTCCTACGGGCTGTGCGAGCACCTCCAGGACCCGCACGCCGCTAACGCCGTCACCAAGCTTTACGAGCAGGCAGCGGTCCAGGGGCAGACGATCGTCGCGTCCTCCGGTGACGCCGGCTCGGAAGCTTGCCAGCCCAATGGGCTCAGGAACCTGCTGAGCGTGAACTTCCCGGCGAGCAACCCGCTCGTGCTCGGCGTCGGCGGCACCAGGATCAATAAGCTGACAGGGCCAAAAGAGGTCGTGTGGAATGACGGCATCAGCAGCAACGATGGTGCTGGCGGCGGTGGCAAGTCGGTGTTCTACGCCGAGCCGCAGTACCAGAAGGCCTTCAAGATCAACTCGAAGGTTCGCGAGGTGCCGGACGTGTCGGCCGATGCCGATCCGGTGACCGGTTACGTCATCCACTGGAACGGCCAGTGGGGAGTCATCGGCGGGACTAGCGCAGCCGCGCCGCTGTGGGCCGCGCTGCTAGCGCTGACCGACGCCAAGTGCTCGTCGTCGCCGGTCGGCTGGGCGAACCCGGCGATTTACTTCGCGAAGAAGGTCAAGGCCTCCGTGCTCCACGACATCGTCTCGGCGCCGAACAAGACCACCAACAACTACGTCCACCCGAGTAAGGGCCACCTGTACCCGGTGACCAAGGGCTACGACGCGGCCACTGGGCTCGGCACGCCGAATGGCAACGTGCTGGCCAACAAATTGTGCAACCTCAGCGGCGAGCACGCCGGGTACTGGATGGCGACCGGCAACGGCAACGTGTATGCCTTCAACGAGCCGTTCCACGGCTCGCTCGCGGGCAAGCACCTGTCGGCGGCCGTGGTTGGCATCGCCGCGAACAACCAGGGCGGCTACTGGCTCGTCACCGCCAAGGGCCAGGTCTCGGCCTTCGGTGCGACGAACCACGGCTCAGTGAAGCACCCGAACGGCCGGGTTGTCGGCATCGCGACTGACAAGTCGGGCACCGGGTACTGGATCGTCACCAGCAACGGTCACGTATACGCGTTCAACGCCCCGAACCGCGGCGGGGCCCGCGCCGCCGGCGTGATCGGCATCGCGGCTGACTTCCAGAGCGGCGGGTACTGGATCGCGACCTCGAAGGGCAAGGTGTTCGCCCTGCACGCTGGCAGCTACAACGGCAACCCCATCTCCGGGGTTACCGGCATCGCGTCTGATCCGAAGCGCCAGGGCTACTGGCTGGTGAACGGGTCGGGCAAGGTGGTCGGCCGCAACCTGGGCGCGGACGGCAGCATGCCGTTCAACGAGGGCAAGGTCATCGGCATCGCCGGTGACCCGGCCTTGGGCGGCTACTGGCTCGCTACGGCGACCGGCCACGTGGGCGCCTTCTTCGCGGCCTGGCATGGCGACAAGCCAGGCACGAAGGCCAAGATCGTGGGGATCGCGGGCGGCTTCCGGTGATCTGACCTGATCTGACGAGGGCCGTGCCGCCTCTTCCAGGCGGCACGGCCTTTGTTTTGGCTGTGTTGGCCTTCGCCTCCGGCGCTCTTAGGCGCGCCTGCGGCCTAACATGACCAACGTGGAGATCACTAGTCCGGCTAATCCGAGGATTAAGCAGTTGGTGGCGCTGCGGCGGCGGCGGGTTCGGGATGAGGCCGGGGTCACGCTGGTTGAGGGTTACGAGGAGCTGGAGCTGGCTCTGGCTGCGGGAATCAAACCCCGGCAAATCTTTCTCAGCCCAGAAATCATCGATAAAGGGCAGCAGCGGCTAGCCGATGTTGCCGCCGAGCGGGGCGCCGAGGTGTTTACGGTGAGTCCGGCGGTGTTCAAGAAGGCCGCGTATCGCGAGTCACCGGACGGGTGGCTCGCGGTTGTGCCCGCCGTCGGGGGCGAGCTTTCCGGGGTTGAGCTCGGTGCCAAGCCGCTCGTGGTGATCTGCCAGGGGGTCGAGAAGCCGGGCAATCTTGGCGCGATTCTGCGGACGGCTGATGCGGCCGGGGTGGCGGCGGTGATCGCGACCGATCCGGTGACCGACTGGGGGAATCCGAACGTGATCAGGGCCAGCAAGGGGACCGTGTTCAGCGTGCCGGTCGCGGCCGCTAGCTCGGAGCAGGTTCTTGGCTGGCTGGCGGACAACTCGATCAGGCTGGTGGCGACGACGCCGGGGGCGGAAGCGTTGCTGACGGAGGGTGACTTCTCCGGGCCAACTGCGATTGCCGTCGGCTCGGAGAAGTACGGCCTTCCCGATGAGTGGCTGGCGCGCGCGGACGTGCTGGTCCGGATTCCGATGTTCGGGCGAGCGGACTCGCTGAACGTGGCTACGTCGGCTGCGATCGTCTGTTACGAGGCCGTGCGGCAGCGGGCGCCCTGGGCTAGAACACCTTCAGGCGGCTGAGGACGGCTGGGGTCAGGGTCGCGCCGCTGGCGGAATCGATGTGGGTGTCCTCCCAGCCGGCCCGTCCCGAGATCGAGCGGAGGAAGGCAGGGGCGTCCAGGGTTACCTGGCCGAGCGATGCGGCTTCGCCGACCTTGATCGTGCGGGCGGCTGGGCCGGTGAGGACGAACTCGATCGAGCCTGGCAGTTCGCTGATCGCGGCCTGGTTTTGCTGGGGCAGGGCGGCTTGGACCCAGTCGAGGGCGGGCGCGAGTCGCAGCTCGTCCGAGGCCGGCGGGCCGGCGGTCAGCGGGCCGCGGGGGGCGAACAGGTCCATTCTGATGTGGACGTAGTGGTCGAAGCTGTAGGCGGTCGGGAGGGTGCCGGCCTGATAGGTGCCGAGGTCGCCGAGCGGCACCTCGAACGTCTGGCCGATCAGGCTGCCCAGGATCGGGATCGCGGCGGAGCTCACCGACTCGTAGTCGGCCAGCACTTCCTGGGCGGTCATCGAGCGGCGGTGGTCGACGTAGGCATCCTGAGCCCTCTCGGTCGGCAGGTCGCCGATGTCGGGGAGCTTGGTCCGGTCCGCGACCAGCCAGAACAGCGCGCCCATGTGGGACACGACGTCCTGCACCCGCCAGCCGCTGCAGCCGCTCTGGGTTGCCCAGTCGGCATCGGTGAATTCGGCGCAAATCTTGAGTAGTTCGGCTCGGTCCGCTTCTAGTCCGTCGATGGCGTTCGTCACTGCAGCCTCCGCTGGGGTCTGCCGGGGTTGGGTCTGCTGGCCTGCTGGGTGGGCTCCGGGCCCGCCGGAGCCTTGGATAGCATTACAAGGTGAGATAGTGTCACTATATGAGTCGGGAGTGAGTTGCACAACATGAGTGGCACGGACTACACAGGTTCCGTGTCAGACGGTTTGGCTTCGGTCGGTAACGGGCCCGCGTCGCTGCGGGCTGAGCAGGTGGCGCAGACGCGGGCAGCGCTCGTCGCGGCTGGGCGGGTGCTGTTCGGGCGGGACGGCTTCGCGGCCACCTCGGTTGAGGACCTTGCCCGTGAGGCTCGGGTGACGACCGGCGCGCTGTACCACCATTTCTCGACGAAGACGAAGTTGTTCGAAGCGGTGTTCTTGGCGGCGCACGATGAGCTGATGAAGGCGGCCGCTGACGCGGCGGCCGGTGCGCCCGATGAGGTGGAGTCGCTTGGGCGGGCGTTCGAGTCGTTCCTGGACGCGATGCTCGAGCCTGACCTGCAGCACATCGTGATCATTGACGCGCCGGCGGTGCTCGGGCTGGCGCGGTTTACCGAGCTGGACGAGCGGTATGCGGTGGCCGGGATCGTGGCCGCGCTTGACGCGGCGGTTGGTTCGGGGCGACTGGTGGTCGCTGAGCCGGAGACGCTGGCGCGGCTGCTGCTCGGGTCGCTGACCAGGGGGGCAATGCTGATCGCTAATTCTGATCAGCCGACTAAGACTCGGGATGAGGTGGCGAGTACCGTGCGGGCAATGCTGGGTGGGTTCGCTGGTTCGGGTTGATGTTGGGGTTGATTGGGGCGACTTCCAGGGGTTCAGATTCACCTTGGCTGGGTTAGTCGCATTGGGTTGCTGCGGGCTGCGCTTGGAAATTCGCGCCAAGAAGAACGGCCTTATTCGCCGCGCCTAGCACACAACGATTCCCTGGGGACTGGCTGGCGGATGAATGCGCAGATTCACCTTGTTTCCGGGGGGTGAATATGCGCATTCACCCGGTTGCGCTAGGACCGTGGTCCAGGTTACCTCGATCATTTTGGGACAGCAGTGACCGGGGAGTTCCATGTGACTACTGGGGTCCCCGCCTGAGCCGACTCGCTGCGTCGTGGGCGGGGAGAGGACCTGGTTGACCGGAGATCAGTCGAGCCTGGACCTTCTCGCGGAGAGTTTTCAGCAATCGCTCCGAAAAGGCTCCGGGATCATGGAATCCGATCCTTTATGTCCGATTCTCGGCGGAGACTTTTCGTTTGACGGAGAGTTTTCAGCGATTTCAGGCCAATTTTCGCGGACAACTCTCCGGGATCATGAAACCCCTCCCCCACGCAGCGCTCGACGGGTTAGGCCGATCAGCACGATGAGAGTGACCGCGACCGCGATCGGTGTCCAGATCCTCGCGAAATCGGTGATCCCGCCAATCCCGGTTACCTGACCCACCGCGAACGAGCAGGCGGCGTACATGCCTACCGGGAACACGGTCGCCCACCGCAGCACGTGATAGCCAAGCCGCGGCCGGATGAACTCGCTGACCACCAGCGGAATCAGCCACGCCATAGCCCCGCACCACAGGGCCAGGGCCACGTCGTCAACCGCCGCGAGCCGACTGCCGCCGCCGCCGCTGCCGCCGCCGAAGACACCCAGAGTCGCGGTGCTCGCCGCGATCTTCGCGGCCGCCAAGGTCGAGATAGCCAGTGCGCCGCCGGCTACCCACTGGTCACCAGCCCCGGTGCCAACTGATCCAAAGTCGAACTGCCACAGCACCACCAGGTAGCCGGCCAGCCCAGCGGCAAAGAGCACGATCGCGGCGTAGAGCAGCCAGTCGGCTCGATAGGCAGCCGCCAGCACGGCAGCGAGCCCGGCCACGCCCTGAGTGGCGACGGTGACCAGGAACGATCCGCCGACGGTCGGCGTAGTCCAGTGGCTGAGCACCGGCCAGAGCAGCACGCCCAGGACAACCAAGGCGACAACGAGCAGAACCGCAGCCGCGGCCACGGCCGCATGCCACTGCCCAGCGATTCGCGCTCCCAGCACTGCGGTTGCGGCGACGCAGCCGAGCGCGGCGGGCGAGCTGAATTCGCGCACGGCGCTGGTGGGGGCGCCTATCCAGCGCACCGCCAGCACCACCCAGACCACGACCGCGAGCCAGAACAAGACGGCCGATGCCACCGGCTGGCCGGCCACGAGCAGATCGATCGAGACAATGCCGCAGCCCATGGCCATCGCCCACGATCCCGCCGGAATCTGCTCTGCGAGGCGCACGAGCCTAGATTGCCAGCGCGCTCAGCCGGTTACGGACGCGGGTTGACGTCTCGGCGCCGCGACCACCGGGAAAAGGCCGGAGGGCCAGCCGCGCCGCGGCTGGCCCTCCGTCAGTAGTGCGAGTTACTTGATCGTGTAGGAGTACGGGAGCCCGATGAGCTCGTCCGCACCCTGCTGGCCGTACGGCGGAACGTTGGTCAGGAAGTCATCGATGTACAGCGTGCCGTTGACTACCATTCCAGACGAGCCGCTCGGCGTGATCGTGACGTTGACCGTTGCCGACTGGCCTGGGTTGATGACGATCGGCGAGAACGTGGTCGCCGGGTTGGTGGCGGCCAGCTCGAGGTCGCCGGTGGAGGAGGTGACAGCCGTGTCGAACGCCTTGGAGCTGACGCTCATGGACAGGCTCACCGTGCCAGCCGGGGCACCCGACGGGTACGGCCCGACTTCGCTTGGCGTAGCGAACCAGAAGCCGTTCGTCAGGTTGCCTGATGGCGTGGTGTAGCTGGCGTTAGCCGAGGTGCCGATGCTGCTCGACAGGTCAGGGTCACCCTGGTTCGGGCCGTAGTCGAACTCGACCGGCAGGCTGGCGACCGCAGCCACCGAGACGCTGGACGATTCGGTCGGCATGAACCATTGCGGCGAGCCCACGACGAGCGGCAGGGCAAGGCCCGACGCCTGGCTGAACGCAGCCAGCGCGAGCGTGGTGCTGGAGTTGAGCCTCGGGTCGACGAAGAAGTCCTCGGCCTGATGCCCGTTGTTGGTGATCTTCACCGGAATGGTCACCGCGGTGCCAGCAGCGAGCTTGGTGCTCGCGCTGTGCGGCAGCGCCGGGGCGCTGACGCTGACCGCGTTGAACGCGACGTTCCCGCTGAAGTTCTGGGATAGCTCATCACCCACGACCGGGTCGGGGAAGTCGATGGCCAGGGTCCAGGTTCCCTTGATCGGGTTGGCCGCGTACGCCGTCAGCGACTTGCCGTTGGTGCCGTTGATGGAGTTCTGGCCGTAGCCGGCGACGTTGCCGTTCGGGTCGATCAGGTAGGCGCCGACGTTGTCGCCGGTGTCGTTGGTGAGATCGACGTTAGCGGTGATGTCGGCTTCGCTGTGCTTGACCTGGAACTCGTAGTAATCCTGCTGGCCGGTGTGAGCCGAACCACGACCATTACCGCCGGTCAGCACGCCGCTGAACGCGCCGCCGTGCCGAACGTCGATCATGGACCGCAGGGTCACCGGCAGCGTGGTGGTGTCGCCGGTGGACGAGTTGAACACGACCGAGCCAGCGGTGTCACCAGGCGCGGCCGGGGTCCTGACGTGGAAGTGGATCTGCTTGCTCGCCCCTGGCTTCAGCCGAACGCTGCTCGGTGAGACCGTGCCCCACGAGACATAGTTCTGGGTCGAGACCGACCACGGGACGGCACCGTTGGTGCCGTTGTTAGCCTTGGTGATGCTGAAGATCACACCAGTCCAGGTGCCGCCGGCCGGGTGCTGCACGTCAATGGTGTCGTGGTTACCGACGCCCTGCGGCAGCGAGTGGGCTGCGAGCTTGCCGGTCGGGTCGATCAGGATCAGGCGGACCCGCTGGTTGTTGCCCTTGGCCGGGTTGCCCGGGTAGGCATCGTCAGCCTCCAGCCGGGCCTGTCCGGCCGGCACATTGAACGTGAACGTGGCGTAGTTGTTGGGAAGCCCGGAGAAGTTCGTGAACGTCGGGCTGGTGCCATCGGTCAGCGTGGCCGAACCGGACTGCACGTTCTGGTTCGGGCCGAGCTGACGGCCGCTGACGCTGACGTTCTGCGTCGAGGTGCCGGTGTTGGTGATCGTGACCCTGAAGTCATGCCGACGGTCATTGCTGACCGCGCTGAACGCGTTAACCGACTTCAGCAGCGTGGTGCCGGTCGCGGCCGGCGAGCCGTCCGAGGTCTTGATCGACTCGGCCAACTGCACCGCCTTGTAGCTGTTCAGCTGACCTGCGCCCTGCTCGATCGCCGGAGCGCCGAGGTCGGTGGAGGTGCTGACCAGGATCTGCTTGACCAGCGCCGGCGTCGGGGTGGCGCCGCCGTGGGTCTGCCGGTAGGCCTGGATTACGAGCGCAGCGGCGCCGGCCACGAACGGTGACGACTCGCTGGTGCCGCCGCTCTCCTCGATCGGCGAGGACTGGCCCTTGAAGTTGACGCAGCCGGCGAAGACCGGGCTGGCGTCACAGGAGGCGAAGCTCAGATCGCCAGGGGCGACCAGGTTAACGGTGCCGCCGTCCTCGGTGTAGCCACCGGAGCTGAGCCCGCTGATGTTGTCGTTCAGCCAGCCGGTGGTCGCGAAGTCACGCGCACCCGCGTAGTTGGTCTGGGCGTAGAACCGGAAGTCCGTCGATGCGCCGACCCCGATGAGCTTCGGGTCAGACGACGGGGAGCCGATCGTGTTGGACACGCCGGCGTCGCCGCTCGACACGGTCACCACGACACCAGCCGCGGTCGCGGCGTCGTCGAACTGCTTGGTGGCGTCCAAGGCGGTGATGTCAGGGAACGGGTTCGAGCCGAAGGACTCGTTGATGACATTCACGTGGTCGGTCTGGACCGCGTAGTTGATCGCCTGGAGGAAGTTCGACTCGGTGGTGTCCTCGAACGTGCCGAACACGTCGAGGCCGACCAGGCTCGCGCCCGGAGCGACACCCTCGATGCGGATGTTGCACGCGGTCGGGTCAGGCTGGGCCGAGAACCCGTTCACGTCATAGGTGTGCAGGCCCTGGCCGGCGATCGTGTTCGCGTCCAGGAACGCCTCGTCGCCGCTGGTCGGCTGGCCAGGTCCGTCTCCGGTGAAGTCCTGGTAGTCGGCGAACGCCGAGGTGTTGTTTGCCCGGATGAAGTTGATGTTGTTCGGGTCGATGCCGTCGGCGATCCAGGCGACCTTGACGCCGGCACCCGTGATGCCAAGCGACCGAGCGGTCGGCTGGCTGGCGTTGTCGGAGTCGGTGCTGGTCGTCGACAGGCCCTCGGGGTCAAGCTGCGGCGTAGTGGCCGAGCAGGCACCGGGAATGTTGTTCGGCGTAAGGTCGGCCGGGTTGTTGGAGCCGCGCGTGGCCTTGCCCGTGCGCTTGGCCGGCGTGACGGCCGGCTCGAGCGGCTGCGCCCCGTGGATGGTCACGTCCGGGATGACCTTGGCGACGGCCGGGTTCGCCTTGAGCCGGGAAACCTCGCCCTTCGACACCGTGGCGGCGAAAGAGTCCACCAGGCTGTACGACTTGACGTGGGTCGCGTGCACTTCGCGCAACTCGGAAAGCAGCGGCCGCTGGGTAGCCGCCGCTGCGGCACCGCGCGCCGCCGCGGCCGGGCTGCCCACGCGGGCGGCGGCGAATTGCCTCTTCAGCAGCACGATCACGTGCTGGTTGACGTTCTTAGACAACTGCGCAGCCTGCGCGTGCGTCATCGGTCCGTAAAGCGAACTATGTGTCTCCGGCGCGGCGTTGGCCGCGACGGCCGTGACCGAGGAGCCGGCCACGACGGCGAGCACAGAGCCCGCCGCCAGTAGTGATGCTCTCCTAGCTCGGATGTGCACGGGCCGTGCACCACCGGTACTGCGTCCTGGCATACTCGCCTCATCCTCGAGGGGTGGCCAGGCGGCCACCGTTAATGATCCGACCCCCCACTGCCCAAGTTGCCAATCCAGGCCTGCATGGAAATCGGCAATATACAGGTCGGGAAGCTAGCAGGCCGCGCACTGCCAGCGCTTCGGACTAGGCATAACGTTTCGATAACGGCTAGAAGTGCCTTAACTTACCCGCCCGTAAAATCCGGCTGTATGCCACAAACTAGCCGTACACCCTTGACATACCTTCTGGTTAAGAGTTAATGCAACCGAGATAGCGACCGGCGAGCCAGCGATTAACTAGCGGACGTCGTCTGGCTAGAACGGCCCGCCCGGCCCTCCAGCCTGACGTTGTACACCTTGGCGTCGAAACCGCCCGTAAGCCGGTCCGCGGTCAGTCTGGTGAACCAGATCAGCACGTACCTGGCCCGGACCGGGGCCGCGAGCGGCAAGGCCACGTTGCCCTGCGCGTCCCGCGCGCTCGCCACGACTACCAGGCCGGTGAGGCCGGGCGTGTTTCCTACCCGCAACTCGACCGCCGCCCCGCGGCCCTTGCCGAGCGAAAGCCGCACCGAGGTGAGGCTGACGACCTTGCCCAGGTCGAGCAGCAGCCCGGTGCCGCTCTCCAGCCCGCCGAAGCGGGCGGTCGTGTACACGCTGGTCTGCCAGTCCGTATGCGGGCTGGCGTCGATCGCATAGGGAGTAGCCAGCGAGTTATCGCCGACGGCGCCGCCAGGAGCGACCGCCGTCGCCGTGATCGGCTTCAGCACCTTCGCCTTGACACGGGGCTTGGCCGGCGGATCAGCCGCCGGACTGTGCCGTCCGTGCCCCTGACCCTGGCTCCCGCCGGCTCCGGCCCGGCCAGAAGCCGAAGGCGTGTTCCCGCTCTTGCCGCCCGCGAAGTACCGGTAGCCGCCAACCCCGAGCGCCACCACGACCAGAACGGCCAGCACCGCGGTCCAGTTGACGCGCGGCCGCTCCCGCAACTTGATCGGCACCACCGGCTCGAACACGCTGGCGGCCGGGATATCCGGTCCCCGGTACGTCGCGTCATACTCCGATATCAGCGGCACCGAGTCGACGTGCAGCACATCAGCGATCGCGCGGATGTGCCCGCGAGCGTAGAAGTCACCGCCGCACGCGGTGTAGTCGTCCCGCTCGATATCGCGGACGATCGCTTCCCTTATCCGGGTGCTGTGGCTGACTTCGCCTATCGACATACCAGCCTGATGGCGCGCCTGTGATAGCGCCTCGCCGATGCTCACTACGACGCACGTCCTTCAACTTGGGTCGGCGCCCCTAGCCTCTCATGGGACCCCGGCCGCCGCGCCCGTACCTGCGGCTTTATGGCAACCAATAGCGAACGAACGGCACCAGAGTGCTCCGGTCCGCTCGCGCTTAGTCACCCGCTCGTAACGGGAGCCTGGTCGCGGGGCACCGATGTGCTGAGGACCGAATCATGCAGGCGCCGAACCTGCGCCAGCGCGGCGTCGTGGTGGCGGCCGGCCACTGATCTGGCTGGGTAGCCACACAGTAGCGTGAACGAGTGGCGCTCGGCCAATTCGTGCCACATGGTCTCGACCTCTACCGCGGCGCTGATGGATCCCGCTTCCCAGAGCCGCGCCACCGTCTCGGTGACGATCCGCACCGGCCGCTGATTCCGCGTCGTTTCCGCGACCCTGGCTGGCCGTACGACCAGCGGATTGACGACCCGCCAGAAGCTGCCAGGGTCGGGCCAGCCAGCGATCACGTACCGTCGCATTGTCTCGGTCGCGTCCAGTCCGAGATAGCCGCCGCCGGTCGCCGCGCTCAGGTCCAGCCCTTGCTGCTCGAGCCTGCCTTGAACGGTCGAACGGTGCGCGGGCGTGCCGATGAACACCGCTGACCCGGCTTGCTCGATCGCCGGGCGGAGGAATTCGCTAACCCGATCGGTGAACTCGTCGTCGTCCCGATAAAACAGGACAAGGTGTCCGCCTGGGTAACCGAAATCCGGATCAGAACCCACGATTATCTCCGGCAACGCCCGACTGTACTTAACGCGGGAGTATAAACCCATTGCTAAGAAATTTCGGATCTGCGAGGAATCGGATCCAGGGCCGCTGGCATCTTCAGTGCCGCTGACATCTTCAGGGCCGCTGACATCGGGCCGACGCAGAGCCGAGTGCTCCCGGCTGAGCGTCGACAGCTCGGCCAGCAGGGTCTGCGCGATGGCCAGGTCGGCGTCGAGCGGCCGGTCGAAGGTATCGGCCGGGAGCGCTGAGGCGGCCAGTTCGAACGCTACCGCCAGGATCGGAGAGCCAGGAATCAGGCCGCGCAGCCGCAGCGCCCTGACGGCGGCGACCAGCTCGCAGGCCAGCACGATCCGGTAGGCGTCGACCACCTCGGTGGTCGCCCGGGCCGACTGGGTCGCGAAGCCGGCGTGTTCTTCAACCCCGCGCGACAGGACAGCACTGCCCAGCGCGGCCGGAGCGGCGAGCCTGCGGATGTCGGCGACCGCCGAGTGCGACACGTACTCCAAGATCATGATGCCGGAGCTAGGCGCCCGGTCCGTCGCCAGGAACGGCGCCAGCCCGGTGAACGCAGGCTCGACTAGAGTCCCGAGCCTGGCGGCGGACAGCGCGGCGGTCTGGAACAGCGCCGCCCGGATCGCGTCGAGAGCGAGCCCGGTATAGGCGGCGTGGAAGTTGCCGTTGTGCCAGACCGCGCCGCCGGCCACATCGATCAGCGGGTTCTCGGCCGCCGCGTTCAGCTCAACCGCCACCGCCCGCCCAGCGCCGGCCACCGCGTCCACGGCCGGCCCGTGCACCTGCGGCAGCGCCCGGTACCCGTAAGGATCCTGAATCCGCCCGCCCGCCGGCACCCCGCCCGCCGGCACCCCGCCCGCCGGAGCCCTGGTAACCGCATCCGCCAGCAGCCCCCGCAGCATCGCCGCCACAACCCGCTGCCCCCGGTAATTCTTGGCCAGGTGAACCGCCTCGGCATAAGGCTCGACGGACGCCGTCACGGCCCGGTGCGACATCGCCGCGATCACGACCGCGGCCGCCAGCAGCTCATCGAGATCCGCGCAGGCAAGCGCGGCCTCGCCCACAGTCGCCGCGTTGCTCGACAAGAACGCCAGCGCGTCAGCCGGTGCCAGCGCGAATCGCGGCTGCCGAGCCTGGCTCGGCAGCCAGTCCCGCTCGCCGATCAGGCACAACGCGGTAACCGCCAGCGCCGTGAGATCCCCGGTCCCGATCGCTCCGTACCTGGGCACCGCGACCGCCAGGCCGCTGTTGACGACTTCCAGCAGCGGATCGAGCACACCAGGATCGACCCCCGATCCGCCCGCCGCGATCTGATTGACCCTGACCACCAGCATGGCCCGGCTCAGCTCCGCCGCGATCAGCGGACCACCGCCGCCAGCGTGGCTGCGCAGCAGCCGGAGCCCGTGCGCCCCGAGGTCGCCCGCCGCTACCTTCTGGTCCCGGTTGGCCCCCACCCCCGTACCGCGACCGTAGATCTCCCGGCGGGTTGAAAGTTCAGCCGCCACCCGCGCGGCTTCCGCGGCTCGCTGCCGTCCAGGCCGGCTGACCGTAGCCGTCACCGTGCCGCGGGCGAGAGCGCGGACTTGCTCGCAGCTCAGCCGCTTGCCATCAAGGCGCACCACGGGCCCGAGCCTAGTCCGGCCGCTCCGGCGGCTCGCCAAAGTACCTGGCTGGCGTCATCCCGATCTCCCGGCGGAACGCCGCCACGAACGCGCTCGGCGACTCATAACCCACCCGCCGCGACACATTTCCCACCGGCTCGCCGGCCGCGAGCGCCGAGATCCCCGACTGGACCCGCAGCCTCGTGCGCCAGCGCCCGAAGGACATCCCGGTACCAGAAAGGAAGGCCCGCGCCAGCGTCCGCTCGCTGGCACGGACCACAAGGCTCCACTGGGCCAGGGACCGGCCATCGGCCGGATCGTCGACCAGCGCCTGCGCGACCGGCCGGGCCCGATCGTCAGCCGGCATCCGCACCTCGATCGCGGTCATCGGCACCGGCTGGAGCAAGTCGACGATCATCGCCTCGGCGTGCTGTCGACGCGCCGCGTCAAGATCGGGGCCGGCGAGATAGCCGATCAGTTCGGCGAGCAACGGGCTGGCCGCCACCGGCGTGAAGTCCGGCCAGTTGATCGGGCACAGCCCCGGCCTTATGTACAACGTCCGCATCGTGGCGGCGCCGGCCGACAGCGTCTCGTGCCGCAACCCGGCGGGTATCCACAGCGCCCGCGACGGCGGCAGCGTCCAGGTGGCCGCGCTGGTGCGCACGATCAGCACGCCGGCCGCGGCCCACGCGAGCTGGTGATCTTCATGGGTATGCCAGTCGAAGGCCTGTCCTGCCGACATTGGGAACGTCGCGACGAAGACCGCCGCGGACCCGCCAGGCTCCTCGCTGACGCATTGCTCGTCTTGCGACATTCTTCAAGACCTTTTCTTAGGAGAAAGCTTTGCGATGGTCTCTTCCCAAGTACAGACCACCAGCGTCGTCCGCCGAACTCAGATGCCCGCGACCAGTCCGCGGATCCGCTCGCGCAGCCAGCGGTGAGCCGGGTCGCTGTCTAGGCGAGGATGCCAGAACATCGTCTGGGTGATCGTCCCCAGGTCGAACGGAATCTCCACCAGCCGGCAATCGGCCGGTCCGGCGAGTTCGGCCGCCACCTTCCTGTGCACGATCGTCAGCAGCCGGGTGCCGTGGACCAGCAACGGCCCCATCACGAACGTCCGGGCCGTGACCTCGATTTCGCGCTGCACGCCAAGCTGCGTGAGCCGGGTCTCAGGCAGCCCGGCGAACTGGCCAGGCTCATTAGCCAGCTGCGGGACCCTGGAGAACTCCTCGGCGGTCAGCGAGTCGCCGACCTCGGTGTTGCCCGCCCAGACCACGCCGACGAAGTCGTCGGTGAACAACCGGCTGTGGGGGAACCTCAGCAGGCCGCGATCGAACTCGGCCGGCAGGATGAGCACGTCGGCGTCGCCCCGGTCCAGGCTCTGCTGGAAGCCTGCCGCCAGCGGCGAGATCCTGATCGTGACCCCCGGCGCCTGCGCGTACAGGGCGGGGACGAAGTGGCGCAGCAGGATGAACGTCACGTAGTCGCTGCCGACCACGGTGAACGTCCTGGCATCGGTGCGCGGGTCGAACCCGGGCCGCTGGGTCAGCACGTTCTCGACATCCGCGAGCACCCCTTGCAGCGGCCCGGCCAGAGACTGGGCCAGCGGCGTCAAGGTGAAGGTGCGCCCGCTGCGGATCAGCAGCGGATCGCCGAAGACCCGCCTCAGCCGGGCCAGCGACGCGCTCATGGCCGGCTGGCCGATCCGCAACCGGGCAGCGGCCTTGGTCACGTTGCGCTCGATGATCAGCGCATCGAGCGCGACCAGCAGATTCAGGTCCACCTGATCACGTTTCATATATCGATGCTAGTGATAGTTAATATCGCCAATCTCACTCTGGTTGATGTCTAGTCCGCGACCTAGCGTCGATGTCAGGACACCCAGAGGAGATCACCATGTCCAGTTCATCCACACTCGGGATCAGGCTCACTGCGGTGGCCGGCGCGATGGCGGCGGCAGCGGCGGTGTTCCTGATCGCCAGGTACGCCATTGGCCTGCGGCTGCATACGCCGGGCTTCACTCCCAGCCAGCAGCCCGCTGACCTGAACATCGGCATCGTGCTGGCCGCCAGTGCCGTCGGGTCGGCCCTCGGCATCGGCGCGCTGGCCCTGATCCAGCGGACCGCGCGCCGGCCGCGCCGCACCTGGGGGATCACCGCGGCGATCGTCTTGCTGGCCTCGCTCTCCGCGCCGTTCGCCGGTCACGGCATCACGATCGGCAACGAACTGGCCCTGGCCTGCATGCACCTGGCCGTCGGAGCCGTGCTGATTCCCGCGCTGGCGGCGACCGCTCACCCGATGTCCGTCCTGCGATACAAGGTGGCCGCTTAGACCGTTGGGGCCGGGCCGCCGACTTCGTAGCGTCGGAACATGAACTCCAATCACGCGAAACTGTGCCCGAGCCCTGAGTGGGCGCAGTACCTGCAGCGGGACATCCTTCCGTCGCTGGCCGACCAGGTTGAGCTCGGCGAGCACATGCTGGAAATCGGACCCGGCCCGGGTGCCGCCACCGACTGGCTGCGCCACAAGGTCAGCCACCTGACCGTGCTCGAAGTCGACCCCGAGGCGGCGGCCAAGCTGTCCGCCAACTACGCGGGCACCAACGTCGAAGTAGCGGTCGGCGACGCGACCGCGTGCAGCTATCCGGACGCGACGTTCGATTCGATCGGGTCGTTCACGATGCTGCACCACGTGCCGACGGCCGCGTTGCAGAACAAGATCCTTGCCGAGGCTCACCGGATGCTGAAGCCCGGCGGCGTGTTCATCGCCTCGGACAGCCTGGCCAGCAACGACCTGCATCACTTCCACGTCGACGACACCTACAACCCGATTGAGCCCGCAACCGCCCTCGTCCGCCTGCAGGTGGTGGGCTTCGGCAAGATCACCGTCATCGTCGATGACGTGCTGAAGTTCATCGCCACCAAGCCGGCCGAGGACGGGCCGACACCATGACCGCCACGACAGAGCTGAGAAGGGCGATCATCGGCCTGGTCGCCTTCGCGGCCGCCGAAGAGCAGATGCTGCTGGCGGCCAGCTTGCCCGGCGAATCCGGCGACGCCACCAACTGGGCCGCGCTGCCGCTGATCGCGCACAACGCCGAGTTCAGGCGTCAGCAAGCCGAACGCCTGGCCGCGATCTCCGGCGGCCAGACGCCGGTCGAGTACCCAGAAATCGACCACTCCTCACCGCAGGTGTACGAGCGCTACCAGGCCCAGCCCGCCATCGAGGCCAGCGCGTCGGCCAGCGATCTGGTGAGCAACCTGTCGCTGATCAGCGACGAGGACCTGCGCGACCCGGCCAGGAATCCCTGGCTCAAGGGCCGTCAGCTCTGGCTTCAGATCATCGTCCGTGGTTTCTGGCATCCGGTCGGCCACCTGGCCGACTACTACCTGGCCCGCGAGCAACCCGACCGCGCTGTCGCGCTCGCCGCGCACGCGGTGGCCACCGCCAGCTATCTCGACGCGCCCGCCCCGGCTCGCGGGATGGCGCACTACAACCTGGCCTGCGCCCAATCCAAAACGGGCGACCTCGAACAGGCGGCCGCCACGATCGACACCGCGATCGGCCTCAATTCCGATTTGCGGATCAATGCGGCCCGCGACCCGGACCTGCAGGCGCTGCGAGATAGCGGCCACCTCGCGCTCCTGGCCGACCGCACCAGCTAGCCGACCCGCAGCGCGGGGGGATCCGGCGCGTCCTCCCCCCGCGCCAGCACCGCCGGGCGAACTAGCGGGCCCTCCCCCGCGCCGGCACTGCGGGGATCCGGGGTGCTACCCCTGGGCCAGCACGGTCTGGGTCAGCGCGTCGATCTGGTCCAGGGCCTGGTCGACCGGGACCCTCGCGTCATCGCAGACCTGGAATTCGTCGACGCCCGCGTGCCTGTACTCGCGCAGCCGGTCCTGGGCTTGCGCTGGCGACATCCCGAGCAGTTCGTCACCGCAGGCCCTGGCCAGATCGCCGGGCCGTCGACCAGCCTCGTCCAGGAGCCGGTCGAGTACCTCGTTCTTGCGCGCGAACTCGGCCGGCTCGGCCCAGCAGTGCCAGACGTCCGCGTGCCGGGCCGCGACCCGCATGACTCCCGGTCCCGCGCCAGCGACCAGAAGCGGAACCGGCCCGGCCGGCTTCGGATCGCAAGGCGCGTCGCGAAGCCGGTAGAACGAGCCCTCGATCGTGGTTCGCCGCTGATCAAGCAGGCCGCGGATGACCGCGCAGGCCTCGTCCAGCGCGGCGACCCTGGCCGGCAACTCGGGCAGCGGGATGCCGTAGGCGGCGTGCTCGTTCTTCTGCCACCCGGCGCCAATGCCCAGCACCAGCCGCCCCTGGCTGATCAGGTCGAGCGTGGCTGCCATGTTCGCCAGTACCGCCGGATGCCGGTAGGTATTGCCGAGCACGAGGCTCCCGACCCGTACCGTCGTCGTCCGGGCGGCCAGCGCGGTCATGACGGTCCAGCACTCCAGCATCGGCCCGTCGGCCGACAACCCGGCCGGGTCGTGGACCATGAAGTGGTCACAGGCATACACCGCGTGCCAGCCAGCCGATTCGACCCGCCGCGCTAGCTCGAGAACCTGCGTCCAGGGACGACCGGGGTCCAGGCAGTAACTCAGCCGCATCGTTGTTACTTACCCTGCCCGCCTCTCCCCTCCCTCGCCGCCTTCTCCCCTCCCCTGCCTTCTCCCTCCCTCCCGCCGGAAATTGGCGACTTGGTATCGGTGCGGGAATGGGTAAACGGCTTGCGCCAGTCCGGCGTCTTGTGAGCGGAAGAATCGATGGACTGAGCGTGAGGTAACCATGAGAATCGCCGCCGCTGTCAACCGGGCCAGAACCGTCTGGGTGCTGATTGCCGCTGTCGCCCTGCCGACCGCCGTGGCGGTCGTTCCGGCGGCCGCCAGTACCACTCAGGGATCAGGGCTGGTGCGCGGGTGCGTCAACGTCAAGACGAGGGCGCTGACGATCCCGGCGGGCACCGGCGACTGCGGAGCAGGGACGCAGAGCCTGAGCTGGCAGGCCACGGGACCAGCCGGCCCGGCCGGGATCCCTGGCGGCGGGCTGGCCGTTCCCGGAGTCCCGGACTTCGTCGATTGGGTGGTCTTCGACGGGACGCACCTGTGGGCCGACGCCTTCAACAACAACTCGGTCATCGAGGTCGACGCGGGCAGCCGCACGATCATGCGCACGCTGTCCGGCGGCAGCTACGGTTTCAGCTCGCCGGGCGTCATGATCGCCGGCGGCGGTGACCTTTGGGTACTCAATACCGGTGACAGCTCGGTGACCGAGATTCGCACCAGGGACGGCGAATTCGTGCGCAAGCTGTCCGGCGCCAGCTACGG
Organism: Streptosporangiaceae bacterium; assembly: GCA_036501205.1. Classification (GTDB taxonomy): domain Bacteria; phylum Actinomycetota; class Actinomycetes; order Streptosporangiales; family Streptosporangiaceae; genus Chersky-822. Next base: position 14,073 of record DASYAT010000282.1, on the reverse strand, counting down.
CTTCACGGCGGCGTCCGGGCTGGCCATCTCGAACGGTCTCCTCTGGGTGACCGATCCGGTCGGCAACTCGGTCACCGAGATCAACGCCCGCAACGGCGCGATCGTGCGCAAGCTGTCCGGCGGCAAGTACGGCTTCAAGTCTCCGTCGGCCCTGGACTTCGCCGCCGGTCACCTCTGGATAGCCAATCGGGCCGGCAACTCGGTCACCGAGATTAACCCAGGCAACGGCGCGTTCATCCGGCGGCTCGAGGGCATGACCGGTCCGGCTGCCCTGGCCTCGGCGGGCAGCCAACTCTGGGTACTGGGCCAGGACGACGGCATTTTCGGCACCGGAACGGCCTTCGAGGTCGATGCCAGCAGCGGTGCCGTCACCCACCGGCTCACCGGCGCCGACTTTCACATGGGCGCGCCGACCGGCGCTGTCGTCGTGGGCAGCAAGCTCTGGATTTCCAGCCGCGATATCAACGACTCGAACGGCGGCACGGTGGAGGAGATAGACACCAGCAGCGACACCTTCGTGCGGCACCTCCCCAGGAGCACCATCGCCCCCGGCGCCACCCTGGCTTACGACGGCCGGCACTTGTGGGTTGGCAGCGACGAGCTGACCGAATTCTCGGCCGACAGCACGGCCGCCGGGCCGAGCGTCCGCGGCTGCGTCGACGCCAAGACCAGGGCGCTGACCGTACCGGCGGCGGGCGCGAACTGCCCGAGCGGCTCGGCCGCGATCGGGTGGCAGCAAGACGGGCCGGCCGGGCCGGGCGGCGCGGACGGGTGGCCCGCGGTCCTCTCGGCCGCCAGTTATGGCTTCAACAGTCCCGACTCCGGTACGGCCGCGGCCGGCCGGATCTGGGTCACCAACGCACGCGGCAACTCGGTCACCGAACTGGACGCCACCGACGACAGCCTGGTGCGCGTGCTGACCGGCAGCCGCTACGGGTTCAGCGCCCCGGTCGCCGCGACCGCGAACGGAAACCTGATCTGGATCGCCAACCTGGACGGCAACTCGGTCACCGAGCTCAACACCAGTACCGGCGCCCTGGTCAGGGTCATCTCAGGTACCAAGTACGGCTTCGACCAGCCGGTCTCACTGGCCTTCGACAACGGCTCGGTCTGGGTCGCCAACGCCGCAGGCAACTCGGTCACCGAGATCAGTGCCGCCGACGGCAGCCTGGTCCGCGTCATCTCCGCGGCCGCTGACCACTTCAGCCAGCCCCGCGCGATCGCCGGCGACAGCGCTGGCCTCTGGGTGGCCAACTCGGAAGGCAACACCGTCACCGAGCTCAGCGCCAGCAACGGCAGCCGGGTCCGCGTCCTGCCGACCAGCGACGGTTTCGCCGATCCGGTCGGCATCGCCGCCGATTCCAGTCACGTCTGGGTGACTAGCAATGCGAGTAACAACTTCGAGTTGGGTGGCAACATCACCGAGCTGAACGCTGGCGACGGCAGCCTGGTCCGTAATCTCTCGCTGAGCGGAAGCAACCAGGAGAACGGCCCGGAAGGAATCGCCGACGACGGCAGCCACGTCTGGGTCACCGATGATGGCCAGAACAACGCGGTCACCGAGCTCGATGCCACCACCGGCAGCTATCTGCGGACGATCAACAGTCCCGTCCAGGACGATGGCGGCATTGACGGCTTCGACTTCACGTCGGCTTTCCCGGCCGGGCTGGCCTCGTTCGGCGGGCATCTGTGGATCACCAACCCCGGCAGCGACACGGTCACCGTGTGGCCGCAGTTCGGTGCGACCTCGGTCCAGGCCAGCCCGGTCAAAGCCTGCGTCAGCACCTCGACCAGGGCCGTCACCGTGCCCGCGGCCGGCTCGGGCTGCCCGGCCTCGGCCGCCGCGATCACCTGGAACATTCCCGGCCCGGCCGGGCCGGGTGTTGACCCCGGTATCGCTCCCATCTTCTCCGGCGAGCAGTACCAGCTCAACGATCCCGAAGCGATGATCTCCGACGGCACCGACCTCTTCATCGCCAACACCGGCGGGAACTCGGTTACCGAGATGGTCGGCAGCGACGGCAGCCTCGTGCGCGTCATCCAAGGCCCCAGCTTTGCTTTCTCCCAACCCTCGGCCCTAATTTCCGACGGCGGTCACATCTGGGTCGCCAACACGGGCGGAAACTCGGTCACCGAGTTCAACGCCAGCGACGGCAGTCTCGTCCGAGTCGTCACGGACCCGAGCTTCAACAAGCCGTCAGCGCTTGTCTCTGACGGCAGCCATATCTGGGTGACTAACGGAGGCGGGAACTCGGTCACCGAGCTCAACGCCAGCGACGGCAGCGTCGTGCAGGTGGTCCAGGGCACGAGCTACGCGTTCGACAACCCCGATGCGCTGGTTTTCGACGGCAGCAACATCTGGGTCGCCAACGAATTCGGTGACTCGATCACCGAGATCGGCGCCGCCGACGGCTCGTTCGTCCGCAATGTCGGGGGGCGCGGGAGTGACTACGGGCTGGGCCTGCCCGACGCGATGGTCTTCGACGGCACCCACATCTGGGTTGGCAACGATGGCAACACTCTCACCGAGATCAACGCCAGCGACGGCAGCCTGGCCAGCGACAAGGGGAACACCTGCGCGCACGGGCTGGTCCTCGACGGTTCGCACCTCTGGGCGGCCTGCCAGGGCGTCACGGAGGTCGATCTGGCGGGCAACGTCATCGGGCCGGAGGGCGACGCCACTGATCTCGGCACCGAGTTCGGGCAAGCGGTCGCCGTCGCTGGCGGTCACGTCTGGGTGGCTAACGCGCTCCCGTTCAACGACTTCTTTGTCGCCTCGATCTCAGAGCTGCCGGATAACTGAGCCGCCGAAGGGGTGAACGTCAGAACGGGTTGACCGGACGCTGGAGGATCCACCCGTTCCCGTTCCAGAGTTCGGTGAGCGAGTGCCGGACGTTGCCGATCGACTGATGGCCGACGGCCATGCAGATGGTCAGGCCGCAGGAGACCGCGGGCAGACCGGATGCGTGGCCGACGGCAATGGTCGGGGCCGCCCCCCAGCGCTGCCCGTCCCAGACCTGGCTGCCGGCGTGGCCGAGCGTCATGCAGATCTTCTGGCTGCCGCAGGAGATGACGCTGGCCCACGCGCAGCTGGCCTGGCCGCACTGGCTGATCTTGGGTGACACATCGGTCCAGGAGCGCGTGGCGGCGTTCCAGGTCGCGGCGATCGCGATGGTGCCCTGCAGGACGTCGGCGTCGCCGCTGCCGACCGCCAGGCAGAACTGCCCGGCGCACGAGACGGCGTTCATCTCCGCCGGATCACCGACGCCGGGCGGCTGGCTGAAGGCCCAGCTCTTGCCGTTCCACACGACGCTGCTCGGCTTCTGGTCCGAGCTGAACTGGTACTGGGTGGTGCCGACGGCCACGCAGTTGGTGGCGCTGCCGCAGGACACGCCGGCCAGGCCGCAGGGCGCGCCGGCCGGCCCGAAGCACACGTTCGTGGCCTTGGCCCAGACGTGCCATTTGGTGCCGCCGCTCCACGACTGCACCTCGGGGCCGTCAAGCCTCGGGAAGATCAGCATGCAGGAAGCGCGGCTGCCGCAAGTGATGCCGGTCAGGCCGCCGTCGGGCTTGCCCAGGTTCACGGTCCGCCAGGCCCGGCCGTTCCACTGCTCGGCTCCGGTCGGCCCGCCCGCGCCGACGCAGAACGTGTCGGTCACGCACGACACGGAGCTCAGTTCGGTGCCGGGAACGCCCCGCACGATCCGCCACTTGCTGCCGTTCCAGACCTGGGCGAGCGCGTGGACCTTGGACTTCGCCGTGTAGGTACCCACGGCCATGCACCAGTTCGAGCCACGGCAGGAGACCGCGGCGAGACTGGCCTGATCTTTGGGCTTGGCGGCGGTCCTGCCGGCCGCCGTGGCAGCCGCGGTCGAGCCGGTCCAGGCGGCCGCGGCGATCAAGACCGCTGACAGGCCGGTGATGAGCCTGGTTGCTGGCATGACAGTCTCCTACCTAACTAAGCGTTGCGGGGTACCGGGGGTCAGCTCTGCCAGGCGGTGCCGTTCCAATGCAGGACGAGGCTCTGCTCACCCTCGCCGAATCCGGAGTTGAAGCCACCGACCGCCCAGACGCTGCTGGCTGAAGTGGCGACCACGCCGACGAGGAAGTCGTTGTCTACGGCCGGGTCCGGGCTGCGCATCCAGTGCCAGGCCGTGCCGTCCCAGTGCAGGATCAGGGTGTAGAAACCGGTACCGGAAAGCTGGTAGTAGCCCACCGCCCACGCATTGGTGGCGGATAGGGCGGTGACACCCTGGAGCTGGTCGATCTTGGGCGGGGCCCCGGTCGCCCGGTTCGGGCTGGGCACCCGAGCCCACGACTTGCCGTTCCAGCGCAGGACGAGCGTGGTCGCGCCGGACGCGGTGGTGTCGTAGCCGACGGCCCAGGCGTTCCTGGCGGAGGTCGCGGTCACGCCGAACAGCAGGTTGCCGTGCGACGGGCCGCCTGGGTTCGGGGTGGGCACCTGGGTCCAGGACTTGCCGTCCCAGTGCAGGATCAGGGTCTGCCGGAAGGCACGGGCGGTCTGGTAGTACCCCGCGGCCCAGGCATCGCTGGCCGAGACGATCGCGACGCTAGTCAGCTTGCTGTCATGAGCCGCGCCGCCCGGGCTGGGGCTGGGCACCCGGCTCCAGGACTTGGCCTTGGCGTTCCGGCGCAGGATCAAGGTCTGCCTTGCCTTGCCGTTGCTGTAGCTGCCGACCGCCCAGGCGTCGCTGGCCGAACTAGCGGCCACCCCGGTCAGCGCGGCCGGATGCGCGGGTCCGCCCGGGTTCGGGCTGGCTTGCTGGGTCCACACCGCACCATCCCAGCGCAGGATCAGGGTGCGGGTGGTTTTGCCAGCGGAGTAGTTACCCACCGCCCAGGCATTGCTGGAGCCAGTGGCGGCCACGCCGGCCAGGTTGTTGTTGTGGCCTTTGCCGGCCGGGTCCGGGCTGGGCACCTGGGTCCAGGCCTGGCCGAACAGATGCTCGGCGAGGGTGTGGTTATTGGCGCCGCCGACGGCCCAGACTTCGCAGTTCGGCAGCGTGGCGACTCCGACCAGGGTGCCAGGGCCGGGCTGCTGGGAGTTCCACGGCTGGCACGCCGGGGTGGACGCCCCGGCGAAGCCATCGCCTGCGTAGCCAGTGGCGGCGATGGCCAGGCCGATTACTGCGAACCGCGTCGCGGTGAAACCAAGTCTGCGCATGTCAGGATGACGCGCTGCCTGGCCGGTCGGTTGACATTAATTCACCGCGGGCCGATTCGCCGGTAAACCCGCAGGCGGCATAAGGCGTCTGGATGGTGACGCGGCCACAATTTCGGCACGGAGGTAACCGCGATGAAGCTCAGGAAGCTCTTTCTCGGGGCCGGGGTAGTGGCGGCAATCGCCACCGGCCTGGGCGCTCAAGCCGTCCAAGCGGTCCAGGCGGCACCGGCCCGTCCGCTTGCCGCGGCGCCGCCGACCATCAACGTGCAGTCCTGCGCGGGCGGTTCGTTCTGCTTGCTGACCGGCGACAAGCCAGGGCACGGCTTTAACCCGTTCATCGAGGAGTGGACCGGAAAGGCCTGGCGGATCATCCCTAAGCCCAGCGGGTACACCGGCACCGTCACCTGCGGCGGCCCGTCGTTCTGCCTGGCCCTCACCAGCCAGCCCAAAAAACCCTCACGCTATGTCCTGTGGAATGGCAAGGCCTGGCGCAAGTTCAGCCCCCAGCCGCCGGACCAGGGCATCGAATGCCTCTCACCTACGTTCTGCGCGGCCGCGGATCAAAGCTTCGGCAGCGACGGGGTGGCGTGGAACGGCAAGACCTGGCAGCAGATGCCCGGCGGCAGTGGCTGCGGCGGCGCCTGGTGCGCCTATGGCAACTTTGGCTGCGCCAGCGCCACCGATTGCTGGTCCTCAGGCGATTACTGCGGCGACAGCGACTGCGACAACGGGACCTTCTTCTGGAACGACATCTGGAACGGCACCACCTGGATTCCGGGTGCCAATATGTCAGGAGTCGGCGATGACGAGGCCTGCACCGGGCGATCCTTCTGCCTGAGCCTGGACCCGCCTAAGGCCACGACTACCCGTGACTGGTTCACAACCACCCAAGACGCATCGGCAGGCCTCGCCAACGCCTGCCGCCACCTGGCCAGTTGCGCGCTGCCGACGCGTCCAGCCTGCGGCTCTCCGCACTTCTGCCTGGCGCTTCCTTCCCAGGACCCGAGCGCGTCGCTGGCCTGGAACGGCACGAAGTGGCGAGTCGTGCGGCTTGCACTTATCGGCGGCCACCTGCCCAAGCTGACCAATCTGGACTGCGGGAGCCCGGCCAACTGCATGGCGACCGGCACCTATCAGCTCACTCCGCGCGGCACCCCCCGGCCGGTCGCCGAGCACTGGAACGGCAAGGCCTGGGCGGTCACCTCGATTGCCAAGGTCTGAGACGCTATTGATCGTGAGGTAGCCATGAAATTCGCCGTCGCCTTCAACCGGGCCAGGACTACCGGGGCGCTAGTCGCTGCCGTTGCGCTGCCTGCCGCGGTGGTGGTCGCTCCGGCGGCCACGGCCAGCACCACTGCGCCGGCTGGACTCGTGCGCGGGTGCGTCAACGCCAAGACGAGGGCGCTGACGATCCCGGCGGGCACCAGCGGATGCGGGACCGGGACCAGTGGCATCAACTGGCAGGCGACGGGACCGGCCGGGCCGGCGGGCATCCCGGGCTGGGGGCTGGACGTGCTGGGATCCGACCAGGGGAAGTTCTTCGCCTTTACCGGCGTGGTCTTCGACGGCCGCGACTTGTGGGCCTCCGTCGGCCCCGACAACATCGTCGACGAGGTCAGTCCGAGCAGCCGGACCATCATTCGCTCGCTGTCCGGCGGCAGCTACGGGTTCAATTCGCCATTTGGCATGGCGGCCGGCGATGGCGATGTATGGGTGCTCAACACTGGTGACGCCTCGGTCACCGAGATCCGGGCCAGCGACGGCGCGTTCGTGCGCAAGCTGCCCGGGTCCCGGTACGGGTTCTCGCCGACGACGGCGCTGGCATTCGCGGACGGCCGGCTGTGGGCGACCGACCCTACCAGGAACTCCGTGACGGAAATCGACCCCAGCACCGGCACGATCACCGGCAAGCAGTCTGGCGGCAAGTACGGCTTCAATGCGCCGTCCGCCCTGGACGTCACCGGCAGTCACGTCTGGGTGGCCAATACCGCCGGTAACTCGGTCACCGAGCTCAGCGCCGGCAACGGCGCATTCGTGCGCAGGCTCGAGGGCTTCACCGAGCCAGGGGTCATGGCCTCGGCAGGTAACCGGCTCTGGGTGCTGGGCAACGACGGCGATCCGTTCGACCCCGGATCGGCCGTGGAGATCAATGCCGACACCGGCACCGCCATCCGCAGGGTCGACGGCCGTGGCCTGCACCTGGATGTTCCGTTCGCGGCCGTCGTCACTGGCGGCAGGCTCTGGGTGTCGAGTTTCTCCAGTCAAGACGGCGGCGGCCTGACACCGGATACGGTGACCGAAATTGACACCAGTGACGGCGCCTTCGTCCGGACCGTGGCTAACCCGTCGGTAGCCGAACCGTTTGGCCTGGCTCTCGTCGGCCAGCACGTGTGGATGACCAGCAGTAACGCTCTGGTCGAGTTGCCGGCCGATGGCCAGGCGGCCGCAGGCCCAGCCATACGCGGCTGCGTCGGCGACCAGACCAGGGCACTCACCGTTCCGGCGGCTGGCAAGAACTGCGGGAGCGGCTCGACCCCGATCGGGTGGGCCCAGGACGGTCCGCCCGGCCCGGTGGGAGCGGCCGGGTGGCCCCAGGTGATCACCGGCGCCAGCTTTGGCTTCGACAGTCCCGATTCCGTGACCGCCGCCAGCGGGCAGCTCTGGGTGACTAACCCGAAGGGCAACTCGGTGACCGAGATCTCCGATACCGACGGTGCCCTGATGCGAGGGATCGCGGGCAGCAAGTACGGCTTCAGCGCACCGGTCGCAGCGACGACGAACGAGAACCAGGTCTGGGTCGCCAACCTGGACGGCGACTCGGTGACCGAGATCAACGTCGCCGTCAGCTCTGGTCACCTCTGGGTCGCCAGCAAGTCGAACTGCACGGTCAGCGAGCTCAACGCCAGTGACGGCAGCCTGATCCGTAACCGGGAAATCTGCTCAGACCCCTCGGACGGGAGCCCAGAAGAGATCATCTCGGACGCGGCCCACGTCTGGATTACGATCAGCGGTTCGCGCGTGCTCAACGACTCCGGTGGCGTCACCGAACTGGACACCACCGACGGCAGCTTCGTACGGCAGATCAGCGACGACGGCGACGGCTTCAGCTTCATCTCGCCCTTCCCGGCGGGACTGACCGAGGCCGGAGGGCACGTCTGGGTCGCCAACCCCGGCGGCAAGACCGTTACCAAGCTGCCGCAGGCCGACCCGGCGACAGTCCCGGCCACGGCGGTTCACGCGTGCGTCAACTCGAGCACGCGCGCCGTCACCGTGCCGGCTTCCGGATCGGGCTGCCCGGCCGCGGCCACGGCGATCACCTGGAACCTGGCCGGGGCGGCCGGCGCCGGGACCGACCCTGATCTCGAGCCGGTTTTCTCCGCAGCGCAGTACCAGTTCAACGACCCCGAGGGGCTGGCCTCGGACGGCAGTGACCTGTTCGTCGCCAACGCCGGCGGAAACTCGATCACTGAGGTGAAGGTCAGCGACGGCAGCCTGGTGCGCATCGTTCAAGGCCCGGGCTATGCGTTTTCCCGCCCGGAAGCGATGGTCTTCGACGGCACTGACCTCTGGGTCTCCAACCCCGGCGGCGGCTCGATCACCGAGCTGAGCGCCGCCGACGGGTCCCTGATCCGCACCATCTCGGGCGGGAATTACATGTTCGACGACCCGGATTCGCTGGCGTTCGACGGCGGCCAGATCTGGGTCGCGAACGGCAACTTCGAGGCGGTCACCGTGATCAACGCTAGCGACGGCAGCCTGGCGGGCGTCCTCCCCGAAGCCTGCGCGGGGGAACAGCTCGCCGTCGACGGCTCGCACGTCCTGGCCGGCTGCGGCGGCGTCACCGAGCTGCGACTCGGCACCGACTTCGCCAGGCCCCTGGGCGACGCGGAGGATCTCGGGGCCGCCGGTACCCGCGCCATGGTGGTGGCGGGCGGGCACGTCTGGGAGGCTGACTCGGTCATCGATCCGAACTTGCCGGTGGCTTCGCTGGCTGAGCTGCCGCTTGGGTGATCAGAAGGGGGCGACCGGGTTCTGGACGGCCCACCCGATGCCGTTCCAGCTTTCGGTGAGGGAATGCCTGGCGTTGCTGACCGACACGCGCCCGACGGCCATGCAGAAGTTGACGCCACAGGACACGGACTCAAGAGCGGACATACGGCCCAGCGGAACGATCGGGGCTGCCTCCCAGTCCTGACCATTCCACGCCTGGCCGCCGGCCTTGCCGAGCGCCATGCAGTTCGTCGGGCTGCCGCACGAAACGAGGCTGGCCCAGACGCACGCGGCGGCCTGTCGGCAGATCTGACCGAGATCAGGTGACACGTCGGTCCAGGTCCTGGTCGCGGCGTTCCAGGTCGCGGCGGTCGCGATCGGTCCCTGCAGGAAGTCGGCGTCGGCCCCGCCGACCGCCAGGCAGAACTGGCCCGTGCAGGACACGGCGTTCATCGCGGCCGGATCACCGACGTCGGGCGGCTGGCTGAACGCCCAGCTCTTGCCGTTCCACACCACGCTGCTCGGCTTCTGGTCGGAACTGAACTTGTACTGGGTGGCGCCGACCGCGACGCAGTTAGTCGAACTGCCGCAGGACACCTGGGCCAGTCCGCATGGCACGCCGTCCGGTCCGAAGCACACGTTCGTGGCCTTCGCCCGGACGTGCCATTTCGTGCCGCCACTCCACGACTGCACCTCGGGCCCGTCCAGCCTCGGGAAGATCAGCATGCACGAGGTCCGGCTGCCGCAGGTAATCCCGGTCAGGCCGCCGTCCGGCTTGCCCAGGTTCACCGTGCGCCAGGCTCGGCCGTTCCACTGCTCGGCCCCGGTCGGGCCGCCCGCCGCGAAGCAGAACGAGTCGGTCAGGCACGAGACGGAGCTCAGCTCGGTGCCGGGAACCTTGGCCACGAGCCGCCACTTGCTGCCGTTCCAGACCTGGGCGAGCGCGTGGACCTTGGACTTGGCCGTGTAAGTGCCCACCGCCATGCACCAGTTCGAGCCGCGGCAGGACACCCCGGCGAGGCTGGCCTGATCTCGGGGCACCCTCGGGGCGGCCGCCGCCGGGAGCGTGGAGCCGGCCCACGCCGCCGGTTGAGCGGCCGACCCGATGAGCACCACGGAAATGACCGCTAGCCGAATCACAAATCTGTGCATGTGACGATGACGCGCGGCCTGACCGTCTGGTTGACACTTCGCGGTCTTCTGCGGACGCGCCGTAAACCGGCAGGCGGCGCAAGGCGTCTGGATGATGACATGGACATGATTTCGGTACGGAGGTAACCGCGATGAAAGCAGGTTTCGCGAAGCTAATTCTCGCGGCGGGGACGGCGGCAGTAGCCCTGCTTGCCGGGCTTAACGGCTCCCAGGCTGTCCAGGCCGCCCAGGCAAGCACACGGGCCGCCAGTCCGCCGGTGCTGCTCTCGGTGCGGTGCATCGGAAACTCTTTCTGCCTGGGAACCGGTCGCTACGGTCCGGCCAAGCACTTCATCGGGCTGAGCGAGGAGTGGACCGGCAAGGCCTGGCGGGTCATCGCAGACCCGACCGGATATCAGAACGACATCACGTGCGGCGGCCCCACGTTCTGCCTGGCCAGCGCGGCGGTCGGCAAGAAGCCGGCCAGGGAATTGATCTGGAACGGCAAGACCTGGCGGCAGCTGAACCCGCAGCCGCCGGCCTTCGGCATCGGATGCCTGTCACCGACGTTCTGCGTGAACTCTGACACCTCCGACGGAAGCGACGGGATGTACTGGAACGGCAAGATCTGGCAGGACATGCCGATGGGCTCCGGCGGCTGCGGCGGCGCCTGGTGCGACTACTCCGGCGTCCTGTGTGACAGCGCCACCATCTGCTGGGACTCAGGCACCGACTGCGCTACCACTGACTGCGATGGCGGGGAGATCTCCTTCAACGACGTCTGGAACGGCACCGCCTGGAACGTAAACAACGGGCCGGTAATCCACTCCGCCAACCAGTCCTGCACCGGGCGGGCGTTCTGCCTGACGCTCAATCCGCCGGGTGCCGTGATCAGTCATGACCGGGGAGTTACCTGGCAGAACACGACGACGAATCTAGCTGCCGCCTGCCGCCACCTGGGAAGCTGCGCGGGGGCGCCGGACACGTCCTGCGGAACGCCGCACTTCTGCCTCGCACTTGCGGGCGCGGCCGGGACGCTGGTCTGGAACGGCACGAAGTGGGGGACGGCCAAGCTGGCCCTCGTGAGCGGGCACCTGCCCAAGCTCGGCGGCCTGTCCTGCGGAGGCCCGCGCAACTGCGTGGCCCTGGGCACCTATCAGCTCAATCCGCGCAGCGCCATCCGGGCCGTGGTCGAGCACTGGAACGGCAAGGCCTGGGCGGTCACGCCGATAGCGAAGCCCTGAGCCCGTAACCCAGGGAGGCGGCTGGGATACCCGGTCGCCTCCCTGGGCGCTAGTGTCCGTATATGAGCCGATTGCCGTACCTGCGCTACGACGAACTCACTCCTGACGGTCAGCAGGTCTGGGATGGGGTGGTCGGCACCAGAGGGGGTCAGCTCACTAATGAGCACGGCGGCCTGGTCGGACCGTTCAACGCGTTCGTGCACGCGCCGGGGGTGGGTCAGCATCTGAGCGCCCTCGGCGCGACGGTTCGATACGGAACGTCGATCGAGCGCCGGCTGACCGAGCTCGCGATCATCACGGTCGGGGCCCGGTGGAAGGCCGAATTCGAATGGTGGGCGCACGCCAGGATGGCCCGCCGCCACGGCGTGCCTGACGCGGTCGTCGAGGCGATCGAGCGCGGCGAGGAGCCGGCGTTCGAAGCCGGCGACGAGCGAACGGTCCACGCGGTCGCGGCCCAACTCGTGAACACCGGGCACGTCGACCAGGACACCTACAACGCCGCGAGGCAGCTCATCGGGGACGCCGGGCTGGTCGAACTGGTCTCCCTGTGCGGCTACTACACGCTCGTCTCGTTCCTCCTCAACGCCTTCCACGTGCCACTCCCCGACGGCGTCACCCCGGTCTTCGCCGCGCCACCCAGCTAGGCCGCCAGAGGCCAGACGATCTGACATATCACTGGACAACTGCGAGGACAAAGCAGGGGTGCGTTAGCGTATGCTCGCAGCATGCGGCAGTGCGAATTGACCCATTCCTGGATCAACTTTCAGGCCATTGACCTCAATGAGGTGAGGCCTCGGCACTGGATGCTGCTTGGGGAAGCCCGTTCGAAATGCGAACATCTCGCAGGCGCCCCGATCAAGCCAGATGCGGGGAAGAAGTTGTATGAGGTCACCCTGATCAAAGGCGCCCTCGCTACGACCGCGATCGAGGGCAACACGCTGACCGAAGATCAGGTCCGAGGCATCTTCGACGGCTCGTACAAAGCGCCTCCCTCACGGCAATACCAGGAGCAAGAAGTCCGCAATGTGCTCGAGGCCCTTCAGTCCTTGCATGACCGCATCCTGGCAGGCGAGCTGATCCAGATCACGCCGGAACTGATCTGCGAGTTCAACGAGCAGGTTCTCAAGGACACGCATTACCGCGATGGAGTAATACCCGGTGTCATCCGCACGGAATCCGTCGTCGTCGGCGGATACAGGGCTGCACCAGCCGAAGAGTGCGCCTATCTCCTGGAACGGCTAACGAACTGGCTGAACAGCCCGATCTTTGAGAGCAACGATCCCGGGTTTCAGTTCGCGCTCACGATCGCCGAGGCCGTGTATGCGCACCTGTATATCGCATGGATACATCCCTTCGGCGACGGCAACGGCCGGACCGCCCGCCTGCTCGAGTTCTTGATTCTGGCTCGCTGCGGCCTTGTTCCTGTTCCCGCCGGGCACCTGCTGTCCAATCACTACAACCTGACCCGCGACCACTACTACCGCGAGCTCGCCTTGTCGAGTAAGCCGGGGCAGAGCACGCTGGGTTTCCTGTCCTACGCGATCGAGGGATTCATTGACGGCATTCGGGAGACGATCGAAATGGTGCGCGTCAATCAGATCAGCGTCGCCTGGATCAACTACGTGCACGAACGATTCGCATCACAGCCGAATACCAAGGCGACCGCCCGGCAGCGCACCCTCGTGCTGGCGATGCCGATGATCTCTCCTGTTCCGCGCGATGATCTGGAAGGACTTACGCCCAAGCTAGCCAAGCTATATGCGGTCGCGGGACCACGCACATTGTCGCGCGACCTCAATACGGTGACCGGGTTGGATCTAATCCGCCAGACTCGCGGTGGGTACCGCGTTAATTCACAGATCGTTCAGGCATTCTTGCCCCCGATGGCCGCAGCCGACGGATAGAGAACCGGTGGACAGGAGGACAACGTGCTCCATCCGCGACGCCCACCCCGACGACGGAGTACAGGTCACAGCGCTGCTGACCGAACTCGGCTATCCCGGTAACCGGACAGCCGACGTGCGACGGCGCCTGCAGTTGTGGCAGGCCGAGACCGCCAGCCGCACCCTCGTCGCAGAGCTCGACGGGCCGGCCAGGGTGGTTGACCTGCCCGGTGGCGGGGCACCCGGTTCATGAACTCGCTCAGGGCGCTCATCGGCACCGACTGCGCCGAGCGGACCTGGATCACCACCCGGTGGGAAGCCTCGCCGGGCCGGTCGTCATCGTCGGGCTGGACCAGGACACCCAGCCGCCCTGTCCCCGGGCCAGATCGACGCCATTCTGGAGAAGACCAGGACACCGTCGCTGGCCGGCGGCGATGACGTTGCCGGGGAAGCCCGGTGATGCCCAGAGGCCGGACCCCTTGATGAGCAGCGCCCGTGCCTGGCAGGGAGAAGGAGCTTGACCCTCCAGCAGGTGGAGACGCAAGGGTGGGGGCATGGACGGCGACAGGCTCTACTCGATCGGCGAACTCGCCCGGCGAACCGGGCTGGCGGTCAGGACCATCCGGTTCTACTCCGATCG
>DASYAT010000281.1:0-3468 GCA_036501205.1 Streptosporangiaceae bacterium | reverse complement strand
GACCTGGTCGGCATGGGTCCAGCAGATGGCGTGCGGCCCGCCGTTGACGACCTCAAGGTCGCAGTCGGAAAGCAGGGCTGGCAGCCGCTTGCCGGTATTGGGGAAGGGCAGGATGCGATCGGCGTCGCCCTGAATGATGAGGACCGGAACATCGATCCTGGGCAGATCGGCGCGGAAATCGGTCTCCCAGGTCGGGATGCAGGCGACGATCCCGGTGGCCGATGCACCGACGGCGATATTCCAGCTGGCCTTATAGGCCTGGTCACTGACCAGCGACCCCGCCAGGATATCGATGTTGTAGAAGTTGTCCAGGAATCCCTTGAGCCAGGCTGGCCCGTCGGTCTCGGCGGCATGGATGAAGCCGTCGAACAGGCTGCCGGGCAGTCCGTCGGGATTGTCATTGGTCCCCAGCAGGAACGGCGGGATCGGCGAGACCAGCACGGCCTTGATCACCCGGCCCGAACCGTAGGTGCCCAGGTAACGGGTCACTTCGCCAGTACCCATCGAGTGACCGACCAGCATGGCCCCGCGCAGGTCGAGTGCCTCGATGAGTGCGTTGAGGTCCGAGGCGAAGGTGTCGTAGTCGTATCCGAAGGCCGGCTGGCTCGACTTGCCGAACCCGCGCCGGTCATAGGTGATGACCCGGTAGCCGGTCCCCAGCAGGGCTGGCAGCTGCTTGTCCCAGGCGCGGCTGCTGAGCGGGTAGCCGTGGATCATGATGACCGGCGGACCCGATCCGTGGTCCTCGTAGTACAGCTCGACTGGCCCGGAGTTCTCCTGGCCAACCTTCAGGTGCGGCATTGCGTCTCCTTCAGCTTCTGACGGACACGACTTCTGACGGACACGACTCTGGAGAAGTTACGGACTGGCACGGTGGCGCCGCTTCTAGCAAATGACCGGCCTGCCGACCGGCGGGTGCGTCTGCGACCAGGGCAAACTGTCCGTCTAGCCCGTTGCCAGGTAGGCTGGGCGGTGATGCACACTGGGGGCGGCGGGCATCGCGGCGGCGAACAGCGGGGGCAGAGTCCGATCCTGGAGGACTCGGCTACCGGTCAGTACAGTGCGGCCAGATCCGGCTTGTACGGACGCGAGCGGGAGCTTGACGCCGTCGAAATCTTGATCCGTCAAATGACCAGCCGGCCGGCCGAAGCGACCGACGCGCTGGAAGCCGGTCCGGCGGAACCCGTGCTGCTTGTGCGCGGCGAGCCCGGCCTCGGTAAGTCGGCGCTGCTCACGGCGGCCGGTGAGACCGCTCAGGCCGCCGGGGTGGCGGTGCTCACGGCGGCCGGCGTGCCCTCGGAGGCGGCGATCCCGTTCGCGGGTCTGCATCATCTGCTGCAGCCGGTGCTGGATCGGGCGAATGAGCTGCCTGGCAGGCAGCGGGAGGCGCTGGAGGGCGCGTTCGGCCTGTCGGGCGAGGCCCAGCCAGACCCACTGCCGGTCGCCCTGGCGACGCTGACGCTGGTCGGCAGCGCTAACCCCGGGGGACGACCCCCCGGAGCCACCCGCGGTGCCAACCCGGGAGGACGACCCCCAGGAAACCCCCGCCCGGCGAGCCGGGGTGAGCCGGTGTTGCTGATCATCGACGACGCGCAGTGGCTCGATCCGTGCAGTTCTACCGTGCTCGGTCTGGTGGCGCGGCGCCTGGTCGGGCGACCGGCCGCGATGGTGGTCGCCGCGAGGTACTGGCCGCCGACGCCGCTCGTCGACGTCGGGCTGCCCGAGCTAAACCTGGACGAACTGGCTGAGGACACCGCCGCGGCCATGCTGGTCAGCCAGACACCGGACCTTGAACTGCCGATGCGCGACCGGCTGGTCAGGGAAGCGGACGGCAATCCGCTCGCGCTGGCCGAGCTGCCGCGCTCAGTACCGCCAGCTCTGCTTGGCGAGGTCTCCCGGGTCCCGCTTTCTGGCGACGTGCCGCTGCCCGGGCGGCTGGAACGGGCGCTGGCCGGCCAGGTCGCCGAGCTGCCGGACGCTACCAGAGCGGTGCTGATGATCGCGGCGACCGATGACCGGGACGGGCTCGGCGAACTGCTCGACGCGGCCTCGGCCCTCGCCGGTACTCAGGTGACCGCTGATGCGCTCAGCCCGGCGATCGCGGCGCGGCTAGTGGACGTCCGGCAGACCAGCCTGCGGTTCAGGCACCAGCTGGTGAGCACCGCGATCTATCAGGCGGCGAGCTTGGCGCAGCGGCAGGCCGCGCACGCGGCGCTCGCGCGGGTACTCGCCGACCAGCCCGACCGCCAGATCTGGCACAAGGCGGCGGCCGCACTCGGGCCCGATGAGCCACTGGCCGAAGCCCTCGACGAGGTCGCCACCAGGGCCGAACGGCGCGGCGCGGTCGCGATAGCGGCGAGCGCGCTCGAACGAGCGGCCGAGCTCAGCAGCAACGAGGCCCGGCGGGGCACCCGGCTGCTGCGGGCAGCCGAGCTGGCCTTCGACTCTGGTCACCCAGGGCTCGGCCCGCAGCTGCTCAAGGCGGCCGAGCCGCTCGACCTGCCGGCCGAGGAGCGGACCTGGCTGTCCTGGCTGCGCCAGGCCCATTCGGGCGCGGGCTGGTCGGGGGCAGCCAAGGTCGGCTCGTTTATCGCGATGGCCGACCGGCAGCACGCCGACGGCTACCCGGCCCGCGCGGCCGAGTCCTTGCACGCCGCGGCGCTGCGCTGCTGGTGGGGCAGCCCGGACCAGCCGACCCGCGCCGCCGTGCTCGCCGCGGCGGAGCGAATCGGGCTGCCACCGGACAACCCGATCCTGCTGGCCATCCTTGGCTCTACCGACCCGGTCAGCCAGGCCGCGCCGGTGATCGAGCGGATCGCCCGGCTGAGCCCTGATCCCGCCGATCCGGCCGGGGCCTACCTGATCGCCACGGCCGCCACCGCGACCTGGGCCTACGACCTGGCGGCCGGATTCCTTGAGCTGGCGGTCACCGGGCTGCGCAGGCAAGGCCGGCGCGGCTTGCTGGCTCAGGCGCTGGTATCCCAGGCCTGGACGGCGGTACATCTGGCCAACGCGCCGGTCGCCAAGTCGGCCGCCACCGAAGCCGACCGCCTCTCCCGCGAAACCGGCCAGGTGCGATGGGCGGTCGCCGCTCAGCTAGTCCTGGCCTCGATCGCCGGCGAGGAAGGCGACGCCGACGCGGCCGAGGCACTGACCGCCGAGGCCGAGGCCAAACTGACCGCTCTCGGCACGAACCCGCTGCAGGGGATGGTGCAGTTCGTGCGCGGCCGGGCGGCGGTGACGCATCAGCGCTATCCCTACGGCGCTGAGCAGTTGCGCCGGGTGCTTGACCCGGCCGATTCGGCTTATCACCCCTACATCGGCGCCTGGGGCCTAGCCGACCTGATCGAGGCAGAGTTGCATGCCGGCACGCCGGACGCGGCGCGGGCTCACCTGGCCAGGCTGGAGTCGCTGGCGGCGGTGACCTCGGCCTCGCTGCTGCGAGCGCAAGCGGCTTACGCGCGGCCG
>DASYAT010000280.1:0-29900 GCA_036501205.1 Streptosporangiaceae bacterium | reverse complement strand
GCCGAGGTCAGATCCGCCTGCGAAAGCGGGAGCGGGGGTGGGGCCGTTCTCGCTCGGGATCGGGAACGAAGCCCACTGCGATTCGAACTTCTTGCTGACTGCGGTGAGCTGCGCCTCCGCCCACGGGCCGTCGATGTACATGTCCAGCTTGCCCTCGGCGAAGTCCTGGTTCGAGCCGCCTGAGGTGGCGCCGGGGGCGCCCAGCTCGGTCTGGCCGATGTACTTGGCGGGTGAGACGTGCTGGGTCAGGTACAGGTCGGCGTAGAACTTGATCGCGGCCTCGGCCGCCGGGCTGGTCAGCTGGCCGGCCCACTTGCCGTTCTGCTGGACCGCGACCTGGCCGCCGGCGCCCCAGATGAAGCTGACGATCGCGTTGGTGTAGTTGCTGGGAGCGCCGAGGCCGTCCGTGCCCGGGTACTTCTTCATCAGCAGCTTCGCGTCGGCGAGCAACTCGGCCCAGGTGGTGGGTGCCGAGGTGATGCCGGCCTTGGCGAATTGGTCCTTGCGGTACCAGACGCCGCGCACGCCGCCGAACCACGGAACGGCGAAGTTGTTCGACCCGACCGTGTCGTTGGCCAGGTTGCCCTTGATCAGCGACGTGCCTGACGACCAGGATGAGACATTGGTGGTGATGTTGGCGAGCGCACCTTGCGATGCGATGCCCGGTGTGTCGGTGTTACCGAGCTCGGTGATGTCGGGGCCGCCCTTCCCGCTGGTCAGGGCGTTGGTCCAGTCGGTCACCCGGTTCCCCCAGGGGATCCAGTCGACGACGACCTTGGTGTTCTTGAAAGCGGGGAACTTGGCGTGGAACTGCTTGACGACGCCGTTCATCCAGGTGACCTGAGATGGAATCGACGAGCCCATGCGCCACACGACCAATTTGGCCGGAGCAGCCGACGTAGAGTTAGAGCTGGTACCGCTTGAGGCGCAGCCTGCCGCCGCTCCGCTCGCGAGCACCAGGACAGCCCCGATGGCGCCCGCCGATCTGGTGAATTTCACTGCCCGATCTCCCTTCCGGCCCGCACGTTTGGGATCGCTAGGGTGGCCGTGCGGTCCCGGTATTGGGGCCGCCACGAATGTGAACCGAAACTAACAGGAAACTTTCCTATAAGATAGTGCCTGTTGCGAGATTGAGACTTGGACTCCGATGATGGGGCTGGGGGGTGGGAATGGAGCGACGGCCGGGAACGCCCAGTCTCTTGCGCGAACTCAACGATCGGGCCGCGCTCGAACTACTGCTGACCCAGGGCCCGATGTCGAGGGCGCAACTTGGCGAGCGCACCGGGCTGTCCAAGGTGACCGCATCGCAGCTGCTCGCGCGACTTGAAGAGCGCGGGCTGGTCGAAGTGGCTGGTGAGCTGGCGGGCGGACGCGGGCCGAACGCCGCGCTCTACGCCGTCGTGCCGTCTTCCGCCTACGTGGCCGGGCTGCACGTCGAGCAGGATGTGGTCAGTGCCGGCGTGGCCGATGTCACCGGCCGGGTTGTCTCTGAGATCTCGGTTGACCCCAATGGTTCTGGTGATCCGGTCGAGCTGGTGCGCGGTGCGGTCGTGACGGCTTGCGGCGCGGCCGGGATCTCGCCTGAGTCCCTGCGGGCGTTCGTGATCGGGACGCCGGGCGTGCTTGACCCGCGCACCGGTGACCTGCGGCTGGTCGTGAACCTCCCGGCCTGGCACGAGGGCGTCCACGAGGCGCTGAGCGCCGACCTCGGCCGGCCGGTCACGATCGAGAACGACGTGAACCTGGCCGCGATGGCGGAGCGCGCGGTCGGCGCCGCGCAGGGTGCCGAGGACTTCGTCCTGGTCTGGATCGGCGTCGGGCTCGGGCTGGCGACCGTGCTGGGCGGACGCCTGCACCGGGGCGTCGGCGGCGCGGCCGGTGAGATCGGGTATCTGCCAGTTCCCGGAGCCAAGCTTCCGACTGATCTCGATCATCCGGCGACGGGAGCGTTCCAGTCGCTGGTCGGAGCACAGGCCGTGCTGCCGCTGGCCGCCGCTTACGGCTTTGCCGCCTCAACCGCAGGCGGCGCCGTGCGGGCTGCGGTCGAGGCTGCGGGTAGCGATGCCGCGACCGGTGATGAGGTGGCACAGGCGAGTTCTTCCGACGACCAAGTGACAGCAGGGGTTGCGCCGTCGGGGCTTCGGATCAGGTCCATGTCGTCGGACGCGCCGCCATTCGGATTCGTTCCTGCTGGGAGCGGACGCGGCGCGGAGTTCCTGGACGAGTTGGCGAGCCGGGTGGCGACCGGCGTCGCGGCGGTCTCGGTGGTGCTCGACCCCGGGCTGGTGGTGCTGGGCGGCGAGGTGGGCCTGGCGGGCGGCGAAGCGCTTGCGCGCCGGGTCGAGGTCGAGGTCGGCCGGATCTGTCCGGCGCGCCCCCGGGTGGTGCCGACCGGCGTCAACGGCGGCCCGGTGTTGTGTGGCGCGATATTGGCCGCCGTGGACCGAGCCCGCGCCGAGCTGCTCGCCTCGGTCGCGAGCTTATTGACTCCCGCTGGGCGTTGACCCTGGGTCCGTGCGGTCTGTTTTCGGCCGTCATCCGGGTAATTCGCCGTGATCATGAGGAGGAACTGGCGCGCCTGGGCGCCTGCGGGTTAATCGCCCGGTATCAGGCCGAGTTGGGTTGCCCAGCGGGTGATGCATTCGGCGAAGAAGGCCTCGCGGTCGCCTGGGTCCTCGCCGACGACGTTGTGGAACTGGCCGAATAGCTCGAACGAGACGACGCCGAACAGCGCGGACCACACCATCAGCCCGGTCTGGATGCCATCGGTGCTGATCTGCGGCGGGAACACCTCGCGGACCGGCCGCAGCGCGGCGTGCCACCGCGCCGACCCGGCATCGCCAGCCGGACCAGCCGGACCAGCCGGGTCTGGCCGGCGCGTCACGATGTCGAACATGAGCTGGACGAGCAGGATCGACACCCGGCTGGCCGGGCCGATCGTGTCCGTGGGCGCCACGTAGCCGGGCACGGGCGAGCCGTAGATCAGCGCGTACTCGTTCGGGTTGGTGATCGCCCAGTGCCTGACCGTCGTGCAGATCGCCGTCCACCGGCCGAGCAAGTCGGCCCGGTCCGCGGCCGCCTCGCTGGTTTCTGCCGCCTCGCCCAGCGAGTCGTAGGCGTCGATGATGAGCCTGGTGAGGAGTTCGTCCCGGCTGACGACGTACCGGTAGACGGCCGATGACGCCATGCCGAGGTCGCGGGCGATCGCGCGCAGGCTGATGCCGGTTGCTCCGTCGGTCGCGAGGTGCCGGCGTCCGGCGTCGAGGATCTCGCTGGTGATCTCGGCGCGAGCGCGTTCTCGCGCGGTCCTGGGTGCGGACCTGTTCTCGCCGCCACCGCTGCTACCTGCGCTTAGTTCAGTCGCCATAGACGGAATCCTGCCACGAAATAAGAGCGGTGGCAACAATTAAGAGCACCGCTCTTGACGGCGAGCCCCTGGGCGAGGCATGCTGTTCCGCAGAGAGAGCACCGCTCTCCGATGAGAGCGGTAGATGCAATGAGGTCTATACAACCGGCGAGGAAGGCATTGATATGGAAAGCGAGCTGCACGTGGTGGTCGGCGCCGGGCCGATCGGGTCGGGGATCGCGCGGGCGCAGGCCGAGCGCGGGCACCAGGTCAAGATTGTCACCAGGTCAGGGTCGGGACCAGAGCTAGCTGGGATCGAGCGGGTCGCGGCCGACGCGTCAGACGCCAGCGCGCTGGCGACTGCTGCCACCGGGGCCGCTGCCATCTACAACTGCGCGAACCCGCCGTATCACCGCTGGCCCGAGCTCTGGCCGCCGATGGCCGCCGCGATGGTCAGCGCCGCCGAGCGGTCCGGCGCGGTGCTGGTCACGATCTCGAACCTGTACGGCTACGGGCCCGCTTCGGGCACCGGCGGTTACAGCGCCGCGCGTCCGATGACCGAGCAGACCCCGCTGGCCGCGACGGGCAAGAAGGGCAAGGTCAGGGCACAGATGTGGCGCGACGCGTTCGAGGCGCACCAGGCCGGGCGGGTCAGGGCCGTCGAGTTGCGGGCGAGCGACTACGTCGGGCCGGGCGCCAACGCCGTGCTCGGTGACCGGGTCGTGCCGCGGGTGCTCAACGGCCAGGCGGTCACGTTGCTCGGCCGGACCGACCGGCCGCGCACCTGGTCCTACACCGGCGACGTGGCGACGATGGCCGTGCTGGTCGCGCAGGACGAACGGGCCTGGGGGCAGGCTTGGCACGTGCCTTCCGGTGAGCCGCGGACGCAGCATCAGGCTGTGGACGACATCGCCAGGATCGCCGGGGTCAAGCCGGTCCGAGTCCGGACGGCGCCGGGGGCCGTGCTGTACGCGATGGGGCTGTTCTCCCCGCTGATGCGCGAGCTACGGGAGACCCAGTACCAGTTCACGGAGGACTTCGTCATGGATTCGTCCGCGGCCCAGCTCGCCTTCGGATTGGAAGAAACCCCGTGGGAAAGCGTTCTCGCTGAAGTAATTAGTTCTTTCAAGAACAAGCCGTAGCGGGATCAGCCGTGGTCGCCGTCACCGGCTGCCGCGAGGATGCGTTCGGTCAGCGGGTCGGCCTGACCTCCGAAGTACTGGTCGATCAGCTGGCCGAAGGCGGGTTGCGCCGGGTCGGCGAGCCGGAAGAGCGTCATCGAGGAGCGCAGCTTGGTCGCGTCGATGCCGCCGAAGATCTGCTCGGCGGTCCGTCCGGCCGTCGCGGCCAGGATCTCGGCGGCTTGGGCCAGGCGCGGGCCGAGCACCGGGTGGCGCAGGTAGGCGCGGGCCTCGGCGAGCGAGCTGATCGAGTACCGGCGCGAGGTCGGGCTCTGGCCAAGGCCCGCGACCTGCGGGAACACGAACCAGATCCAGTGGCCGCTCTTGTAGCCGGCCCGGAGTTCGGCGACCGCGCGCTGGTAGGTGCCGCCGGCGTCCTGGGCGGCGACGAACCGGTCGAGGTCGTAGGGGTCCTGGGCCGCCGTCATGCCGCCGCCCGGTCCGGGATCGCGCCGGTCGGAGCCAGCACCGGGAGGTCGGTGCGAGCGGCCACCGCGATGGTGCCAGGGTAGATCAGGCCGGTGCCGGTGTTGAGCACGACGACCCGGTCGCTTTCCGGCAGCCAGCCGGACTCGCGGAGCCGGCGCACCGCGGTGACGCAGGCCGCGCCTTCCGGGCAGATGAAGCAGCCCTCGAGCCGGGCGACCTCGCGCTGGTCGGCCAGCAGCGCGTCGTCCTCGATCGCGATCGCGGTGCCGCCCGTCGCGTACAGCGAGTCGAGCACCAGGAAGTCGCCGAGGGCCTTGGGCACGGTGATGCCGAAGGCGATCGTCTTGGCTTCGGCGTTCGGCCACGGCTCACTTTCCCTGGCGCCGCTCGCGAACGCCCGCACGATCGGGGCGCAGCCGGTGGCCTGGACGCAGACCAGCCGGGGCAGGTCCCCGCTTACCCAGCCGAGTTCGCGCAGCTCCAGCAGCGCCTTGTAGATGCCGATGATGCCGACCCCGCCGCCGGTCGGGTACACGATCACGTCGGGCAGCTTCCAGCCCAGCTGCTCGGCGATCTCGATGCCCATCGTCTTCTTGCCTTCGAGCCGGTAGGGCTCCTTGAGCGTGGAGGTGTCCTGGTAGCCGGGCCGGGCCGGGAGGGCGGCGCCGACCAGCTTGCCGGCGTCGTTGATCAGGCCGTCGACCAGGTACAGCTCGGCGCCGGCGGCGGCGCACTCGGCCCTGGTGATCTCGGGGGCGCCGACCGGCATGACGATCAGGCTCGGCAGGCCGGCTCTGGCCGCGTAGATCGCCCAGGCCGCGCCGGCGTTGCCGTTGGTGGGCATCGCCACCCCGGTAACCCCGAGTTCGGCCGCCCGGGAGACGCCGACGGCCGCGCCCCGCGCCTTGAACGTGCCGGTCGGAATCAGGCCCTCGTCCTTCAGCAGCAGGCCAGGCACTCCGAGCGTCTTGCCCAGGGCGGGCAGCGGGAGCAGCGGCGTCATGCCCTCGCCGAGGCTCACTATCCGGTCCTGGCTGGCGACCGGGAGCAGCTCGTGGTAGCGCCACAGGTCGGCCGGACGGCCGGCGAAATCCTGCGGGCTGACCGTGGCGGCGACCTGCGCCAGGTCGTACCGCGCCAGCAGCGGTGCGCCGCAGTCGCAGGTGCCCTGGATCACTGTCGCATCGAACCGGCTGGCGCAGCGTGAGCAGTCGAGGTGGGACAGGGCGGAGAACTGCCGGGTGACGGGTGGCATGCGGATCAGGTTAGCCGCCGGCGATTCCGGCCGTCGGTGTGGCCGGCAGGGCCGAATGGTCGCGGAATCGTGACAGCGGGCGCGAACGGACCGGCTCACGCCGGTCGAGTTGTCCAGGCGGGCGCACGCGATGGTTTAGCGTGTTGCAACGCGAATATGGCTCGCGCATAGGACTATTGACCGGCCGGCACATCGCCCTTTCCGGGTGAGGTCCGACCGATCCCGCGGGGGTAAGCATGATCATCATGACTAAAGACTCGTTGACCAGGGCAATTGCGGTCCTCGGCCTAGGGGGTGCCCTGTTCGCCGCTGGCTGCAGCACTTCGAGCACCAGCAGCCCTGGTGCCCCGGCGACGACTAAGTCGAGCGCGCCGTCGACCTCGAAGTCGACCTCGACCTCGTCGCTGCCATGCGACCAGGTCAAGAAGCTGCGGACCTCACTGACCAGCCTGACCAAAACCGGGATTAACCCGACTTCGGCCAGCAAGCTCACCACCACGCTGAAGGACCTCAAGAGCGAACTGGCCGCGCTGAAAGGTCAGTCCAAAGGCAAGCTCTCGGGCCAGCTCAGCCAGCTGAACGTGACGATTACCAAGATCACGACCGACGCCAAGGGCCTGACCTCGAACCCGGCCGGCGCTATCACTAAGCTGACCGCCGACCTCACGAAGCTGCGGTCCACCGCCGGGCCCGTGATCGCTGAGCTAAACGCCGCCTGCCCCAAGTAGGCCGCTAGCCGGGCAGGCGGCGCCCGCCGCCGCCTTGCTCAGGCGTCGGTGATCTCGGCGGCGTCAAACTCCCAGAAGGCGCGCAACGCGGCCAGCTTCCCGGCCCCGTCGCTCCGATAGGTGTAGACGCCGCGCACCACCACGATATGGCGTCCGCCGGGCAGCGTCGTACGGATGATGCCGACGTCGGCGACCTCGTCGCCGCAGAGATAGGACCGTTCGATCTCGAAGGTGATCTGCTCGTTCGGCGCGATCACCTGGTCGTAGAACGCGGCGATCGCGGCGGGTCCGCGGTGTCCCTCACCGGCGGGATCGAGCGGTGAGGGCCCGATCGGGTCGGCGACGACCGCGTCCGGCGCGAATAGCTCGAGCCAGGCGTCTCTGTCTTTGGCGCGCACGGCCGCCTGCGACCGGCGGGCGAGATCTCGCGCGGTGGTCACGGGCGCACCTTGGCGATCACGCGCTCGGCGAACTTGTTCAGCGCGGCCAGCTTCTCCTCCAGCGGCTCGGTGTCCGGCTCGACCGCGTAAGGCCAGCGGAAGCCGATGATCACGTCGGTCACGCCGAGGTCTTCGAGCCGCTTGACCCCGTCCACGCTGAACGCGTCCATCGAGATCACGTGCACCTCGAACGGCCGGCCGGAGGTGCCTTCCTCGCGGCGCAGCTCGGCGAGCCGGGCGAGCAGCACGGGCAGGTTGGCCGGATCGCCGCCGCCGTGCATCCAGCCGTCACCGTTACGCGCCGCCCGGCGCAGCATGGCTTCGCTGTGGCCGCCGTACAGGATCGGGATAGGTGCTGTCGGCACCGGCGAGAGTTTTACGGGCGGGATTTTGAAAATTTTGCCGTCGTACCCGTAGAAGCCCCCGCCGGCCAGGCCCCGGATAATCTCGACTTCCTCGTCCAGGCGCAGGCCGCGGCGCTCCCAGGGCACTCCGAGGATCTCGTAGTCCTCCCGCCACGGGCTGGTCCCGACCCCGAGCAGCAGCCGGTTTCCGGTCAGCACCGCCGTGCTGGTGGCCTGCTTGGCGACCAGCACCGGGTTACGGATCGGCAGCTTGAGCACGAACGTGGTGAATCGCAGCCGTTTCGTCACCACGCCCAGCGCCGGTATCAGCGAGAACGGCTCGATGAACGGCTTGCCATCGAGGAACTCGCGGGTGCCGTCCGGGTTGTACGGATAGGTGCTCGTGGCGTGTTCCGGATAGCAGATGCTGTCCGGCACCACCATCGAGTCATACCCGGCCTCTTCGGCGGCCTGGGCGAGCGGCAGGTAGTAGCTGGGGTCGGTCATCGACTCGGCGTAGGAGAATCGCACGGGTCTGATCCTGCCAGGTCGGCCGTCCTGGCGGTAGAACAGGTTCTAGTTCAACCCTGTTATCGACTCCAGGTCGGCGGTGATGAAGGCGGCCATCGGGACCGGGAGGACGGCGGCGAGCTCAGGCTTGAGCTGGCTGCCGACGCCCGCTAGCTTCTCGGCTAGCTGCCTGGCCGCCCGTAGCAGCCGGGTGAGGTCGAGGTCGCTGGCCGTCCGCGCCAGGCTGGCCGGGACCTGGTCAGGGGCGAAGTCCAGCAGGCTGGTGATGCCGTACTGCGGATTCGGCACCTCGACGCTGGTCGCGAGCAGCCGCCAGTACTCGGCCCTGGCCTGGTGCAGCCGCTCCAGCGCCTCCCAGGCCGAGCCTCGGCGCAGGTACTTGCCGACGTCCGCCAGGCAGTTCCAGCCGTTGAACGCCCACTCGCGCACCTGCTTGGGCGTGACCGAGGTCGGCTGCCACTTGGCGGTCCTGATGCCCTCAGGGTCATAGAGCACGACCTCGTCCTTGACTCCGGGATACTGCTCCGACGCCGGGATCACCACCATGTCGACCTGGCAGCGGTTGGCGTACTGGGCGAAGATCCGCTCGTGCGGCATGGTTAGCCCGGGCAGCTTGTGGGTGTAGCTGTCGACCAGCTCACCCGCCCCGTCGATGACCTCGTGCGCGTCGGCCACGGCCGCGTCGAAGTCCGGTGACTCCAGCCCCATCCCCATGTCCAGGTCAGACAGCCGGTCGCCGACCCCGCGGCCAACCGAGCACGCGACCACCAGGTACTTGGCCCGCTCGTCGGCCTCGCACCAGTCGAGCAGCCCCAGCATGATCGCCTTCTGCCCCTCGAGTTCGGCTGGAAGTTCCTCGATCCACTCGCGTCCCATGGGCCAATGATGCACCCTTTTGACTTGCCGCGATCTCGCTGCGGGAGTAGAACATGTTCTAGTAATTAGGGTTATTAGGCACGTGAGGGCTGCCCGGGAGGCCGCAGGTGAACCTGGTCGAGATGGAGAAGATCAAGCAGCTGAAGTACCGCTACTTGCGCTGCGTGGATCTCAAGCTGTGGGACGAGATCGGGGACGTCTTCACCGAGGATGCCACTGCGGACTACGGGACGCCGATGGCTGGGCGGACGCTGGACCTGAAATGCCGCGCCGACATCGTCAAGTTCCTGGTGGACAGCCTGGACAACAACATCATCACGCTGCACGCGGCCGGCCAGCCCGAGATCGAGATCGAGGGTGACGCCGCGACCGGCACCTGGCGGTTCGAGGACACCGTGATCGTGACCGACTTCCGGCTCGTGATCAAGGGCGCGGCGTTCTACGAGGACAAGTACGTTCGCGAAGGCGACGGCAAGTGGCGGATCTCGCACACCGGGTACGTGCGGATCTACGAGTCGACGCAGTCGTTCGATGACCTGCCGAGCTGGAAGCTCACCGCTAACCGCTGGGCGAGCTGAGCTGTGCCTGACCAGCCCGGGCCGGGCCTGCTGACCCAGCCGTTCGCGGACGCTGTACTCGAAGCCGAGAAGATCATCACCGGCGCGCCGCACATCAAGACCGAGCAGGACCTGGCCGAGGGCTATGACTACCTGGCCGGATCGATCCGGGCGTCCCTGCAGATGGCCTGGGCCTACCAGCGGGACTTCCCGTTCTTTGTCGCCTCGACCGGCCCGTACACCAAGCTCGGGCTGGACAACCCGGACACCTTGTACTTCCATGCCTACCTGCGCGACGACGCCGAGTACGTGGTGACCGGCCAGCGGGGGAGTACCTCTGACCTGAGTTTCCAGGTACTCGGCGGCGACTACTCGCCGGTGCAGGTGCCGGACAGCCTGAGCGCGTTCGATGACCGGAAGCTGGAGATCGGCTCGGACGGGTCGTTCGAGCTGCGGTTCGGCCCGGCCCGCGCTGACGCCCCTTCTAACTACTTCACGCTTGGGTCAGGATCGGCGATGCTGATCGTGCGCGAGGTCTACAGCGACTGGGCGGCCGAGCGGCGCGGGCTGGTCATGATCAGGCGGGCCGACGGGGCCGGGGCCGCGCCGGTGCCGCCGGACACCAGCGCCCTGGCCAAGCGGTACGGCGTGGCCGGAAAGATCCTGATCTCCCGGCTGAAGACGTTCCTGCAGTTCCCTGAGTGGTTCTACCTCAAGCTGCCGGTCAACACGCTGACCGAGCCGCGGTCCACGCCGGGCGGGCTGACCACGCAGTTCTCTTCAGTCGGGCACTACGACCTGGCCGATGACCAGGCCATGATCATCACGGTGCCGGCCGCGGCCAAGGAGGTCGCTCCCTACCAGGGCATCCAGCTCGGCAGCATGTGGTACATCTCGCTGGACTACATCAACCACCAGACCAGCCTCACCGCCGATCAGGCCAGGGCCGACCCGGACGGCATGCTGCGATTCGTGGTCAGCGAGCGCGACCCCGGGGTCGCGAACTGGCTGGAGTGCACTGGTCACCAGCGCGGATACCTGCAGTTGCGCTGGCAGCGGCTGTCCAGGGACCTGACTGCGGCGGACGGCCCGGCGGTGCAGCTAGTCCCCGTGGCCGAACTGGCCAGCCACCTGCCGTTCTACGAGCAGCAGGCGATCACGAAGGCCGAGTACACCGACCGGATCGCGGCGCGCCAGGCGGCGGTGGCTACTCGAATGCTCGGCTAACTAGCGAATGACCCGACAATCACGACCTTATTGGCCGAGCCGTTCTACCCTGATGTAGGGAGTCCTTGATGCTGCTGCAAGACAAAGTCGTCATTGTTTCCGGGGTCGGGCCTGGTCTCGGCCGGTCGATCGCGATTCGCAGTGCGGAGCAGGGTGCGAACGTGGTCCTGGCCGCGCGGACGGAGTCCCGGCTGGCCGAAGTGGCCAAGGAAGTGATCGCTCTCGGCCGAGAGGCGCTCGCTGTGCCCACCGACATCAGCGACCCGGACGCGGCCGCCAGGCTGGCCGAGGCGACGCTGGAGAAGTTCGGCCGAGCCGACGCGCTGGTCCACAACGCCCTGGCGATGCCCCCCATCAAAGATCTCGGCGTCGTAGACCTCGATGCCGTGCGCAAAGCTTTCGACACGAATGTAGTTGGAGCCCTAAGGCTGACCCGCTTGTTCACTCCATCGCTCATCGAGAACTCCGGGTCGGTGACGATGATCAATTCGATGGTGGTGCGGTTCTCCCAGCGCACGATGGGGCCGTACAAGATGACGAAGGCGGCGCTGCTCGCGGTCGCGCAGTCGCTGGCGAGCGAACTCGGGCCGCAAGGCGTCCGGGTCAACTCGGTCGCGCCCGGGCACATCTGGGGTGACTCGCTGCAGTGGTATTTCGGCTACCTGGCGAAGAAGCGCGACGTCGACCCGCAGGTGATCTACGACGAGACTGCGGCCAATACTGACCTGCGCCGGCTGCCGCTGCCCGATGAGATCGCCGACGCGGTTGTGTTCCTTTCCTCGCCGTGGGCCCGGTCGATCACCGGCCAGTGCATAGACGTGAACTGCGGCGAGTATCACCATTGACCAGGCTGCCCAGGATTAATCCAGAATTTGAGGGATCCGTGAAACGTAATCCGGACTCCTGGGCGAGCCCGGCCCCGGCCGCCCCGGTCCGTGATCGTGTCGGCACTGTTGGTGACCTGCACGCCTCCGCGACCAGGCTTACCGGGCTGACCGAGTTCGGCGAGGATGACTATATCGACGGCCTGTCCATGCTGCTCGCGTCCTACGAGCGAGACGAGAAGCTGACGCCGCTCGGCCAGAAGATGCAGCGCGTCGCGCTGCGCAGTGCCCTCGGAGCCCGGCTGGTCAGCGAGGCGTCCTGGCAGCAGCACCCGGAATACGCCTCCGTCCCGATCGACCGGCCGATCTTCGTCCTCGGCCTGCCCAGGACCGGTACCACGGCCCTGCACCGGTTCCTGACCGCCGATCCGGCCAACCAGGGGGTCGAACTGTGGCTGACCCAGATGCCGCAGCCAAGGCCGCCGCGCGACACGTGGGAATCCGACCCGTTGTATGCCGCTATAGATCAGGGCGTCAAGCAGCATCACGTTGAGCATCCGGAGTTCATGGGCCTGCACTTCATCGGCGCCGATCAGGTCGAGGAATGCTGGCGGCTGCTGTGGCAGTCGATGCGGTCGATCTCGTTCGAGTGCCTGGCTCACCTGCCGACCTACTCATCGTGGCTGGAGAGCAAGGACTGGACCGACGCCTACCGCAGGCACCGGCGCAACCTGCAGCTCATCGGCATGAACGACCCCAAGCGGCGCTGGGTGCTGAAGAACCCGAGTCACCTGTTCGCGCTCGATGAACTGCTGGCGGTGTACCCGGACGCGCTGATCATCCAGACCCACCGGCTGCCGCGCGTAGTGATCGGCTCGGCGTGCAGCCTGTCCGCGCACGCCACGGCCGGCTGGTCAGAGCGTTTTGTCGGGCCGGTCATCGGCGAAGATCAGCTTGAGCTGTGGGCCCGGGGGCTCGACGGGTTCATGGCGGCTCGGGCGCAGCATGACCAGTCGCACTTCTGCGACGTCTGGTACGACGAGTTCGTGTCCGATCCGCTCAGGATCGTCGAGACGGTCTACGAGCAATTCGACCTCGAACTGTCCGGTGCGGCCGCCGACGCCAT
Organism: Streptosporangiaceae bacterium; assembly: GCA_036501205.1. Classification (GTDB taxonomy): domain Bacteria; phylum Actinomycetota; class Actinomycetes; order Streptosporangiales; family Streptosporangiaceae; genus Chersky-822. Next base: position 17,036 of record DASYAT010000280.1, on the reverse strand, counting down.
GCGCGCGATGCACGCCGAGTCGGAGCGCTCCGGGCTGGGCGGCGGGATGCGCGATGCCCGATGGCGGCACAAGTACTCGCTGGCCGACTTCGGCCTGACCGCTGAGCAGGTAGACGAACGCTTCGCCGGCTACCTGGGCACCCGCGTCTGAGGGCTTAGGCCGGCCCAGAGCTGATCGGGAACTGGGTCTTCCTGCCCATCACGTCCAGCTCAACCTGGTCGCCTGCGACCTGGTAGGACCAGGGCGGCTCGACGAACATCGTCCAGAGCTTGGCTCCGTCTTTCGTCCAGGCCGCGAGTTCCAGTTCGGCGGCCATCAGTACCGCTGACGGGTGCACCGACCAGTGCCAGAAGCCCATGTCCGCGGCGTCCTCCCAGAGCCGCCGCGGGCGGTCGCGCAGCGTATAGGCGAGCAGCCTGGTCCCGGCCCCGGCGAACAGCACCGCTGTCTCGGGCACGAACGCGACGCCGGGCTCAAATCCGGCGGCACTCGGTGAATAGCGCTGAGCAACGACCAGGCGAGGAAACGGCTCACCACCTCTGTTCACCGCCACGAAGCAGTGATCACCTTCGTCATCGGGCAGATCGAACTCGTCAAGCAGCTCCGCGTTGTGCCGGTAGTGCTGGTAGCTAGCAGGAAGGCCGTGCTGGACCCGGATCGTCCAGCCATCAACGGCGACCGTGACCGGCCCATGATCCTGCTCCATGCGGCCCATCATGCCGAGCCGCGCCTCGGATCACCACCAGATAACGGCCGGCTGCGCGAGCTCGACCATTCGGTGGCGAGCATGGCGAACAGGACGTCGTCGGTCCATTCGCCCTTGGCCCAGACGCTGGCCAGCATGACGCCTTCCTTGCGCATTCCGACGCGTCCGAGCAGGTCCATCGAGGCCGTGTTCCTGCCATCGCAGTTCGCGGTGACGCGGTGCATGCCGCGGGCGTCGAACAGGTAGCTAAGCAGCGTCCGCACGGCCTCGATACCGTAGCCGCGCCGCTGGTGGGCGCGGCCGATCGTGTAGCCGATCTGAGTATGGACCGGGTCGTACGCGCTGGGCTTGGCGCCGCAGTCGCCGATCAGCTCGCCAGTAGCCCGAAGCGCGATCGCGAACTGGAACCACTCGCCCGGCGTATCCGGGTGCTGCTGCCGCATGTTCTTGATCAGCTGCTTTCCGTCACCCGGCGAGTAGGGCGCGTTCCAGCTCTGATAGCGCGCGACGTCCGGGTCGGACCGGTAGCTCACGAAAGTAGCCAGGTCATCGGGCCGGAACCGGCGCAGCACGAGTCGCTCGCTGACCAGCTCCTTGAACGCCTGATCGGCCATAGCGAGCTACCTGCGCCTGGATTCCTGCAGGTCAGACGGGCCGACGTGGTTCTCCAGCCACTCATCGACCGGCTGGGCGATCCGGAAGAACTCAGCGACCTTGTCCTTGACGGCGGCCGTGCTCAGCCACGGCTCGATCGGCCATTCCTGCCAGGCCACGAGACCTTTGTTTCTCAGCAACTCGATTCTCGGGTGGTCGGCTTGATAACCGCGCGGTGCGGTCTTCAGCGGATCCCGGCCATGAACCTCATAGCCCGCCTTCGTGATCGTCTCGATGACACGCTCAAGCTCATGGCCGGTCAGGTCCTCGGCGACCGCTTGCCGGTACCGGGCGATCTGATCCGAGGCCATCTGATGCATGCCGCTGCCGGCCGCGAGGCCGCTGGCTGAGAACTGCACGTAGCCTGCCCCGACGACCGCGCCGATACCGGTCTTATACGGCGACTTGTCGGCGCTGAACCTGACGTCGCGGTACGGCCGGAAGATCTTGACCGCACCGAACTCCGGAGCCAGTTCCTCGGTCAGCTTGGTCATCGGGCCGAGCACGGCCGTGTCGTAGAGCGCCTTGTGCGCGGTCCAGTAGGACTTGGAGTTGTCCTCTTCGAGGCCGTCGTAAAAATCCAGAGCCGACTCTGGCCAGCCAGAAAATCCCATGGCGGCTAGCCTACGGCCGGTGCCCGCGCAAGGTGCGGGCACCGGCCGTCAGCTCTGTCAGCTTGGGGCCGGTCGTTTCCGGCCGGTAAGCAAGATGGCTGCGACCAGCCCGGCGGCGGCGAACAGCATGACCACGAGCAGGACCGCGTGCTTGAAGGTCAGCACCGGGTCACTGGCCGATACGTGCGACAAGATGGCGACCAGGCCGGCCACGCCCAGCACCGTGCCGATCTGCCTGCCCATGTTGAGGATGCCGCTGCCGGTACCGAACCGAGCCGGGGGCAGCGCCGCGCTGCCCGCGGCGAGCAGCGACGGGATCGCCAGCCCGACCCCAGCGCCGCTGAGCAATTGCGAAGGCAGCAGATGGGTGAGGTAAGCCGGATGGGCTTGCAGTTGGGTGAACCACAGCAGCATCCCGCCCGCATTGACCAGGCAGCCGATCACCGCCACCCGGCCGGGACCGCCGAGCTTGGCGGCCAGTCGCGGCGCGACCAGGCTGGCGAAGGGCAGCACCATCAGCGGCCCTGGCCCGATGGCGAGGCCAGCCCGTACAGCTGAGTAGTGCCAGACACCGGTCAGGAACTCCACCGAGTTCAGCACGAACGCCCCGAAGGCCGCGTAGTACAGGATCGAGGCGCCGAACGCGCCGCTGAACGTCTTCTCGCGCAGCAACCCGAGTTCGATCACGGGAGAGTGGTGGGCCCGCGACCTGACCACCATCGCGGCTCCGCTGAGCACCGCAGCGGCCATCGTGCCAAGGAACGCGACCGAGCCCCAGCCCCAATCCGGTGCCTTCACCAGGGCGAACGCAACCAGGCCGACGGCGGCGGCGAGCAGTCCCGCACCGGCCACGTCCGGCCGGCCGGTGATCCGGTCGTCCTTGCTCTCCGGCACGACCCGCCTCGCCAGCGCGATCGCAGCCAGTCCGACCGGCAGGTTGATCCAGAACACCCAGCGCCAGTCGAGCTGCACCAGGCTGCCACCGACGACCGGGCCGAGCGCGGCGCCGAGCGCGCCGACCGCCGACCACGCGCCGATCGCGCTCGACCGCGCCTTCGCCGGGACCGAGGCGAGCAGCAGCGACAGCGACGCCGGCACCATGAGTCCGGCGCCGGCGGCCTGAATGACCCGGGCCCCGATGAGCGTCGCGACGCTGGGCGCGAGGCCGCACAGCAGCGATCCGGCGGTGAACCCGATCAGGCCGATCGAGAACACCCGCCGCCTGCCCACCCGGTCAGCCCACCGCCCGGCTGGTACCAAGACCGCTGCGAACACGATCGTGTAGCCGTTCAGCACCCAGGACAGCGAGCCCAGGCTGGTGCCGGGATACTCCTTGCCGATGTACGGGAACGCCAGGTTGACGATGAACAGGTCCAGGCTCGACATGAACACCGCGAGTGCCAGCACGGCCACGATCGCCGCTACCCGCCGCCCGCCGGGTTCGGTTCGGCTCGTCTCGACTTGCCCCGTCGCCGCCAAGCCGACCGGGCCGTCAGCCGCGGTCGATCGCGTTGTGGTCACGTGCCGTCCTTCCAGTAAGTCCAGGATCTGGACTCACCATAACCCGGCCAAGACCGGTGCGTCCAGGTTTCGGACTCACCTGTTACGATGGATCGCATGGTGACCACATCAGCCCAGCCGAGAGCGTGCTCGGTGGCGCGCACGCTTGAGATCGTCGGCGAGAAGTGGGCGCTGCTCGCGGTGCGCGAGGTCTTCCTCGGCAACCGCAGGTTTGACGAAATGGTCCGCAGGATCGGGGCGCCGAGGGACACGCTGGCCTCGCGCCTGCGCGCGCTGACCGGTGCCGGGATCCTGGAGCGACGGCAGTACAGCGAGCACCCAAAGCGATTCGAGTACTTCCTGACCGACGCTGGCCGCGACCTGTACCCGGTGATCCTCACGCTCATGCGGTGGGGCGATACCTACCTCAACCCTGGTGACCAGCCGCCGCTGGTGCTCGTGCACGAATGCGGCGAGCATCTGTTGGCTCAGGTGGTTTGCGAGGCTTGCGGCAAGCCGGCGGCGGCTGGCACCGCGCGGCCGCTGTACCGGGAGTCACCCGGGAACTGAACGTTCAGGGTGACCAAGGACCGCGCCTGCGACGACCACGTCAGTCATGAGCATCCTCTTGGAGGCTGTGTGGAAGACTGTCGACCGTGTCTGAGCCGCCGACCTCGCAGCCATTTCTCGGTCCGCTTACCTCCTCGGCGATCTTCCTGGTGGCGACCATCAATCCCAGTGGCGAGGACGCGGTCAGGAGCCTGCTCGACGACCTGACCGGGCTGGAGCGCTCAGTCAGCTTCCGGTTGCCGGAAGGCAAGATGGATTGCTCGGTCGGCATCGGTTCCGCGGCCTGGGACCGGCTGTTCGACGGCCCGCGTCCGGCCGAACTGCGCCCGTTCCGCCCGCTCGCCGGCGCCAAGCACCACGCTCCGGCCACCCCTGGCGACCTGCTGTTCCACGTCAAGGCCAACCAAATGGACCTGTGCTTTGAATTCATCACCCAGGTGATGAACCGGCTGGCCGGCTGGGTCACGGTCTGCGATGAGGTGCACGGGTTCAGGTACTTCGACGAGCGGGACCTGATCGGCTTCGTCGACGGTACAGAGAACCCGGCTGGCCGGGCCGCCCTGGCCGCCGCGCTGATCGGCGACGAGGATCCTGACTTCGCTGGCGGCAGCTACGTGATCATCCAGAAGTACCTGCACAACCTGGTGACCTGGAACCAGTTGACGGTCGAAGAGCAGGAGAAGGTGATCGGCCGCAGCAAGCTGTCGGACATCGAGATGCCCGACGACATCAAGCCGTCGAACTCGCACGTCGCGCTGAACACGATTATCGATCCCGACGGCACCCAGCGGCAGATTCTGCGGGCCAACATGCCATTCGGCTCGCCCAGCCGGGCCGAGTTCGGCACCTTCTACATCGCCTACGCGGCGACTCCTTCGGTGACCGAGCAGATGCTGACCAACATGTTCATCGGCAAGCCGGCAGGGAACTATGACCGGATACTCGACTTCTCTACCGCGGTGACCGGCTGCCTGTTTTTTGTTCCGACCATTGATTTTCTCGACAATCTGCCCGATCGGCCTGACCCCTCACCTAGCGCGGCCCGCGCCGGGGACGGATCACTGCGGATCGGCGGCCTGCAAAGGAGCGCTCAGCAATGAACAACCTGCACCACGAGCTAGCCCCGATCTCGGCGGCCGCTTGGGCCAGCATCGAGGCCGAGGCCAAGCGGACGTTCACGCTCCACCTGGCCGGCCGGCGGATCGTCGACGTCACCGAACCTGGCGACGAGGCGCTCGCGGCCGTCGGCACCGGGCATCTGAGCGACGTCGCTTCGCCGGGTGAAGGCGTGTTCGCCCGGGCCAGGATCGCGCGGCCCGTCGTCGAGTTCCGGCTGCCGTTCACGCTCAGCCGGGAGGCGATTGACGATGTCGACCGAGGCGCGGAGGATCCGGACTGGCAGCCGGTGAAGGACGCGGCCCGGCAGATCGCCATGGTCGAGGACGGGGTCGTGTTCGACGGCTACCAGGCGGGCGGTGTCGATGGGATCAGGCCGGGCTCGTCGAACCCGGCGATCAGCCTGCCCGGTGAGGCAACCCGCTACCCGGACGTGATCGCCTCCGCATTGACCGCGCTCCGGCTCGCCGGGGTCGACGGTCCCTATGCGCTGGCCCTCAGCGCCGACGCGTACACGGCGGTCAGCGAGACCTCCGATCACGGCTACCCGATCCGCCAGCACCTGGCCAACCTCATCGACGGCCCGATCATCTGGGCCCCGGCGATCGAGGGCGGCCTGCTCGTCTCGACCAGGGGCGGCGACTACGAGCTGTATCTCGGCCAGGACCTGTCGATCGGGTACCTGTCGCACGACTCCGGCACCGTGACACTGTATTTCGAGGAGGCGCTGACCTTCCTCACTCACACCGCCGAGGCGTCGGTCGCCCTGACCAGCTAGTTGGGAAGTGGCGTCGGTGTCCGGCTGCCCGGTCTATGCCGAGTTCGATCCGCTGTCGGAGGAGTTCCTCGCCGATCCTTACTCGATCCTGGCCGGGCTGCCCGCCGGCGGCGCACCGGTGTTCTACGCGCCGTCGATCGGCTACTACGTGATCACCAGGTACGCCGACATCGAGCAGGTATTCAGCGATCCTGGCACTTACTCGGCCGCGGTGGCTCAGGCGCCGCTGGTCCCGCTGGTCAGCGATGCCCAGCAGATCCTGCTCGCGGGCGGGCACAAGCCGCAGCCGTCGATGGTCAGCCTGGACGAGCCCGAGCACGCCCGGCTGCGCAAGCCCGCCGCCCGGGCGTTCAGCATGAAGCGGGTCAACGCAATGCTGCCCGCGATCGAGGCGACCACCGCCCGGTTGCTCGACGCCGTGGCCGGCCAGGCCGAGTTCGACGTGATCGGTGCGCTCGCGTTCCCGCTGCCGGCCAACGTCGTGTTCTCGCTGATGGGAGTGCCTGAACAGGACTACCCACAGCTCAAGCAATGGTGCGGCTACCGGGCGGCGCTGTCCTGGGGCCGGCCCGCGCCCGGCGACCAGATCGAGATCGCTACGGCTATCGCCGCCTACCGCAAGTACCTGCGCGACCTGGTGGACCTCAGAGCCGCCGAGCCCGGCGACGATCTCACCACCGACCTGCTCACGATTTCCGCCGAGAACCCCGGCCGGCTCAGCCGCGATGAGATCGGCTCGATCCTGTTCTCGCTGTCCTTCGCCGGCCACGAGACCACGACCGGCCTGATCGGCAACACGGTCCGCCGCCTTCTCGAAGACCCGGCCCGCTGGACGGAGATCGAGCGCCAGCCTGACCTGATCCCCGGAGCGGTCGACGAGACCCTTCGATTCGACCCGTCCGTCCCGGTCTGGCGCCGGGTCACCACCAAGGCAACCACGCTCGGCGGCGCCGACCTCCCGCCCGGCGCCAAGCTGTTCCTCTGGCTAGCCGCCGCCGGCCGAGACGGCACTATCTTCATCAACCCGGACGATTTCGACCTGCACCGTCCCAGTGCCGACCAGCACCTGGCCTTCGGCAAGGGCCTGCACTACTGCTTGGGCGCCAACCTCGGAAAGCTGGAAACCCAGATCGCGGTCACCGAACTGGCCCGCCGCTATCCAGCCCTGAGTCTTGCCCCCAACCAGAACCTCGCATTCCACCCAAACATCTCATTCCGCGGCCCGCAATCTCTGCTAGTGCGAACGCGCACAACGAGCTAACCGGGCATTCGCGACTATTCCGAAGTGCGTCCAACGTATGAATGCGCATATTCATCCTCGAAAAACCAGATGAAACCGCATATTCATCCTTTTGAGAAATGATCAAGGACGACCCGGACTTGGGCGAGTGGGGCCAATCTGATTGGTGTGACTGACGGGACGAAAGTGGTTGCTCGCAGCGGCGGGTGGCGGCGGGTGGTGACCTGGGCGGCGGCGGTGGCAGCGGCAGGGATGCCGCGCGAGGGTGGTTTGGTGGCGGGGATGCTGCGCGAGGGTGGCGGCCTGTGGTGGCTGGGGTGATGGTGGCGGGGATGGCGGGCGAGGATGGCGGGTCAGTGGTGGCCGGGGATGGCGGGCGAGGGGCGGCCGGGTGGTTGCGGGGGGATGGCGCATGCGGGTGGTGGCGAGTAGTGAGCCGCGCCATGGTGGTAGTGCCTGACCGCACTTCGCTCGGTGCGATGTTTAGGTCTTCAGCCGCCGGCGGGCCGATCGGATGCCGCCGGCTAGAAACGCCCGGCCGGAACGGCGAGGCTAGGCGGGCGGTTCCGGTCCTTAAAGTGTGCGCCGGAGGGTAGAGTCCGCACGTGAATTCCCCGTCCACGGCGTCATCCAGCCCCGAATCCGCCGAGCCCGCCGCCACCGAACCGACGGCAGCGAGCCAGCCGGACGTCAAGATCCCGGCCGCGGTGCCAGTGCACCGCGCGATCGCCGATGAGCTGTCCGTCGCCGAACGCCAGGTGGTCGCGGCCATCGAGTTGCTTGACGGCGGCGCGACCGTGCCGTTCATCGCCAGGTACCGCAAGGAGGCGACCGGCGGACTGGACGACGTTCAGCTCCGGACGCTCACCGAGCGGCTCACCTACCTGCGCGAACTCGAGGAGCGTCGCAATGCGATCATCGAGTCGATCAGGTCGCAGGGCAAGCTGACCGAAGCGTTGGCCGCCCAGATCATGGGCGCTCAGACCAAGGCCAGGCTGGAAGACATCTACCTGCCGTACAAGCCGAAGCGGCGGACCAGGGCCCAGATCGCCCGCGAGGCCGGGCTTGAGCCGCTCGCCGAGCTGCTGCTCCTTGATCCGGCGAAGAACCCGCACACCACGGCGATGGGCTTCGTCGACGTCAAGCGCGGCGTGTCCGACATCGCGGCCGCGCTGGACGGCGCTCAGGCGATCCTGATCGAGCGGTTCTCTGAGGACGCGGACCTGATCGGCGTCCTGCGGGAACGCACTTGGTCCAGGGGGAAGCTCGCGGCCAGCGTCAAGGATGGCAAGGAAGAAGCCGGCGCAAAATTTTCTGACTATTTCGACTTTAACGAGCCGTACCCCAAGCTGCCGTCGCATCGCATCCTCGCGATGTTCCGGGGCGAAAAAGAAGGTTTCCTCGACCTGACCATGGATCCGGGCGAGGGCGAGCTGGTCGGCTCTGGCTTCACTGACTCCGAGGCCCTGATCGCCGATCACTTCAAGGTCGCCGATCGCGGCCGGCCGGCCGACCGGTGGCTGTCCGACACCGTCAGGGTCGCCTGGCGGGCCAGGATCAGCGTGCACATCGCCGCCGACCTGCGGATGCGGCTGTGGCAAGCCGCCGAGGACGAGGCGGTCCGGGTCTTCGCGGCTAACCTGCGCGACCTGCTGCTCGCCGCCCCGGCCGGGGCCCGCACGACGATGGGCCTGGACCCGGGGTTCCGTACCGGGGTCAAGGTCACCGTGGTCGACAAGACCGGCAAGCCGGTCGCGACCAAGACGATTTTCCCGCACGAGCCGCAGCGCAAGTGGGACGAGTCGATCGGCACGCTGGCCAAGCTGGCGGCCGAGCACAACGTCGACCTCATCGCCATCGGCAACGGCACCGCCTCGCGGGAAACCGACAAGCTGGCCGGCGACCTGATCAAGGCGAAGCCCGACCTGAAGCTGACCAAGGCGATGGTCTCCGAAGCCGGCGCGTCGGTGTACTCGGCGTCCGCCTACGCCACCCGTGAGCTGCCGGAGATGGACGTGTCGCTTCGGGGCGCGGTCTCGATCGCCCGGCGCCTCCAGGACCCGCTGGCCGAGCTGGTCAAGATCGACCCGAAGTCGATCGGCGTCGGCCAGTACCAGCACGACCTGACCCAGGGCAAGCTGTCCAAGTCGCTGGACGCCGTGGTCGAGACCTGCGTGAACGCGGTCGGCGTGGACGTGAATACGGCCTCGGTGCCGCTGCTCACCCGGGTCTCAGGCATCAGCGAAGGCCTAGCCGGAGCGATCGTCGCCCACCGGGACGAACGCGGCCCGTTCGCCACCCGCCAGGCACTGAAAGAGGTGCCGAGGCTCGGCCCGAAGGCGTTCGAGCAGTGCGCAGGCTTCCTGAGGATCACCGGTGGGGACGACCCGCTGGACTCCTCGGCGGTCCATCCGGAGGCCTACCCGGTGGTCCGGCGGATCCTGGAAGCAGTCAAAACCCTGGGGACGACCCCCGGAGCCCCCGCCGGCAGCACCCCGGTGAGCGAGCTGATCGGCAACACCGCGATGCTGCGGTCGCTGAAGCCGGCCGAGTTCACCGACGAGCGGTTCGGTCTTCCGACCGTCACCGACATCCTGGGCGAGCTGGAAAAGCCGGGCCGGGACCCGCGCCCCGCGTTCACCACCGCGGCCTTCGCCGAAGGCGTCGAGTCGCTGGCCGACCTGCAGCCGGGAATGGTGCTCGAAGGCGTGGTTACCAATGTGGCCGCGTTCGGCGCGTTCGTCGATATCGGCGTCCACCAGGACGGGCTGGTGCACGTATCGGCGATGTCACGGGACTTTGTCAGCGACCCGCGTGAGGTCGCCAAGCCCGGCGACATCGTCAAGGTCAAGGTGCTCGGCGTGGACATTCCGCGCAAGCGGATCTCGCTGACCCTGCGCCTCGACGAGCCCGGTGCCGGCTCCGGCGGCCGGTCAGCCGACTCCCGCCCCCGCTCAGAACGCCAGCCCGCCGACTCCGACCGCCGTCAGCGTAATGATCGCAGCGGCCAGCGTGGTAATAAAGGCTCTGGCGGGAGAACAAACGGCGGCCGTCAAGGCAGTAACCGGCAGCCTGAACCAGAGGGACCGATGGCCGCGGCCTTGCGACGGGCCGGTCTAGCCGGCCCCGCAGGCCCGGTTGATCAAGGCAAGCGCGACCGCAAGAAGTAGGGCCAGCTCGACCCGCCCGATCAGCTCTGTCAGCTAGCCGTCCGACCCAGGTCGCGCGACCAGGCGGATGACGGGAATCTCCCGGTCGGTCTTCTGCTGGTACCCGCCGAACCGGGGTACGGCGGTGGTGATCTGCTGCCACGCCTGGTCGCGCTCGTCACCGTGCAACTGGGCGGCGGTGACCGGGATCATGCGGCCCTCGACCTCGATCGTCACCTTGTCCGGATTGGCGGCGATGTTGTAGTACCAGGCGGGGTTGCGCACCGCCCCGGCGGCGGACGCCACGATCAGCCAGCTGTCGTCCGGGCCGGGAAACCAGCCGACCGGGCTGGTCCGCTCGGCGCCGGTCTTGGCGCCGATGGTGGTCAGGTTCAGGGCTTTGAATCCCATCATCTTCCCGGTGCGGCGGATCCGGCCAGCGGCCGTCTTGTTGATAAAGCGCATCATCGTCCCGGCGCGAGGCTGCCGTGCGCCTCGCGTCCCGGCAGGTGTGTCGAACGCCATCGGAAGTCCTCCTCCTTCGAATCGCGGATGCTGGCGCCGAGTAATAGGTGCCAGGATATTTTGCTGCTTATCCTCCTTGTTCCGGTGGTGGTTGAGGTGCTAGACCCGGAACTACGGCCCGAGAAAGGGCCGGAAATGGAGGGTATGGCATGTCCTCAACCCGACGTAAGGCCGCATCGCTGCTTGGTGCGGCCGCGCTCGGCGTCACGACGATTACCAGTGCCGGCTGGGCAGCCGGTGCGGCCGCCCAAGCCAGCGTGGCCAGGGCGGGCGCGGCCAGTGCGCCAAAGCCCGAGTTCGCTAAGTTGAACCCTAGCCAGGTCAAGGCACGTTCGGCCGGCAAGCGAGAGCACGTGGTGGTCGTGTTTGACGACCAGCTCACCAACCTGCCCGCGAACCGGGCCCACCGGCACGCCAGGCAAGCATCCGCCGCTGCCATGCAGAAGCCGCTCGTAGCCCAGCTGAAGCAGGTCGGGGCTACCCACATCACGACCCTTTCTCTCCTCAACGCGGTCGCGGCGACAATGCCCGCGGCTGAGGCAAAGGCACTCAGCCACACCCGGGGCGTCGAGAAGGTCGTTCCCGACGGGACCATCATCATCGGGCAAGGCACGTCGAACTCGAAGACGGCGGCCGCCTCCCGGGTGCGCAAGTCCCATTTCCCGGCCAAAGCGGCCGACGGGCAGAGATTCTGCAACGCGTTCTCCGGCAAGCCGCTGCTCGAGCCCGAGGCCCTCAGCCTGATCCACGCTGCGTCCGATAACCCGTTCGACCCGTTCGAAGCATCCAGGATCGCGACGGGCCAGGGCGTCACTGTCGGGAACGTCGACGCTAACTCGCTGGCCGGCAACCCTAACATGATCCGGCCTGACGGCACGCACGTGATCATCGACGCCCCCGATCCGACCGAGAACGTCTTCAGCGACGAGTTCAACGGGGACGTCTCCACGATCGCCGCTCAGGGCACGGTCACCTACACCTACGCTTCTCAGCTGCCCTTCTCGAACTTCCCCGCGAACTGCAGCTTCCGGATCGTGGGTGACGCCACCGGCGCCTCCCTGCTCAGTACCGGGTTCTTCTCCGATACCAACTCGCTGGGTCAGATCGTGGCCCCCGAGTCGCAGGTCATCGCCGGGCTGCAGCAGGCGGTAGGCGAGGGCGTCAACGTGGTGTCGGAGTCCTACGGCTTCGGCGCTCTGCCCGACGGCTCCGCCGACCTGATCGAGCCAGCGAACGACGCCATGGTGCAAGCGGGCGTCGTCGTAGTCGAGAGCGCGGGCGACAGCGGCTCATCCGGCACGGTCGAGGCTCCGGCCAATGACCCCAACGTCATCGACGCCGCCGGATCTGACGACCTCAGGCTCCTCGCCCAAGCCGATGGCTACACCCGCGGCTGGGAAAGCGACAACATGACGACGTTGTCGTCGGGCGGCACCGCGCCCAACGGCGCCGTGGTTGACCTACTCGCTCCTGGCTACCTGTCGTTGGCGGTCGCCGGCGCCGGCCAGGTACCTCCGCTTCCGACCGAGGCCTTCGGCGGAACTAGCGAGTCGGCCCCGTTCATCGCCGGCGCCGCCGCCGACGTGATCCAGGCTTACCGTGACACCCACGGCGGGGCCACCCCGACGCCAGCTCAGGTAAAGGCGATCCTCACCAGCACGGCCACCGACATTGGCGCTCCGGCCGATCAGCAGGGCGCAGGCCTGCTGAACATCTTCGGGGCCGTTGAGGCGGCCCGTCAGATGCCAGGTACCACCGCGCACGGATTCTTCAGCTCCCCGGAATTGGTGGACAGCCCAACCCAGCTCGACGTACAGGGTCCGGGCGGCTCAACCTCCCACCAGTCGGTCACGCTGTACAACGCCTCAGCCCGCTTCGAGCGAGTCATCGGCACCTACCGGGTGCTTGGCGGCGAGAGTAGCTTCGGTAACCCGGTTACTGAGAACGTCAGCGCCCCGGCGCCGGGCGCCTCGCTTCCAGCCCAGGGAGCGACCGCGGCGGCATCGATCACGTTCCGGGTGCCGAGGGGCGTCGACGTGCTGGATGCCGACATGCGCTGGCCGGATCCGACGAACGGCGGTAACAACATCCTGACGTTCCTCTTGACCGACCCGGCCGGGCGACTGGCCCAGATGTCGTACGACTTCGGCGGCTCCAACGGGCCTAACGCCAGTCCTGACATCCAGCACAGCACGGTCGAGCACCCGATGGCAGGAACCTGGACGGCCCAGATCCTGTGGTCCAACGGTCGCGGTCACGTACAGCTTCCTCCGGCTACTCCAGGGACCTACACCGGAACCGTGACGTTCCAGGCCAGCGGCCAGAACTTCACGACCAGCCCGGCGTCGAGGCCCGTCACGATCGCGCCTCGCAGCTCGGTGAGCGTGCCGCTTAGCATCGCTCTCCCGCAGGCTCCGGGCGATGCCCCGGAGTCGGTTCAGTTCACTTCGCCGGACGGGCTCGAGAGCTCGGTGCCGATCGCCCGGCGTACCCTCATCCCGTCGGGCGGCGGCTCGTTCAGCGCTACCTTGACCAGTTCGGTATCTCGCGGTGCCGGGCAGATCAAGACGTTCTACGTGAACGTGCCTGCGGGCATGAAGGACCTCGACGTGTCGTTCAACGCACCGGACCACGCCGCCAACGATCCGGTGTACTACTACCTGCTCTCGCCTTCCGACCTTGACCCGTCGGTTGCCGAGTCGGGGAACGTCGATGCCACCGCCATCGACACCACGCCGACGCCCGGCAACCCGACAGGAAACGGCTCGCTTATCGCGACCGATCCCGAGCCAGGGATGTGGGAGATCGACGTGATGCAGGGCGCCACGACCGACGGGACGGTGTTCTCCCAGAACGTCAGCGGCGTCGTCGCCTACAACAAGCTCGCACCTTTCGCTGAGACCGGCCTGCCGACCTCGGCGGCGACGACCATCGGCGCTAGTTCCAGCGTCCCGATCACGGTGAAGGTCAAGAACACGACCAACCACGTCGCGCTCTTCCTGCTGCAACCGTCGGGCAACGACATCAGCGGCGGCAACACCGCCGCCCCGCTGCAGCTGGCACCCGGAGCTACCGGAACGCTGACGGCGACATTGTCGCCCAGGGCAGCCGCGGGCTCCGCGGTGACCGGCACGCTCGGCGTCATCTACTCGACGGACCTGACTGATCAGGAACCCGCCGTCGGGTTCCCGACGTCGATTTCTGATATCCACTTCTTCAGTTACGCCTACACCGTGGGGAGCTAGCTCAAGCGGTTAGCACCCGCTAGCAATGGCATGGCCCTGGTCTGGTCGCAGGCCCGGGCCGTGCCTGCGCTTCAGAGATGCAGCCCTGGTGCCGACTTCTCGGCGAGGACGATGACCAGGGCGGCTACCGCGACTACGGTCACGCTGATCGCGACCGTCAGCACCCGCCTGGGCGCCAGCCCGGCCAGCCCGGGTGTGCGGCGGGATCGGCCGATTAGCCAGATCACCGCGCTGAACAGCAGCAGCGGCGCTCCGACGAGCGGCCTGGTCTTGGTGATCGCGGCGCCGATCGCCGCGAACGCGATCGCGCTTCTGGTCCAGGCCAGGCTGGTGCGTTCCCTGGCCAGCCCGGGGTCGGGCGGTCGGCTATCCGGCGAGGGTTCGCCGGTCAATGCCTGGCCAGCTTGGAGTACAGGTCCACGGCGACCGCGACCAGGGCGATCAGCCCGATGGTCACCGCCAGGATCTTGGGCAGCTGGGTCTGCGGCAGCGGCTCGGCTCGCCTGATCGCGCGCTGGTTGCGACGCCACTCGAGGTAGCTGAGACCGGGCAGTGTCGCGCCGAGCAGGATCAGCGGCGTCGCGATGACCGAGCGGCCCCACGGCACGCCGGGAAACGGCGGCAGCAACTGGGCGACGGCGAGGCCGGCCGCGATCAATGCCAGCGCGGTGCGGCTCCAGGCGAGGAACGTCCGCTCGTTCGCGAGCGTGAACCTCACATCGGGTTCAACGCCAGTCGGCGCTGGCTCATGGTTGCGCGCGTCAGAGGTCGCCGTGGCTGGCTCCTAGGCAAGGGGATCGGCTGCAAGGGCGATGATAGCGAGCGCAGTTCCCGCCGCCTGACAACCAGTTGCCAACGATGAGCGTCAACTACGCGAATCATGAACGTCGGGAGGTGGCCGCGGTGCCGGTGCCAAGGACCCTGAAGATAGCTTCGGTCGTCCCAATCCTGCTCGTCGCCTCGGCCGTGGTCTCGGCGCTGACGGCCCTGCGGCCGTTCACCTCGGCCCCGACCGTGGCGCAGGCGTGCCCGGCCTGGAACGGCACTCAGCCATCGACGCCGCAAGCCTCGGTGATCGGGATCGCCACATTGTCACCGTGCCAGGTTCTGGCCGCAGGAAACGTGCTCGGACCCGGCAATTTCAACACGCTGGCGGTGAGTTTCGGCGGGTCCAGTTGGGCACAGGAGCGTACCCCCGCCCCGGGCGATTCGAGCAGCCTGAACTCGGTCGCCGTGACCTCGGAGGACAACGGCTGGGCGGCCGGGACCTACGCCAGCGGCCAGGTGACGCACGCCCTGATCGAGCGCTGGAGCGGCACCTCCTGGGTGCGCCAGCCCGTCCCTGAGCCGGGCGGAGCCGGGCGCAGCACGAGCTTGTACGGCGTGGCGGCGACCTCGGCGTCCGACGCCTGGGCGGTCGGCAATTACCGGGCGCCGGACGGTCAGCTTCGTACCCTGATCGAGGCCTGGAACGGCACGGCGTGGCGGCAGATGGCCAGCCCGAACCCGGGCGGTGCCGGCCGCAATGACCGGCTCACCGCTGTGAGCGCGAGCCTGGCCGACGACGCCTGGGCGGTCGGCTATTACTCCGACGCCAGGTCGGCCCGGCGGGCACTCGTGCTGCACTGGAACGGGACCTCCTGGCGGCAGGTCGCCACCCCGTCGCTGGGCCGGTCGCGAGGAGCCATGCTGTTCGGGGTCACCGCGATCTCGGCCAGCGACGCCTGGGCGGTCGGCTACCTGATCAGGCCAGGTCCGTCCGCCCTGGTGCTGCATTGGGACGGCCACACCTGGACTCGCTCGGTGACGCCGAACCCCGGATCGGCCATCTTGTCCAGTGTGGCCGCCTCGTCGGCCAGCAACGTCTGGGCGGTCGGGCATTCGCAGCGTCGGTCCGGCCAGACGGCCAGCCTGATCCTGCACTGGAACGGAGCCACCTGGGCGCAGCTGCCGAGCCCGACTCCGGATGCCGGCGATTCCGCCCGGCTGATCGGCGTCACAACGTCGTCAGCCGGCAACGCCTGGGCCGTCGGCACGTACAGCACGCCCAACGGATATGCGCAGGGCCTCTTCTTGCACTGGAGTGGGCGTAGCTGGCGCGCCTGACCGGGCCAGCTGACCTCATGGCTGTTCGGCGGCGGTAAACCAGGTCAGCGCGCTAAGCGTCTTGTCGCAGGGACGGTGAGCACATGATGAATCGACGCTGGGTTCTGGCAATAGCGGCTGGGGCTGTTGCGGTCTGCGGTGCCGGACCGGTGGCGGCCTCGGCCAGGGCGGTCCGGGTCGATGGCGCGTGGGGCAAGGCGATCGAGGTACCGGGCCTGGGGGCGCTGAGCAACGGCCAGGCGGCCCAGGTCTTCGCGGTGTCGTGCCCGTCTCCTGGCAACTGCGCGGCCGGCGGAGACTATCTGTCTGACGGCCGCCATCACGCGTTCGTTGTCAGCGAGCGGAACGGCGCGTGGGGCACGGCGATCGAGGTGACGGGCCTGGGACGACATGGGGCCGAAATCCTCACGGTGTCATGTGCCTCGACAGGTAACTGTGCCGCCGGAGGGGACTATACGAACACCTTCGGCCACCAGGGGTTCGTGGTCAGCGAGAAAAACGGGCACTGGGGCGGGGCGATCAAAGTGCCTGGCCTGGGGGCATTGAACACGGGCGGCGCGGCTTACGTCTTCTCGGTGTCGTGCGCGTCGGCGGACAGTTGCACGGCCGGCGGTACTTACTCGTACAACGAAGGTTCCGGCGCTTCCCTAGGGTTCGTGGTCAGCGAGCGCAACGGCCGCTGGGGCCGCGCGACCAAGGTGTCGGGCCTGGCGGCACTGAACAGTGGTGGCGACGCCGACGTCGAGTCGGTGTCGTGCGGCTCGGCCGGCAGCTGCGCGGTCGGCGGAGACTATGCGAACAAGCGGCAGGGGTCGGAGGGGTTCGTGGCCGT
>DASYAT010000279.1:0-9834 GCA_036501205.1 Streptosporangiaceae bacterium | reverse complement strand
AAGCTCCGCATAGCTGACCTGACGTCGCGCATCACGAAAGGCGATCTTCCCGCCGAATTCCGCGGCGTGAGCCGTGAGCAGCTCGGGCAATGGCCGGATTAGCTCCGTGCGCAGCATATCAACCTATCCCTGGCTCGCTAGCATGACTGCGGGCAGTACCGCTTCCAGTCTCGACGAAAAACTGCCGCCGAGATCCCCTACACGCCCCCCTATACCCGCCCTGTTTTAAGGCCAGAAACCCGTGATGGGCAGCAGTCAGGGAAGACTGCCACCCACCACGAGCCGGGGGTCGGCGTTAAGGCTTAATGCTTTGCGCGAACTGGAAGAAATTATCCGGGTCATAGTGCCGCTTGACGCGCTTTAGCCGGGGATAGTTCTCGGCATAATAGGAAGTGCGCCAATCCTGCAGGCCGGGGTCGATGAAGTTCTGATAGGACTCAGCATCTGAGAACCGGTTGACGACGCTGAACAAGGCATCGATCCAGCCGTGCCCGGCGGCAACGTCACCGGCACTCGGCGTTGGCGTCGGCAGGCCGAATCCGGTCCGCATGAAGAACTGCGACGTGCGATGGACGTAAGCCGTCTCCGTACGCCCCACGTCATTGATCGCGCCGCCGACCCCGACGAATTCCATTAGCCGGATCTGAGGATCGGCGAATCCGGTCTCATACGCCTCGAGCATCAGGTCGAATGCGCTCGCGGAAATGCCATGATCAAACAGGCGATTGCGCTCGATGGTGAATCCGAACGTCGGCAGCTCGCCGTCGGACGTCGTGCCTTCCCTGTGGCACTGGCTGACCGTCAGGCTGCTGCAGTCGAACAGGTCCAGCATCCCCGCTTGGCGGCCGAACTGCTGGGCGGAGCGGAAGGTTGGCTGAACGCCGACCGCGGAGACCAGCGCGTCGAGTTCGCTGTTGGCCTGGTCAAGGCCGGTGACCGCCGAGCCGACGAGAACGACCGACGGTACTGGCGCGCTCGCGGTCCTGGCCGACGCCGACGCCGACGCCGACGAGGAATCGGGTACGTTGCCGAGCAAGATCAGCAGGCTGCCGTTGATGTCACGGGAGCTATTGATAAGCCAGTCCTGCCACGCCTGCTGGACTTCCCTGACGTTCTCTCCCGACCAGGTCAGAACGAAGTTGGTTTGCATGGGGATCGGCACCGGCTGGAACTCGAACCGGGTAACGATGCCGAAGTTGCCGCCGCCGGCCCCCCGCAGCGCCCAGAACAGATCTTCGTTCCTGCGCTCCGAGCACCGCACGAAACTGCCGTCGGCGAGCACGACATCGGCGGCCAGCAAGTTGTCAGCAGCCAGGCCGAACCGGCGGCTCTCGAATCCGACGCCGCCGCCCTGCACGAAGCCCCCCGTCCCGACCGTCGGCTCCGGGGCCTGGGGAATCGCCAGGCCGAGCGCGCTAAGCCCAGTCATCAGGTCGATCATCGCCGCGCCGGCCCCGGCCGAGACGCCGCGGCCGCTCGCTTTCACGGCGGACAGCTTGCTGACATCGATGATGAGTCCCGGCGAGAGCGAATACCCGCCCAGGCTGTGACCGCCGCTTCGCGGCGTGGCCGGCAGCCCGTTTGACCTGGCAAAAGTCACGCAGGCCTGGACGTCGGCCACGGTCTCGCAGAACGCCACCGCGGCGGGATTGATAGCTCCGTACTGGGCGTACTGGACTTCCTTGGCGACCGGGTAGCCTGCGTCGGCCGGCAAGAACAACTGGCCGGTGAGTCGCTGGCGCAAGGCCTCCCAATTGGGCTGAGCAGCTAAGGCCACGCCCGGCACGCCGCCTACCGCTACCACGGCGGCCGTTCCGACGCCTGCTTTCAGCAAAGACCTGCGGGTGATCATGAATGCCTCCTCGTCCGGAACGGTCCGGCGCGTTCTGGTTAGGACAATGAACTCTGAACTGGCGGCCCGCACAGCGCTGCCGCCACCACACCGGCCACCCGGCCCAACTGCTCCGCCAGGAAGAAATGGCCGCCTGGAAACACCTGAACCTCGGTTGCCCCGGTAGTGTGCTGAGCCCAGGATCGTGCTTCGGCAACGCTCACCCGAGGGTCCTGGTCACCAACCAGCACCGTCATCGGGCAGTCGAGCTTGGGCCCGAGCCGGTATCGATAGGACTCAATGGCCTGGTAGTCACTCCGTATCGACGGCATGACCATCGCCGCGATTTCCGGATCACTCAGCAACTCCAGATTCGGTGCTCCGAGCAGCCGGAGTTCAGCGATCAGGTCCGCATCAGGAAGCCGGTGCACGCGTTCGTTCCGGTACGCCGAAGGCGGCCGGCGACCAGACACCATCAGCCTGATCGGCGCCAGGCTGCCGGCGCGGCGCAGGCGGCGCGCGACCTCGAAGGCCACGACCGCCCCCATGCTGTGGCCGAACAGCGCCAGTGGCTCGCCTGCGATCGGTCGCAGGACCTCGTGTACCTGGTCGGCCAGCTCCTCGATCGTCGCGATGGAGGTTTCCCGGCGACGGTCCTGCCGCCCCGGATACTGCACAGCCAGCACGCCGACCGCCGGGGCCAGCGCCTCGGCGAGCGGTAGATAGAAACTGGCCGACCCGCCCGCGTGCGGAAGGCAGATCAGCCGCACCGCGCCGGGCCGCACCGGCTGAAAGGAGCGGATCCATGCGGCATCGAGGCCAGCGCCTCTCCCAATC
Source organism: Streptosporangiaceae bacterium (assembly GCA_036501205.1). Lineage (GTDB taxonomy): Bacteria > Actinomycetota > Actinomycetes > Streptosporangiales > Streptosporangiaceae > Chersky-822. The sequence goes on along the minus strand of DASYAT010000279.1, from coordinate 7,166 downwards.
ATCGTGAAATGTTCCGCCCGCTAGGAAATGGAATTGCCTGGCCATCTATGCTCAGGAATCTATCGAGCAGTCAAGTCAGCCAACAACCCCTATGACCCCCCTAACCGACCTGCCAGGCTATAGGCAAGAGCGCCGACAGCCAGAATCTAAAAGAATTACTTCTTTTAGCGTGAAGAATTTGCGGCGGCTTTGAACGCCGATTCGCAAGGCTGCGCCAGAATCCGGAGCTAGTGACCCCGGCTGGGCAGGTCCAGCTCCCCAAGCAGGACGAGATGGTGACCAGCTATGCCGGCCTGCAGCCTGGAGTTGACGCCGAGACGACTCAGGATCGCGGTCGTGTGCGACTTCACCGTGTGCTCGCTTCTGGACAGATGCACGGCAGTGGTCCTGATATCCATCCCCGCGGCGAGGCAGCCGAGAATGGTTTTCTGAGTCGGAGCCAATTCGCGGTACTTCCCGAGCGCGTGAGTAAGCCACGGCAGAACTGCGTCCATTCCCTGCTGACCGCCGCGCCCAGCCTGATCGTCCATTTGAGTCCGCTCCCCGTCGCTGACAGTTACGCGCCGCAGGTGGAGGGTCGCACGCCGATGTGACATCTCGGTGATAACCGCGTGATAATGGCTCCTGCCTGGGGATCGGGGGGTCGAACCGGGCCGCGTCACAGCAACAGAGCCAACGGCGCCGGGGGCGGACAGTTGGTCCGCCCCGGTACCGCTTTGCTAGGCGGTTAGTGCTTGCTGATGACCCAGGTGAACTTGGCCTGGCCCGAGTTGTGGACGCTGGAGCCGACCGTGTCGGTGGCCTTGACCGTGACCGCGAACGTGCCGGTCTTGGTCGGCTTGCCGGTGATCCTGCCGGTCTTGCCGTTGATCGACAGGCCCGGTGGCAGGCCAGTCGCCATCCAGCTGGTGATGCGGGCCTTAGCGCTAGATGTGGCCGTCAGCTGCCTGGACACGGTCGTTCCCTGACTGGTGGTCAGCCTGCCGGGAGAACGGACCGTGACCGAGTCGGTGTCCAGCAGCGCGCCAGTGGATAGCTGGGCCAGCACGCCGTAGGTCAGGGCCGGGGCTTCGGCCGTCGCCGTCGTCGAAGTGAGCGGTCCGCCGGCCTTAGCGTGCGCAGCGGCGCCGGCCGGCGGGCCGGCCGCCTGCTGGGCCGCCAGGGCGGCGTCGAGCAGGGTGGCCAGCTGGGCCAGGCGGCCTTGCTGCGCGTCGCTGTACTGATCAACGGTCTGCGTCCCGGTGCCGTTTTCCAGCGCCAAGATGATCGTCAGCGCGTTGTTCGGTCCGGTCAGCGAGGTCGTAGCTGGTCCTGGCCGTACAGGAGGTCGGACAGTGCCTGGTTTCCGAGTGACGCCGACGGGACGAGGGTCTGCCCGGCGAGCTGGATGAGCTCGAACGCGCCGGTGAGGTTACCCGCGTCGGCCGCCAGCGTGGCGTGGTCAGTGACGTTGGGCTGGGTCAGGCCGGCAACGTCCCACTTGTAGACCTGAGGTGCGCCGGCGGCAAGGATCTGGGTGGCTTGGCTGTCGAGCACGTCGGTGGTCGCCGGCTGGGTGTTCCCGCCAAGGTTGGACAGCAAGGTCTCAAGGCTGGAGAAGCCGCTGAACGGCTTGGTGATCAGCAGCAGCCGGTTGAAGAACTCCCCTGCGGTGTCGGGCGGGCAGGATCCAGTCCCATGACAGGTCACCTCGGTCGTGCCGAGCTGGAAGTGGTGGAAGCTGTGCGCGACGCCGTCGGTGCCCATGAACTGGACGTCCAGCGTTCCCGTTTCGTCGAAGGTCGGGCACTGGGTGCCGTCGGAGCGGGTGCAACCGGGATTCGGGACCGGGGTCGCCGTGTAGGTGTAGCAGATCGGCGAGTCCAGCGGCTGCAACGAGCCGTTTGAGTAACCCACCAGGTGGAACAGGAGGAACCAGTCCTTGGGCAAGATGACGCCCTGTTCCCATGGCTCCGGGTTGAACAGCTTCACCGCGTCTCCGCCGCCGCAGGCGGCGAACGAGGACACCTGCTGCACGGGATCGGTACCGCCAGGGAACTGGTCGAGACCGCCGAGAGGGTAGTAGCCATCCCACGACTGGTCGCTTGGCGTCCCGTAGCCGTTGTCGGCGCCGGTCTGGTCGGCCGGGAAGCCGACCTGGTGCTGATTAATGTCGGCGATCAGCCGCTTGAACGCGTCGCCATAGTTACTGGCAAGCTGCTGCACGGCGGCGTTGGTGCCGGTGGACGGGTCGACTTGCTGCAGGGCGCTGATCAGGTTCGTGACCTGCTGGCCCGGGGCCTCGATCGAGGTGAGGTCCGGCTCGGGACCGGCCGAGAACTGCGGGTACTCATCGAGCAGCTCACGGTAGCCCAGTGCCACCTCAGACCACACGCCCGGGTTCACCAGCGACGGATTGAGCGCCGTCGGGTCGGTGCCGAGGCCATACCAGCCGTGCAGGATGCTCAGCAGGTAAGACAGGTCCCTGGCCGGGTCCAGGCCGTGCGCCGCGAGCGTCGTCGCCACGGTGCCGTCCGAGCTGAAGTCGCCGTTGCCAGGCGCGGCTGGCGGTGCGGTCGAGAATTCGACGACGTCGTTGCCGGCCGAGGTCTGAGCCTCGGTCTTGAACTGGCTCGCGCAGTCGCTGAACTCGGTGAAGTCCAGCGGTGCCAGGTTGCGGGCGGTCCGGTCCAGGCACTGGTTGATCGTGCCCTGGATCTGGGTCTGGACTTCCCCCTGGCCGAACGCGACGACGTCACCGTCGGTCAGGTCGGCCTGGTACTGCAACTGGCCCAGGGTGAGCTCCACGCTGGTCAGCCCGGCCAGGACCTCGTGGTTGGTGAAGTCGATGTCAGAAAAGCCCTGCTCCATCGCCTTGAACATGTCGTTCAGGCTGGCCTGGACGTGCTGGATGCCCTGCCCGAGCTGCACGATGGACCCTTCGATCACGTTCAGGTCCGAGGTCAGGTCGTCGAAGACCTCCTTGATCATCTTGTCGGTCTGCTGCGCCAGCATGAACGCCTCGTCCGGCTGGGTGCCCCCGCCGAACAAGGTGCCGATCAGGCTGAAAACGTTCCCGATCGCGTCCGACCACTGCTCGGTAACGACGTCGACGGCGAATCCGAACAAGTCCCCCAGGATTTCCTGGCCCTGTGGCGACCGGTCACCCCAGATGGCCTGGAGAAAGTTGATCATGCCTTGCGAGGGGGCGGAGCCGTCCATGATCGGGGTCGGATTCCCGGTGCCCCTCGGTACCGCGTTCACGAGCGAGTCGCCGAAAATCGTCCCGGTCAGGGCGTCCTCGTACTGGGGCAGCGCGTCGGCCAGGTCGGTGTCGGCCTGCGTCGAGACGTCGGTGGGGTCGGACGGATCCCCCGTCGCCGCCACGAGCTGCTTGACGTCCCCGCCCAGCATCGAGGTCACCGAGACGTTCAGGTTCCCGGCCGCGAGCAGCAGCTTGTTGCCGGCCCCGGCGGGCAGCGTGAGCGATCCGTCGGCGTTGAGCTTGAGCTTCAGTTTCGACAGCATCTTGACCAGCGTCGGGTCGGCCGCCTCCTGCTGAGCCGGGGTGCCAGCCACCGAAACGCTGGCTTTCGGGTCAAGACCGGTCCTTACGACCGGGGTAAGCAGCGAGTTCTCGACGGTCGCGCAGGCAGCGTTCGCCTGGCCGCAGGCGACCGCCCGCTGGATCGCCGGTCCGGAGACCAGCGCGTGGAAGCCGCTGGCGTTCAGGTCGCCCGCGTTGTACAGGCTCCGGTCGCTGAACCCCGCGTACCCGGTCGAGAAGCCGATCCCGGTGGCGATGCTCGTCTTCAGGTAGGCCCCGTAGATCGAGGTGCCGACTGACCGCACCGCCGGGCCGATGACCCCCGCGCCCGGCGACTTCGCGAACGCGGCCATCACGCCGATCGCGCCGGTCAGCTGCGGGACCAGGGTCGGGCCAAAGCTTGACAGTCCGGAACCAGCGCTGGCGGGCGCCTGAGCGTTCCGTGCCTTCGCGAATGCGGACCGCAGCGCCGCCAGGTCCTTTTCAACCGTGGCCGGGCTGGTCTTGGAGTTGCTGGCGTACACCTGGGCCGCGACATCGGCGAGCAGGACGTTGACCAGATCCGGCTGCAACGCCTTGGGGTTGTCCACCGCCTGGAAATACAGTGCCTGGTACAAGGACGAAGCCACCGTGCCGGCGGATACCTTAGTGCCGCCCGCCACCGACGGCCGTGATCGGCTGCCCCAGATGCTGACCGCGCCGTTCGCGGCTGGGCGGACCGTCAGGCTGATCCGCTCAGAGCCGAGCGCGGGATGGGCTCCGCCCCGCGCCGCCGAGACAACGAACTGCTGGTCTCCTGCCTCCTCCGGGGTCCCTGACAATACGCCCGTGTCCCGGTCAAGGGTGAGTCCCAGCGGCAAGGGGGCAATCGGATACCACGCAGCGGTGCCACCGCCACCGACCCGGAATTGATATGAGTACGGCTGCCCCATCACGGCGGCGGGCAAGGTACCGCCCGTGAAAGCCAATCTGGCGGCGGCACGCGGATGCGCGCCGCTCCCAGCCGGGCGCACCGGGCTGGCGCTGGCAACGGCACCGCCTGCGATGCCAGCCACGGCAAGCGCAATTACCAGGGGAACCGCGGGCAGCACGCGCCGCCTCGCCCCCCGCACCGAATCTGCATTTCGCATGGTTATTGTTCGCCTCTTCACCGGAGGAAAGTTCCTGATGGCCCTGGTGGTGCGGCTAGCTAGCCGACGTCACCCAAGCCGCCAAACGGTAAGAGACGCGCCTGGAACGGTGCTGAAGCGGCGCTGATGCCGGGTCAGTGCAGGTCGACGCTCAGGTCCGCGACCGCGACGCCAAGGTCACCTGAATACTGCGCGCTAGCCTGCGCCAGTGCCTGCGCCCGGTCGGTGCCAGGCCAGAGGTGGGTCAGCAGCACCCGGCCTACGCCGGCGGCCGCCGCCTGCCGCCCGGCCACGCTCGGGCTCGACATGTACTGGCGGACGTCTGCGGCTACCGGGTCGAGGTGGGTGGCCTCGGCGAGCAGGAGATCGGCGTTCTGGGCGAGATTGACCACCTCCTGGCTCGGGCCGGAGTCGCCGGTATAGGCGAGCGAACGGCCTGCCGCCGTCAGGCGCACGCCGAGGTTAGGCAGCCAGTGCGGCAGCAACCTGGTGTCCACCTCGAACGGCCCGATCGAAAGGCTCGTGCCGGGAACGACATCATGAACCAGATAGGAACCGGCGAGCATCTCCTTGCGATCAAGCGCCAGCACCGCATCGAGCGCCCCTGGCGGCGCGTAGACCGGCAGCGGAGCCGGGGGATCATCGCTCAGTGCCCGGGACCTAAGCAACGGGTTCAGGTCGGCGCAATGGTCAGGATGACCGTGGCTGATCACGACCGCATCGATCTGACCAGGATCGACGTGCGATAGCAGGCGCGGGACCGTTGCATACCCTAAGTCGAGTACGAGCCTGAATCCGTCGTGCTCGACCAGGAACCCGCTGCACGCCTGCTGTGGTTCGGGCCAGGCGCCGCACGCGCCGAGTACCGTCAGCCGCATAGCACCGACCTTACGGTGCGATCTGGCCGGGCGAAGCAAGGGGGCAGGACAATGACGAAGCCGGACGCAGGCTTGCCTCAGTGGAAGGTGGTGGATGAGGGCTGGGGCCGCAAAGCGGTGGACTTCGCGACGCTCAGCGAGCCGGGCAACTGCCGGGAGTACGTCGCCATGCATCATCGGCTCGGCGTCGATTCCGGTGACCGGTTGCTCGACGTAGCTTGCGGGTCTGGCCTGGCGATCGAGCTAGCTCGCCTGCGCGGCGCTGCCTGCGCCGGCATCGATGCGTCGGCCCGGCTGGTCGCGGTGGCCAGGGACCGGAATCCGGACAGCGACATCAGGGCCGGCGACATGCAGGCGATGCCGTGGGGGCCTGAATCCTTCGATGTCGTCACCAGCTTCCGCGGGATCTGGGGCACCACCGCCGGGGCCGTCGCCGAGGTCCACCGGGTCCTGCGACCCGGCGGTCGGATCGGCATCACCGTCTGGGGTCATCTGAAGGTGTCACCAGGAGCCTGGGCGTTCGCGCCGTTTCGCCTGGCCGCAACCGAGAAGGTCGACAACCAGGCCGCGATGGTCTCGCTCGGCCGACCGGGTGCGGGCGAGCAACTCCTGGCCTCGGCCGGATTCGGCGCCATCGAACGCCTGGCGATTCCGTTCGCGATGGAGTTCGCCGACCCGGACATCTACGCGCGGGCCCTCGCCTCGACCGGCCCGGCCTATGAGGCCATCCAGCACGTCGGCGAGGAGGAATTTCATCGCGCGGCCGTCGAGCAGGCGCAGCAGCAACAACGCGATGGGCTGCCGCTCCGAGCCGAAATCAACCTCGTGGGCTACCTGGCTCGCAAGCCTTAAGCAGTCAGGCGGTGAGCGAGGATGTCGGTCACGATCTCGCCGGCCCTGATCGCGACGACGCTGAGCAGCGAGTCGGCGATCCCGTGCGTCGCCTCGTTAACTCCTTGCAGGTAGCACGCGGCGTCGCAGTCGGGTACCGCCAGCCGGTAGTGGCGTCCGACCGCCGCCTCGTCGAGGCCCAGTTTGGTGATCAGATCGCCCATCAAGGACGATGTCGCTGGGCAGAAACCGGTGCCGAGCAGCACCCGGTCGCACCTGAAGTCATAGGTCCGCCCGGTCAGGCGTTCGGCCAGCGCCAGGACAAGCTCATCGCCGTCCAGCCGGGCCTGGGTCACGTCCGTGCTGGTCAGGAAGCAAAGCCGCTCCTGTCCGGTCACCCGCTCGATATAGGCCTGCTCATAAAGCGCGTCGAGCAGCCGGGAGTCGAGGCCTGAGTAGTTCGTAGCATGCATTTGGGTCAGCACCTGCTCGCGTATTGCGATAGGTGCGGCGTAGAATTCATCGACAAAGGAGGGAAAATAAAGCTCATTGGTAAATCTGCTGGTCGCGTAGTTGGCCATGCCGATGGATCTCATGACCATCGTGACGCTGGCCTCGCTGAAGCGCTCGTGCGCGGCCCATGCCATTTCCGCGGCGCTCTGGCCGCCGCCGATCACGGCGATCCTGTGCGGCTGGCCGGCCCGCATAGACGCGGTGCCCTCCTCGAACCTGGTGCTGTGAATGACCAGGTCATCCGGGAGCCTCGCGAAGATGTCCGGTATCCGGGCGTCGCGGCCGGCC
>DASYAT010000278.1:0-1619 GCA_036501205.1 Streptosporangiaceae bacterium | reverse complement strand
CACGGCAACGCTTCTGCGCTCTGCCGTCGTCGGGGTGAAGCGCTCGTGCGGCCATCGTGCCGGGGCCGCGACATGAGCAGAAGGGGACATGGTGAGTAACAGGTACGGGGATACGGCGGGCACCGGGGACCGGCCCGCTGTTGGCGGGGAAGGCCCGGCGGTGGCCGCTGGCCAGGGCCCATTTGCTGGGCTCGGACGGGCCGTGGTGCGTCATCCGTGGCGGGTAATAGCACTGTGGATCATTGCCGCGGTCGCGGTGATTGCCACCTCACCGGGCCTCCCGACCACTAGCAACGAGAGCAGTTTCCTGCCGAAAAGCTACGAGTCGATCCGGGCCGCCAGCCTGCAGGACAAGGCCTTCCCCCAGACCGGCCACGTGACCAGTGCCGCGGCCATCATCGTGTTTGCCCGGGCCGACCATGGTCGCCTGACCAGCGCCGACTCGGCGAAGATCACCACCATCGCCAAGTCGCTCAACAGCCGGAACATCCCTAACATCGTGAGCGTCACGGCCGGCCCCCCGTCGCCGAATCGCCTGGTGCAGACGGCGCTGGTGGCGATGCCCAATAGCGTGGTCAACGGGACCGGGACAGCGGCCGCGGACGCGATTAAGACATTGCGCTCCGACATCAAGCCGCTCGTGGCGGGGACGGAACTGACTGAGGGCGTGACCGGGTCGGCGGCCCAGCAACTGGACAGCCAGCAATCCAGCAACCGGGCCGAACAGATCGTCTTGCTCGCCACGCTCGTCCTGATCCTGGTCCTGCTGCTGGTGATCTTCCGCAGCCCGATCATCGCGATCCTGCCGCTCATCGTGATCGCGCTGGTCTCCCAGGTGGCAACCGGCCTGATCAGCGACGTCAACAAGGCGCTCCATCTCAATGCCGACAGCTCGGTCTCGACGATCCTCATCGTCGTCCTGTTCGGCATCGGCACCGACTACATCCTCTTCCTGATGTTCCGCTACCGGGAACGGCTGCGCAGCGGTGAGGACTCCAAGCAGGCGATGGCCAGCGCGGTCGCGCGGGTCGGCGAGGTAATCTCCTCGGCGGCCGGGGTGGTCATAGTCGCGTTTCTGGCCCTGCTGCTGTCCACGCTGAGCGTGCTGCGCTCGCTTGGCCCGACGCTGGCGATCGCCGTCGCGGTCACGCTGATCGCCGGGCTGACGCTGGTTCCCGCGGTTGTTTCGCTGCTCGGACCGCGCGTCTTCTGGCCATCGAAGGCGTGGCGGCGGGAGCCGAAGGCGGCGCGGTTCGCGGCCATCGGCCGCGCGCTCGGGCGCCGGCCGGCAGTATTCGCCGCCTGCTCCGGGCTCTTCCTGGTCATCCTCACCATCGGGGCCTTCAGCTACAAGCCCACGTTCGACCTGTCCTCGGCGGGTATCCCGAGCAACGCCGAGTCAGCGACGGCACTGAAGACCCTGGAAAGAGGGCTGCCGCCCGGCGCGACCGACCCGACGGTCGTGCTCCTGCACAGTGCGACGGGCCAGCCGCTGGCCGGGTCGGACATCACCGCGTACGAGGCCAAGCTGAAGACTCTGCCCGGCGTCGGTTCGGTCGCGCCGCCAAACGTGAGTTCCGATAAGGCAACCGTGGCCTACACGGTGACGATGTCGTACA
>DASYAT010000277.1:0-9815 GCA_036501205.1 Streptosporangiaceae bacterium | reverse complement strand
CCGTGCTGAGCGACGGCAAGCTCCAGCAGTGCGCCTCGCCCCGCGAGCTGTACGACAACCCGGTGAACCAGTTCGTGGCCGGCTTCATCGGCTCGCCCGCGATGAACCTGCTGCCGGCACCGCTCACCGAGGCCGGCGCGGTGCTGGGGGGCGTTATCCTGCCGCTGCCCGCCGGACCGCGAGCGGCCGCGGCCAAGGCGGGGCTGGAGGAGCTCATCATCGGCATCCGGCCCGAGCACCTCCACCTCGCGGACGGATCAGGAGAGCTGGCTGGCGATGTCGTCGTCGTCGAGGAGCTTGGCGCCGACGCACTGTTGCATGTGCGCCTAGCGGGCACCACCGATACCGTGGTCGCGCGGGCCGAGGGGCGCAAGCCGCCCGCTGCCGGGCAGGTGGTGAGGTTCCATGTCCAGGCCGACGATGTCTTCGCGTTCCACCCGGTGACCGGTGCCCGCCTCGCGAGTTGAGATCCTTGACTGGCACGGCGCGACGCCAGCACCGACGGACAGCAGCGAAGGACGGTCGATGACAGGAGTGACAACTCACGCCGGTGCGACGCTGGTCCGCCTGGCCCGCTGCCGCGGATGATCGCGGTCACTGGCGAGGCACTGATTGATCTATTCGTCGATCAGGACGGGAACTGCCGGGCGCGGCCGGGCGGCGGTCCGCTTAACACGGCCAGGACCATCGGACGGCTCGGGATGGAGCCGTGGTTCGCTGGCCGGCTGTCGCGGGACAGCTTCGGGCGCATGCTGGCGACCTGCCTGAACTCCGACGGCGTCACGTTGGCTGTGCCGCAGCTCAGCAGCGCCCCCACGACGCTCGCGGTCGTGGGGGTAGATTCAGCGGGATCGCCTGGTTACGAGTTCTACCTGGCCGGCACCTCCTCGGGCGCGCTGGAGTATGCCGATCTGTCAGCAGCTCTCCCGGTGGGCCTCACGGCCCTGCACGCAGGCAGCCTGGCGCTGGTGCTCGAGCCCATCGCGACCGCGATCGAACGCGTGATCACCGAGGACCTGCCGCCCGAGTCGCTGGTGATGATCGATCCGAACTGCCGCCCCGACGCAATTGCCGATCCGGGCGCCTACCGGGGCCGGCTTTCGCGGATACTACGCCGGACGGACATAGTCAAGGTCAGCATGGAGGACCTGGGCTACCTCTACCCCGGCTCGCCGGCCGGCCAGGCGGCCGCTAGCCTGCTCGGCCAGGGACCTGGGCTCGTGCTGATCACCGACGGCCCGCACCCGGCCCGTGCCTTCGTTAGCGGCCACGAAGTGGGCGCGGAAGTCCCTGAGGTCACCGTCATAGACACTCTCGGGGCCGGTGACGCCTTCGGCGGCGCCTTCCTCGCCTGGTGGTCACGCAACGCGCTGACCAGGCAGGACCTGAACCGGATCGACCTAATCAGGGAAGCTCTACAGGCGTCAGCGCAGGTCGCGGCGCTGACCTGCACGCGGGTCGGCGCTGAGCCGCCCTGGCTGTCCGAGATCGCCGGGCGACCTGGGTGGCGCTTGGGCGCCGACATCGATGGCTAGGGAGGAATGACATGGCCAGTCCCGCCCTGTCCAGGCCGCTTAACCACCGGACGCTGCCGAGTTGGAACGGCGTGCTGCCGGTTCCTGCCTACGACCGCGACCTGGTCACGCCGGGAGTGGTTCACGTCGGCGTGGGCGGTTTTCACCGCGCCCACCAGGCGATGTACCTCGACCGGCTGATGAGCGAAGGAAGGGCGCTGGACTGGGGCGTCTGCGGAGTCGGAATACTGCCAGGCGACCGGCTGATGCAGCAGACCCTGGACGCGCAGGACGGCCTCTACACCCTGGTGCTCAAGCACGGCGATGGCACCTACGAGCCCCGTGTCATCGGATCGATCGTGAAATACCTGTTCGCGCCCGACGATCCTGAGGCGGTCATCGAGCAGATGTCCGCGGTCTCGACCAGGATCGTGTCGCTGACAGTGACCGAGGGCGGGTACTACGTCGACGACACCACCGGCGAGTTCGACGCGGCGAACCCGGATGTGACCGCCGATCTCGTGCCAGGGGCGGTCCCGCGGACGACATTCGGCTTCATCACCGAGGCGCTGCGACGCCGCCAGGACCGCGGCCTGGCGCCGTTCACCGTGATGTCATGCGACAACCTGGCGGGCAACGGCCACCTGACCAGGCGGGTCTGCACCGCATTCGCCCGGTTGCGCGATCCCGGGCTCGCCGACTGGATCGAGCGCGAGGTCCACTTCCCCAATTCCATGGTCGACCGCATCACCCCGGTGACCACGGACGCGGACCGCGCCGAGGTCCGAGATCGGTTCGGGATCGACGACCGGTGGCCGGTCGTCTGCGAGCCGTTCACGCAGTGGGTTCTGGAGGACGACTTCAGCTCCGGCCGGCCGCCGTATGAGGAGGCCGGCGTGCAGCTAGTCAGCGACGTCGAACCCTACGAGCTGATGAAGCTGCGGCTGCTCAACGGGAGCCACCAGGCGATGTGCTACTTCGGGTACCTGGCCGGCTACCGGCTCGTGCACGAGGCCGCGCAGGACGAACTCGTCCAGGCATTCCTGCTCGGCTACATGAACCTGGAGGCGGCGCCGACGCTGCCTCCGGTACCGGGAGTCGACCTTGCCGAGTACAAGCGGACGCTGATCGAGCGATTCTGCAACCCGCAGATCCGCGATACCCTCGCGCGGATCTGCGGGTTCAGCTCAGACCGGATACCCAAATGGGTGCTACCGGTGATCCGCCACCAACTCGCGACCGGAGGCGAGATCACCCGCGCAGCCGCGGTCGTGGCGAGTTGGGCGCGCTACGCCGAAGGCATCGACGAGCAGGGCACGCCGATCGACGTGGTCGACCGGCTCAGCGACAGCCTCATCCCCGCCGCCCGCCGCCAGCGCGAGGAGCCGACCGCCTTCATTGCCAACCGTGCCTTGTTCGGTGCCCTGCCCGACAACGAGCGCTTCGTGACCGCCTACCTCACGGCGCTCCGCGCGCTGCACGAGGGCGGAGCGCGAGCGACGCTGGGGACACTACTAGAGGCCGCTCCAACGCCGCGGGATTTACGTGAATAGGTAGACGTGGGCGAGCAGCAGGGCTGCGACCACCGCGAGGGCCAGGACGACCTTCAGCGCCACCCCCCGCTCATACCGCAGCGCGGCCCGGATCTCCTGGCTGAACGATGCGCGCGAAGGGGCCGGCTGCCTCCGCCCGGTCACGTCCTGACCGCGACCCGGCCGGACTTCTCTGTCTTGTCCCAACTGGCCTCCTTGCCCTGAGCTTCCTTGACGAAGGCGGTCAGCGTGACCGCGCACATCAGCGACCCGTAGCCGGCGAGATAAATAAGCACGCGGCTCACGACGCCCCCGAGTGGCCTGGGCTCGGCGACCTTGGCCAGCCAGGCCACGGCCATCGACCCGGCCTGCCAGAGATAGATGAACAAGACGGCTCCGCGCACCCACCACGCGGTGAGCCGCAGCCCCGCCGCTCCGAACAAGTCGAGCGCGAGCCCGTGCATCGGCGCGGTCACCAGGGCCGCCACGATCACGATCACGTTGATTAGGCCGGCGTACAAGATCGCCTCGACCCAGGTTCGCCTTCCGGTCTGCGGATCGATGAGCAGCGCGAGCGTCGTGACGAAGACGTAGCAGATCGCGTTGATCAGCCACAGCGAGTGGAAGACGCGCCAGCTGATATCGAAGTTGAGGAAGTAGAGCCCGAGCAGCGACGCCGAGCAAGTGATCATGAAGAACGGCTGCAGCAGCAGGCTGAACCACAGGAAGCCGAACGTCACGCTGCCCAGCCGGCATCGGGGTTGCGGCCTGAACCACATCCGCCGGTACCGCCGCGTGATCTGCACGTTCCCCCGCGCCCAGCGCAGCCGCTGCTTCCACAGCGCCGCGATGCTGTCCGGCTCCTCGGCCCAGACGGTGGCGTGCGGTTCGAACACGACCTGATTCCCCGCCCGCTGGGTCTCCAGGGTCGTGACGGTGTCCTCGGCCAGAGTGCCGTCGTCGATACGCCCGCCGATCGCTTCGAGATTGTCCCTGGAGTGCAGCTGCGCGCCGCCGGCCAGGCACTGGAGCGCGCCGAGCACGTTCTGGCTCCGGCGGGCCGCCGCCTGGCCGGTGATGTACTCATAGCCGATGAACCTCGTCAGGTAACCCGCGGGCCTGCTGCCTTCCTTGATGTAGGCGGTGACGGCGCCGACGCGCGGATCGGCGAGGTGGCGGGTCATCAGGCGCAGGGCCGACGGCTCGAAGATCGGATCGGCGTCGGCGATCAGCAGCGCCTCCATCCAGTCGTCGCTGAGCAGTTGCCCGATCGCATGGTTGAGCGCGGCCGCCTTTCCCTCTCCGCCCCTGTCCCGGCGCAGGTGCATCACCCGGCCCGGGTATTGCGCCACCTTCGCCTGCAGGACGTGGGCGGTCTGATCGGTGCTCGCGTCGTCGACGACCACGACGCGCAGCGCGTCCTGCGGGTACTCGAGCGTCATCAGACGATCCACGGTGGTCCCTATCACCGCGTCCTCGTTCCAGGCCGCGATCAGGATCGCGGTGCGCGGGAACCAGGGCCGGCATCGGTCGTAGTGGTTACGCCGGCCGTGACCAGCAATAAGCAGGTATTGGTACGCCGCGCCGAGCTGAGGGAGCGCTCCGGCCAGGACGACGGCGACGAGCAGCCAGCCGACGATGTCAAGAGCCAGCCCGGTCACGGGTCAGGCCCAGACGCGACCGTGCGCACCGATGCGTAGCGGCCGATGTCGCGGCGGTGGTGACTGTCGCTGCCGGCCACGATCGGCACCCCGGCCGCGCGGAGCGCGCCGATCGTGCGCGCCGACGGGCAGCGCCATTTCTCGTTGACCTCGACCATGGCCTCGCTGTCGGCCAGGCCGGCCGCCAGTTCGCGCAGCAGCGGCTGCGGAACCTGGTCTTCGGCGAGACCGGACTTGGGTAGCAGGCTGAACAGGTGGGCCACGAGCGGGCGGAGGCCCGTTTTCTTCGCGTGCGCGGCGGCGCGGACGGTCGCTTTGACCAGTTGCTCGATCGCTTCCTGGGCGGAAAGTTCCCGCTGCTCTATGGCGGTCCGCAGCCGCGCCGGGTGAACCGGGCCGCCTTCGCCGGGGAACTGATGGTCGGCGATCAAGACCAGGTCAAGGCCATCGGCGGCATCGGCGTCGGCGTGGCGGCCGCGCAGGCCAGGTGGCAGGTCAAGGTGGCCGGCAGCGTCCAGGATCTTCGCCTCGACTCCCGCTAGCACCGCCAGCCCGTCCAGCCGCCGGTACGCCGACACCGCGCCGAGAAACTCAGGCAGCCACGCCGTGTCACGGCGGACATGATCGGCCAGGCAGAGCGTGCTGAGTCCGCGTTCTTGCGCCGTCTCCACGTTCTCGGCCAGGGTGCTCGCACCGTCGTCGGAGAACGTCGAGTGCACGTGAAAGTCCTCGTCGAGCCGGAGTGCGGCACTCACTTCGTCAGCACCTCGGCTGGCTCGATGAACCGCTCGTCGAGGAACCGGACGACCGCTACCTCGCGAAATCCGACCTCCTCGGGCACTGGCCGGCCGAGTAGCGAATCCAGCGCCAGCCTGGGCATGTCCACCCCGCTCGCGATCGTGAGCCCTAGCGTCCCTGGCACCCTCGGGTTGACCTCGAGCAGCGCGGGCCTTCCGCCGGTGTCCAGGCGGCACTGGACGTTCGCGATGAAGGTGAGGCCGGTCGCGCGGACTACGTCGCGGCCGAACTTCTCCAGGCCGGGGTCGTGAACGGTCCGCCCAGCCACCGAGACTCCCGAGTCGACCCGCTCCCTGACCCTGGGGACGGCGGCCATGACATGACCGCGGGCATCGGCGAGAACGTCGATCGAGTACTCCTGACCGGGCAGGTACTCCTGCACGATCAGGGCGGCGGATCGGTCAAGCGCGGCCAGCGCGGCCCGGGACTCGATGGTAAGGACGCCGCGAGAACCGCTGCCACGGCGCGGCTTGACGATCACCGGGTACGCCCAGTCGGCCGGATCGAGCTCGGGGCCGAACGGTTCGGTGCGCGGGACGGGCACCACGCCAGCGCAGCGGCGGGCAAGCAGCAGCTTGTCGAGGATCACGCTAAGCGCGGGCGCCGGCGCCAGCAGCAGCGAGATCCCGGCGTCGGCGTACGCGGCCGCGGCCAGGGCGACTGGCTCCAGTTCGGCGTCGACGGTCGGCAGCAGGACGTCGGTGCCAAGCTGAACGCACTGCGACAGCAGCGATTCCGCGAAGCCGGCCGCGTCACCCGGCGGGATGATCGTTCGCCTGCCCGGTGGGACCAGGTAAAGCCCGGCCGCCCAGGGGTCCATGTCGGCTGCGAACAGCTCGATATCCCGGTCGGCTGACAGAGATCGCATCGCGGCGATAGCAGCCGGGCCGCCGGCACCGGTCACCAGCACGCGCACCTTGCCGGCCCTCCCGCCAGGCCTTCCGGCGGCCCTCACTAGATGTGCTCCTGCGGCTCGGCAGGCGGCGGCCAGGCTCGGTCCGCCGGCCCGCGGGCGGCAGGGACGAGACGCGCGGCCGCCCGGTCCCTGACTACCTCGAACGGCTCGGCGTGGTTGCCGTCGCAGAACCTCGACCAGTATCTGGAGGTAGCGGCGATCAGGTCGGGCTCCAGATACTCACGGACCGCCGCCTGGGAACTGAAGGCGTCGATGATCTTGAGCTTGCCGACGATGTAGTCGTCGACGGTCACGAAGTGCGTTGGCCGGAAGTCAACGGTCGCCGACGGCGACTGGAAGCAGAGCAGCCGGCCGACCTTCCTCGCCGCGACCATGACGGCCGAGTGGGTGTTGCGATGATCCTGATGCAGGTCGTGGGCTGAGTGCGTGAAGATGACCGTCGGGCGGATCTCGGCGACCACCCGCTCGATGATGCCGATCGTGGGGTTACCCTCCGATATGCGCGTGTCCTCGAGGTCATCGAGGAACAGCCGGGCGCCGATGACCTCGGCGGCGCTCTGCGACTCGGCGGCCCGCTGCCCCTCGGTGCCGCCCTGCGCGCCGCGGGACAAGGTGAGGATCGCGACCGTATCGCCAGCGGCGCGGTGCGCGAGCAGGGTGCCGGCCGCGCCGATCTCCACGTCGTCGGGATGGGCGCCGACGGCGAGCACCGTGTCATGGGAGCTGGCGCGCACCGCGCGGCCCTGCTCCACGAGCCTGGTCACCTTCGACTTGAATTCTTCCGGCGTGATCGGCTTCTGGATGAACTCGACGGCCGACTGGCGCAGGGCGGACACGGCCATGTCGACGGTGGCGTGTGCGGTGGCCACGGCGATCGGCAGGCCGGGCTCGAGCTGCCTGATGTGGTCGATCAGTTCTAGCCCGGAGATGGACGGCATGAGCACGTCGGTGATCACCAAGTCCCACGGCCCGTCCGCTACGTGGCGCAACGCCTGCAACGGGTCGAGCTCGTGAGTGATCTCGAAGTCCCCATCGGCCAGGGCCTGCCTGGCCCAGGCGCCGAACACCCGGTCGTCGTCGATCAGCAGGATCCGCGCACCAGGCGTTCCCGGCTCGCTCATGCGCATGGCGCCCCCTCGACCGTACCGCCTCACCAGGAACCTGTTCAGAGCAAGCAAGCGATCACCCTGTGTAACTACCCCTGGTCAGGTTCCCGTCAATCTCCGGCCGACTGATCTTTGGCATCCTCGTCGGGCTTCGGTTTCAGCGACCGCGCCACCCTCACCGTGTACCTCAGGGTTCGGGCCGCCGGCCTTGCCGCCCATGGCAGCTAGGGAGCGGAGTCCCCCATCACTCGCCGGTACAGCTCCGTGGTGAGCTGGTGGATCTCTCGGGTCAGCTCGGTGTTGGTCTTGAGCTCCAACTCCTGTTCGGTGAAGTCATGATCCGCCTTGGCCTGCTGGAACGCCCCCTGCCGGTTCTGGCCGATCATGACGAACGTGGACAGGAAGATCGCTTCCAACGACACGATCAGCGTGAGCGTCGGCCAGGGCCTGGCCTCGAACACCAGCATCCAGACGGCAAACACCACGACGTGCAGGTAGACGAAGTTCATGGATCCGGCGAAGGCGGTGATCCAGTCGGCGACCCGCAGCTGAAGGTCCGCAGCCCGCTGCGCTTGCTGCGCCAGCACAACGGGGTGATGCTGGGTGACCGGCAGCTCAGCTCTTGCCATCGTGGGTGCCTCCATATCAGCTCACGCCGCATCTTTGCCATCAACACGGACACCGTAGACCGCAGACACCCTTCTACGGTCGCCAGAGGGCGCGGCTTAGCCCTGATTAGCGCGACTTAGCGCTCGGGAGGAAATAAGCCACAGGTTTCTGACCTCGATTCCGTAGCGGCCCGGACGATCGCCGGCGGCCGCCCATCCCCGCAGGCGGCGCAGTCAGCCTCTCTTATCCCGCAGGCGTCACCTCAATCACACAGACCCCGGTAGCATCACCATTCACAGCCCGCCCTCATGGCTATGACGATACCGGCGGATGAATGCCCATATTCATCAGGGATCCGAGGGATGAATCCGCACATTCACCTGGCCGAGCCAGGCGGCGCCTCGCCGCAGCCCGCACCGTTCGCCCCATTCGCAACACCAGCCCCAGTCATCCGTCCCCGGCACCCGGCACCGCACCGGGACACGCCCGCGCATTATTAACCCGCACCCACTTAGCCCTGATTGGAGTCCGGGAAATAGGTTCATTCAGGGCAAAATCTGGACCCAACCAGGGCTAAGTCGTTCTGATCATGGGTAGCGTCCCGCGTATGCGTGCTGTGGGACTGGTTCTGCATCCGGAGCGTGATTCGGCGGAGGCGGTCAGCGCGATCCTGGGCTGGGCTTCCCGCAGGCAGATCCCGGTCCTGGGGATCGAGACTGAGGTCAGCAGGCTGAACTGCGCCGCATTGGCGGTCGCCGAGGAAGATCTTGGCCCCCGCAGCGACCTGGTCGTGAGCCTGGGCGGGGACGGGACGATGCTGCGGGCCTTGCGGCTGGCTGGCCGTGATCTCACACCGGTGCTCGGCGTGAACCTTGGCAAGCTCGGATTCCTGGCGGAAGTGGACGTGCCGGATCTGACTGACGCGCTATCGGCGATCGATGGCAAGCGGTTCACGATCGAGTCTCGGCTGGCCATCGACGGAACCCTGGGCGGCGCCGGCATCACCGCCTTCAACGACGTGGCCGTCGTCAGGGTGCCTGGGCAGGGATCCGCCGTCGTGTCTGTACACGTCGGCGGTCAGCCATTTGTCAGCTACGCCGCCGACGCCGTGATAGTCGCCACCCCGACCGGGTCAACCGCTTACAGTTTCTCGGCCGGCGGCCCCATCGTGAGCCCGACGGTAGAAGCGCTGCTGGTGACCCCAGCGGCTCCGCACTCCGCCTACAACCGCGGCGTCGTGATCTCCGCCCGTGAGTCGGTCATGCTGGAGATCTTGCCAGGCAGCGGCCGCCTCGCGGTGGAAGTGGACGGAGTGGTCGCCGGATACGCGAGCCCGGGCGAGCTGATCGGCCTGTCACCCCGGCCGGCCGCGGCCAGGGTAATCCGGCTGGGCGGCACGACCTTCTACCAGCGCGCCCGCCGCAAACTACGCCTGACCGATTCCGCGGAGATCCCCGACGAGTGATCCTGACGGGCACGGAACCGGGCCAGCAAGGCATGACGACTAGGAGACTCAGATGGCTGCCTTCGACAACAGCGCAGGTACTTTGCCGGTAGCGGTGCTGGGCACCGGCATCATGGGCTCGGCAATGGCAAGGAACCTCATCGCGGCCGGGCTGCCGACGACGGTCTGGGACCGGTCGCCCGCCGCCACCGTGCCCCTGGCCGAAGCCGGCGCC
>DASYAT010000276.1:0-5626 GCA_036501205.1 Streptosporangiaceae bacterium | reverse complement strand
CCGAGCCCGCCCGACGCACCGCCATACCCCGCTCCGCCCGGCGCACCGCCATACCCCGGCCCGCCCGACGCGCCGCCGTACCCGGGACCGCTATATCCCTGACCGCCCGCCGGCCCCTGCCAGTGCTGCTGCTGCCCAGCCGGCCCGGCCCCGCCCGGCCCGCTGGGCGCAGGCGGAGTCGGCCCGGTTGGCGCCGGGCCCGACGCATAGCCCACGCCGCCTGGGTAGCCGCTATCGGGCACGGCCCTGGACACGGTCGGCTCGATCCCGCCGCCGATCTGAGCCCCGGCGGCCCCGGCCGTCCCGGCCACCAGCTCGGTCGGATTCCGCACCGGCGGTGTCACCGCGTGCCCGGCCGGCCCGAACCCGGCCGCACAGGCCTCGCGCAGCGCCTGCGCGAAATCCACGCAGCTATCGAACCGGTCCTCGGGCGACTTAGCCAGGGCTCGACCGATCACCTCGTCCACCCGCGACGACAGATCGGGGCGGGCGGTGCGTACCGTCGGCGGTTGGGCCGAGACTTGAGCCCACATCACCGCCAGGTTCGCCTCGCGCCGGAACGGCGGCTGCCCGGTCAGCATCTCGAAGGCGGCACAACCCAGCGCGTACTGGTCGGTCTTCCCGTCGATCTGCCGCCCGTTGACCTGCTCGGGTGACATGTAGTCGAGCGTCCCGAGGAACTGCCCGGTCATGGTCAGGCTCGGCGATGAGATCGACTGCTTGCTCAGCCCGAAGTCCGACAGGTACAGA
This sequence comes from Streptosporangiaceae bacterium, assembly GCA_036501205.1. Lineage (GTDB taxonomy): Bacteria > Actinomycetota > Actinomycetes > Streptosporangiales > Streptosporangiaceae > Chersky-822. The sequence goes on along the minus strand of DASYAT010000276.1, from coordinate 4,876 downwards.
TGATCAGACCCGAGCCCATCGTCATTCAGCGACGCCAGCAGCATGTTCGCGGGCTTGACGTCCCGGTGCACAAGGCCGGCCGCGTGCGCGGTGTCCAGCGCCGACGCGACCTGGGACACCAGGTCGGCCACGCGGTCGGCCGGCAACTGTCCCATCCGCTCGATCAGCGCCCGCACGTCCAGCCCGGCGACGTACCGCATCGCGATGAACAGCACGCCCTCGGCTTCGCCGGCCTCGAAGACCGGGATCACGTGCGGATGATCGACTGCCGCCCCGGCCCTGGATTCCCTGATGAACCGCTGCCGGAACGAATCGTTCCTGGCCAGATCCGGGCTGAGGATCTTCAGCGCCACCATCCGATCGAGCCGGACGTCCGTCGCCCGGTACACGACCGCCATGCCGCCGCGACCGATCAGCTGCTCGATCCGGTAGCCGGCGACCCGTGCTCCGGGCAGGAAATCGCCGATCGCTGGCGGAAAGTCAGCGCCCAAAACTCGCCTCCGTACTACCTGCCCCCGAATTATCTGCCCGGCAGCCCATCCGGCCTGCCGCTGACAAACTACCGCGCAAACGGCTCGCGCCAGCGGTTCGTTATCGGCAGCCGCCGGTCCCGGCCGAAATTCTTCGCCGAGATCTTCGGCCCCGGCGGATACTGCCGGCGCTTGTACTCGGACCGGTCGACCAGCCCGATCACCCGCTGGACCAGCTCCGGGTCATGACCGGCCTCCACCAATTCGGCCGCGCCTAGATCCTTTTCCACATAGTCGTCCAGGATCGCGTCGAGGACCGGGTAATCGGGCAGCGAGTCGCTGTCGAGCTGGCCCGGCCGCAGTTCGGCGCTCGGCGACTTGGTGATCGAGTTCTCCGGGATCGGCTTCTCGGCACCGGCCAGCTCGGCCGGGCGGTTGCGCCACTTGGCCAGCTCCCAGACGAGCGTCTTCGGCACGTCCTTGATCGGCGCGAAGCCGCCGGCCGAGTCGCCGTACAAGGTGGAGTAGCCGGTCGCCAGCTCGCTCTTGTTGCCAGTCGTCAGCACCAGGTGGCCTTCGGCGTTGGACAGCCCCATCAAGACCATGCCGCGCACCCGCGCCTGGAGGTTCTCCTCGGCCAGCCCGGCCAGATGCAGCTCGTCATCGAACGCGGCCACCACCGGCGCGATCGGCACCGTCCTGGCCTGCACGCCCTGGGCCTTGACCAGGTCCTCGGCGTCACTGACCGAGTGCGGCGAGGAGTACTTGCTCGGCATCATCACCACGTGCACCCGGTCGGCACCGATCGCGTCGGCGGCGATCGTCGCGGTGAGCGCGGAGTCGATGCCGCCGGACAACGCGATGATGACCGACGAGAACCCGTTCTTCGCCACGTAGTCGCGGACCCCGAGCACCAGCGCCCCGTAGACCTCGGCCAGGTCCTCAAGCCGCGGCCAGAGTGCCCTGATTTCGACCGGCCTGACCGCGGCCGCCCCGACCGGTCCCGACGGCGTAACGGCAGGCAGCGTCACCCGCCGGATCGTCATCGTCGTGCCGTCGCCGGCGTCAGCTGACGTGTCACCGTCGACTGCAGTCAGATCCGCCGCCGGCAGCTCGAGGTCGACCACGACCAGCGCCTCCTCGAACTGCGGCCCGCGCGCGATCACGGCACCGGCCGAGTCGACGACGATCGAGTCCCCGTCGAAGACCAGCTCGTCCTGGCCGCCGACCATGTTCACGTAGGCCAGGGCCGCGCCCGCTTCGGCTGCCCGCTGCAGGCACAGTTCGACCCGCTCGGTGCCCTTGCCCCGCTCGTAAGGTGAGGCGTTAGGCACTACTACCAGACCTGCCGCAGAGCGTTTCGCCACCAAAATGGGACCGCCGTCTTGCCAGAGGTCCTCGCAGATCGCGACCGCCACGTCCACCGGCTCCCCGGAGTTCGCCGTAACCCTGAGCACCGGCACTACATCACCAGGCACGAAGTACCTGAATTCGTCGAAGACCCCGTAATTCGGCAGGTGGTGCTTGGCCGACCGCACCACGACCTTGCCGCCGTGCAGTACGGCGGCGGCGTCCAGCGGCGCTCCGTGCGGCAGCCCGACGCGGGGTCGCAGGCCGGCCTTGCGGTCCAGGTAGCCGACCACCACGGCGATGTCGCCGAGCCCGGCCTCGCCGAGCCGCCCGGCGGTCCGCTCCAGCACAGTGATCGCCGCGTCCACGAACGAAGCCCGCAGGGCCAGATCCTCGATCGGATACCCGGTCAGCATCATCTCGGGGAAGAGCACGATCCTGGCCCCGGCGGCGACGGCCCGGCCGGTCCACTCGATCACGGTTTCAGCGTTGCCGTCCAGATCACCGACCGTGGAATTTACCTGGGCTAGCGCGATGCGTATCTCAGACACCACAACAGCTTATGGGGAACGCTTTGCGGGGGTTGAGCCCGCCAGGCCAGAGCCCGGTCGGGTCCCCGTTACATCAAGGAAACAAGCACGGGGCAGACTGACTGGGTGGACAGGCAGGAAGAGTACGTGCTGCGCACGCTCGAGGAGCGGAACATCCGGTTCGTCCGGCTCTGGTTCACCGACGTGCTCGGGCAGCTCAAGTCGGTCGCCGTCGCGCCCGCCGAGCTTGACGGCGCGTTCGCGGAGGGGATCGGGTTCGACGGCGCCTCGATCGAGGGGTTCTCCCGGGTGTACGAGGCGGACATGCTCGCCAAGCCCGACCCTTCGACGTTCCAGCTGATGCCGCTGCCAGACGGCTCCGCCGGGGTAGGCCGGATGTTCTGCGACATCTTGCTGCCGGACGGCACGCCGTCGCACGCTGATCCCCGTAACGTGCTGAAGCGGGCGCTGGCCAAGGCGAGCAGCCTGGGCTTCACCTTCTACACCCACCCTGAGATCGAGTTCTTCCTGCTGCGGGAGCGGCCAGAGCCTGGGGCCAAGCCGAGGCCGATCGACCAGGGCGGGTACTTCGACCACACGCCGCACGGCGTCGCCAGGGACTTTCGGAAGTCGGCGATCACGATGCTGGAGGCGATGGGGATCTCGGTGGAGTTCAGCCATCACGAGGGTGCACCTGGGCAGCAGGAGATCGACCTGCGCTACGCCGACGCGCTGAGCACGGCCGACAACATCATGAGCTTCCGGCTCGCCATGAAAGAGGTCGCACTGGACCAGGGCGTCTACGCGACGTTCATGCCGAAGCCGTTCACCGAGCACCCGGGCTCTGGGATGCACACGCACATGTCGCTGTTTGAAGGCGACCGCAACGTGTTCTACGACCCGGGCGGCGAGTTCCAGCTCTCCAAGGTCGGCCGGTCGTTCATCGCCGGCTTGCTGCGGCACGCGGCCGAGATCACCGCTGTCTGCAATCAGTGGGTGAACTCCTACAAGCGGCTCTGGGGCGGCGCCGAGCGGATCGCCGGAGCGGGCGGTGAAGCCCCGGCCTACATCTGCTGGGGGCACAACAACCGGTCGGCCCTGATCAGGGTGCCCATGTACAAGCCGAAGAAGGGCAACGCGACCAGGATCGAATTCCGTTCGCTCGACCCGGCCTGCAACCCCTACCTGGCCTTCGCCGTGATCCTGGCGGCCGGGCTGAAGGGGATCGAGGAGGACTACGCGCTCGCGCCGGGCGCGGAGGACGACGTGTGGGCGCTGACTCACGCCGAGCGGCGCGCGCTCGGCATCGATCCGCTGCCGCAAAGCCTGTCGGACGCCTGCAACGTGATGCAGAACAGCGAACTGGTCGCCGAGACGCTGGGCGAGCACGTGTTCGACTTCTTCCTGCGCAATAAGCGCGAGGAATGGCAGGAGTACCGTCGCCAGGTCACCGAGTTCGAACTGGACCGCTACCTGTCCGTGCTCTAACTTTCTCGGACGCTCAAGGCTGCAGCCGTCCCGACTCAAGAGCCTGGAACCATTGACCCGCCTTTAGCGTCCAAGCGGTATCTGTCTGTATAGGGCGTTGAGGCGAGGTACCTGATGAGCGATGATCACGGAAACGATGAGCCCGGCCAGCAACCGCGTGGCCTGGCGGCCCTGGCTTACAGCGGGCTGGTCGTCGTCAGCCTGGCCGCGGTCACGCTCACCGGAGTGACTGGTGCCGACGCCGCGCCCCGGCTCGGGGTACTCACGCCGCTGACCCACTCGGCCGACAGCGGCACGCCCGCGCATTCCACCCGGGCCGCGTCGCTCAAGCTGGCGCGCCAGTTGCTCAAGGAAGCCGTACTGCCGCCAGGCTCCGCGGAGCTTCATCTCACGACGCTGCCCAAGGTTCTGCGCGGTCTCGGCGACGGATCGGTGTCCTTCCACAAGATCGACATCTTCAAGGTGTTCTGGGACCGCCAGGTGGCTAAGAACGCTTATTCCTACGTGAACAAGCACCACCCGAAAGGCTGGGTCCGGGAAAGCTCGGGCTCCAGTTACCGGCTGGTCCACGGCAAGAGGCACTACTTCGACCAGCAGGTCACCTACCAGCCGCGCCGATTGCCGGCCGGCTTCGACCAGATCGATTTGCAGCTCTCCGTGCTGCGGCACCACGGCCATTCCTGGATCCGGGCCGACCTCATGGTCATCTGGTATCCGCGCCGGTCAGCGGCCGAAGAATTGATCGCCAGCCACTTCCGCTCGGTGACCGCCCGGATCTACCGGTACAACGAGAAGCCGCACCACATGCGCCGCACGTTCAGGCAGCGGGCCATCATAGAGCGGCTGAGTAAGGTGCTTAACTCCGCCGAGGCTTCGCCGGGCACCTCCTTCATCAGCTGCCCGCTGATCGACATCACCTACACGCTGACGTTTGCGCCGGTAAGACATCAGGGGAAGGTGACGGTCCAGGTCGACGGCTGCTACTCGATGAGCATCAAGGTCGGACAGCACTGGCAGCCCGCGCTGGTCGATAACGGC
>DASYAT010000275.1:0-19175 GCA_036501205.1 Streptosporangiaceae bacterium | reverse complement strand
GTGCCGGAGGGCGCCGGGCTCGGGCCAGCAGGCACGCTGTAGCTTGTCACCACCTGGGCGCTGGTTGGCTCGATCGGCCCCGTCGGGCCAGCAACCGCGCTCGCTCGATCCGACCACGTCCTCGACCAAACCGATAAGCGCACCGAGGCCAGCGATCGGCTTCACTCTCGCCACTTCGGACCTCCAGTCAATTCGCCCGCTTTCTCTGACCATGGTGCGTCATCAACAGCCGGAACCGCAAATGCCGCGACCAGCGGAGATGCCAGCAAGACTCAGAGCCAACCCAGAGGCGCCAGCAGTGAACCTTGCACGCAGCCGGAGCGTCGTTGAAGGTGTGGGGAGACCTTCACCACGATGTGTAACCGCTATGTAACCCAGATCACGAATCCGGGAGGGGCGTTACGACGTCATAAGTAGTAACTAGGCACGGGGAAGCACCCAGCAAAGGGAGCAAGCGTCGCATGACTGCCGCCACGATCGAATCAGCCACCTCGCCAGCCACGTCCGTGGTCATCGCGGGGGGATCCAACAGCACCGGGGGATCCGGGGACTCGTTCCCCCGGGCTAGCTTTGACGAGCAGATCCGGCCTTTCCTGGATCAGCTCTACTCGGCCGCGCTGCGGATGACGCGGAACCCGGCCGATGCCGAGGATCTGGTACAGGAGACGCTAACTAAGGCGTTCACGGCTTATCATCAGTTCACGCCTGGTACGAACTTGCGCGCGTGGCTGCACCGCATTCTGGCGAACACGTACATCAATACCTACCGCAAAACCAAGCGGGAGCCCGCGATCAGCCCAAGCGCGGATCCACAGCAGGACTGGCAGCTCGGCCGCGACCCGCTGGCCGGCCCGGCCAGGTCCGCCGAAGCCGAGGCACTCGACAAAATCACCGATTCGGCCGTGCTCACCGCCCTGCGGGAACTGCCCGATGATTTCAAGACGACAATTTGGCTCGCCGATGTTGAGGGATATCCCTATCGGGAGGTAGCTGCAATGATGGGCACCCCGATTGGAACCGTTATGTCGCGCCTTCATCGCGGGCGAGGCAAGCTTCGTCAGCAATTGATCGCTCGTGCCCCTCGCGCTCGCGCTAGTGCGCGCTAGCCTATTGATAAGACGCACGTTGCCATAACGTGCCCGACTTCGAGGCGAGGGTCCGGCCAATACCCCCCAGTGGCCCAACCCAGGCGCCAGCCCCCGTGGCGCCATGAGGGCCATACCCCTGACCGGGCCCTAGTCCGGCGGACACCCCCCGCCGCCGGGCGGCTGGCTGGCCGGCTTCATGCCGGCCAGCCAGCGCATACCCCGCAGTGGCCCCGTCGCACACCCCGTATGCGACGGGGCCACTGCGCCATCCAGCCCACGACCCGGCACGATGCGAACCAAGCACGATGCGAACCAACAGAGCGCCCACTTATCCCTGGCAGGGACGTCTTATCCCTGGTTAGCGCCAAAATTTGCCCGTTATAGGCTACTTCGCCAGGCGCTAACCAGGGATAAGATGCGCGGGCCAGGGATAAGTGGGCGCTCCGGGGTCCAGATTACGGGCCGGACCAGTTGCGGAAGGTGCCTAAGTTGCCGTTGTGACGGGTCTGGCGGGCAGGCCAGGAGCGTGGGAGGTCGGAGCGGCAGCCCGCGAAACGACTGCGACCGACGAGGGACACCAGGTGCTGCTGGGACGTGTGTGACTGGGGCAGAGGGTTGGCGGGACTGGCCGGACAGGCTGGACTGGACTGGACTGGCCGGGCGGGCCTGTCCCTTATCGCGCGTAGAGGGTTAGCAGGACTGACTGGATTTGCCAGCGGTGGATTACGTGCAGGCCGCTGGCGGCCAGGGTCTTGGCTTCCTGGCCGGCTGACGGAACTGGGGGGATCCACTGTACTGTCCAGAGCCTGGGCACGGTACGGAGCCGGGCGGTGACCACGGTGGGGCTGGCTGGGAGGCCGCGCAGGGTTGCTGAGGCGATCGGTGCGGAGCGCAGGCCTATGTTGGCCAGCTTGGCGAACGGGGCCGGGTAGGCCATGCCGACCAGGGCGGTGTCCCAGGGCAGGTACAGAATCGCGTCGCCTGGGCGTTCGCTGGCGGCGACGATCGCGGTGACCGCACGCAGGTTGTCGGCCCGGGCGGACGGCTGGCGGATTGCTCGCTGCGGGCCGGTCAGCGCGGCCAGGACGACGATCGCGAGCACTGCCGACGGGACTATCGCGAGGAGTCGCTCGCGGCCGGGGACCAGGTTCCGCTGGACGACGGCTCGCCGGCTGAGTTCGGCCAGCCAGACCAGGCCGGCGGCGGCCAGCAGCGACAGGGCAGGCAGGCAGAACATCACGTACCGCTCGACGTAGAGCGGATCGGCGATCGAGATCGCGAGCAGCAGGACCGGCGGCACGATCAGCCAGGGCAGCGCGAGCACGGACAGCGTCAGCCCGCCGCCTCGGCGTAGGCCTGGGCCGGCCACGCAGCCGAGGATGCCGAGCATGGCGATGACCGGGATCAGCGCCGTGATGCCGGAGAAGTCTCTGACCAGAGTCGCGACCGTGGATGGGTCTGGCCTGGTCACCCAACTCAGCTGAGCGGACTGCCCGACGCTGAGCACGACGATCGGCGCGAGCAGCACGGCAGCGACCCCGGCGGTGACCAGCCAGCGCGCCAGCACTCCGGCAGCTACTGCGGATGCTGGTGTTGCGGCCGGTGCCGACGTGGGTTCTGGTGCTGGTGTTGTCGCTGAAGTTGATGTGGCCGGCGGTGCGGCGTTCGACGCGGACCTGGATCTGGCCACGAGCAGGCTCACTCCGTGGGCCACCACGAGCAGGACGGCGAACAGGTTAAACAACGCGGTGACGACTACGGCGGCGGCGTAGCCGGCCCACCAGGGCCAGCGGCGGTCGCTCACGGGGGGTTCCGGGGGGTCCCACCCACTACACCCCCCACCTGCCACCGGGGCTGGCACGGCGGAGGGTTCCAGGGGGTCGTCGTGCCCCCGGGCTGGCACGGCGGCGCGGACCAGCAGGTAGCTGGCGGCGACGGCGAACAACGTCGTCAGCGCATAGGGACGCGCTTCCTGGGCGTATCTCGTGGTCAGCGGGACCACGGCGAGCAGCAGTCCGGCCAGCAGGCCGACCGCGCCCGGCGAGGGCAAGCCCGTGTTCTTCGCGAGCTTGCGGCCCAGCTCGGCGAGCAGCCCGGCGGCCAGGGCCATGGCGATCAATGACGGCAGCCGGAGCGCGGTCTCGGTCGTGCCGCCGACCGCGATCACGGCGTGGATCAGCAGGTAATAAAGCCCGTGCACGGCGTCCTGATGCCGGGTCAGCGCCAGGATCGCGGTGACTGACCGGTTCGAGCCGGAGATCGTAGCGGCCTCGTCGCGCCACAGTGAGGGCCCGGCTATCCGGTAGCCGCCGATCAGCAGCTCGGCGATGACCGGGACGGCCACGACGAGCCAGCCGGGCAGCCGACGTGAGCGGGCCTGCCGGCCCGGCGCGGACGCGGCCACTGGCTGGCTAGTCTGAGCTGCCACGCTGGCAGCTTAGCCGCCAGAACTTCGGCTCCGTCCCCGAAGACCTCAGTCCCCGAAGACCTCAGTCTCCGAAGATGCGGTCACACGCTCTTGATGCCGCCTTGCCGTCATCGAGCGGGCAGAACCGAGCCGTGAACGCGTCGTAGGCGTCCTTACATCTAGTCACCACCGGATCGAGGTCGGCCAGCGCCGCGATGACCTGCTCCGAGGTGGACAGCAGTGGCCCGGGAGCGGACTGCGAGAAGTCGAAGTAGAAGCCGCGCAGCTTGTCGCGGTACTCGGCCAGGTCATAGGTGAAGAACAGGATCGGCCGCCCGGTCGGCGCGAAGTCGAACATGACCGAGGAGTAATCGGTGAGCAGCACGTCGGTGATCCGCAGCAGGTCGTTGATGTCCGGGTAGCCGGTCACGTCGAAGACGAAGCCAGGCTCGGCCTCGGCCAGCTTCCAGCCCGCCATCAGGTGATGACCCCTGATCAGCAGGACGTAGTCCTCGGCGAGTTCTTCACTGGCCGCCACGAGATCGAGTTGCAGGTCCAGGCCGTAGCGGCTGGCGGCGTCGTGCTGGTTGTCGCGCCAGGTCGGTACGTACATGACCACCCGCTTGCCGGCCGGCACGCCAAGCAGGCGGCGGATCAGCGCCGCCCGCTCGTCATCCCGCGCGAGCAGAGCGTCGTTGCGCGGATAGCCGGTCTCGGCGATCTCGCCGGTGAACTTGAAGGCCTGGCGCCAGATCGGGGTGCTGAACGGGTTCGGCGAGATCAGCAGATCCCACTGGGCAACGTCACTGTCCATGAAGTCGAAGTAGCGCCGGCCGCTGACGAAGCTGGGCGAGGCGATGTCGTAGCCGAGCCGCTTGAGCGGGGTGCCGTGCCAGGTCTGCACGTATTTCTGACCCGCCCGGCGGCGGAACGGCAGCGCCACGTGATCATTGGCGATCAGGCAGGCCGAGCGGCCGAGCGCGGCCAGGTAGCCGGCCGTGCCGATCAGCACCGCCCTGCCTCCTGGCGGCACCTTGACCGACCAGTCGTCGACAGCCCAGATGTGCTCGCGCTTGTCGCCCCGGCGGCGGAGTTCGCTGGCGATCGCGAGCGGGTTGTCGGTACACGACTTGCCGCTGAAGCTGAGGAACAGGATGCTCGGGCGCAGAGGGAGCCGGCGTTGCATGGGGTAGTACAGGTCCCTGAGCAGCCGCCGGCGGATCCGGCCGCGCTCGGCCAGGCCCAGGGCCGGACCGACCTGAAGCGACAGTCCGCCGCCGTCGGGGCCAGGACCCGCGCAAAATTTTTTGCGTCCAAGGCAGTTAGCTCGAAGATCGACTGAAGCTAGTTGCACCTGCAGGCCAGGCAGGCCGACCGCCCAGCGGCCGTCGCGGAGCGGGAGCGGGTCACCGAAAGTGTCGATCGCGCCGACGGGTACCTCGGCAGTGAAGTCGCGGGCGCCGTCCGGGCGATCGGCGGGGGCGAGGGTGAGCGGGAGGGTGTGGCGTTCCCAGCCGTCGAGGTGGCGGAGCTCGACCTGACCCGTCCAGTCCGGCGGGACGTTGCCGGTGAGCAGCAGCCGGCCGTCAGGACTCCAGGCTGCGCTCAGCGACGCGCCGCCCGGTCCGGACGCGGCGCCCGCCACCGGGGGCGTCGACGGCTCGCGCCGGACCCTGACCTGCAGCCGCCGTCCGGCCCAGTGCGGGCCGAAGGTCACGCCAGGAGCGACCTCGATCGAGGTTGGGTGCTCCGCGTCCGGCCCGGGCGAGTGCAGTCGGGCTGGGCGCCACACCGACCGGCCTCTGACCAGCACGTAGCAATCCCAGTCGCCGGTCAGCCAGCGCCCGGCGGCGCCGAACCAGCGGGGGCTGATCTCGCACCGGAAGCCGGCCCAGTCATAGGAGTACCTGGTCTGCGCGGATGCCCCAGTCACCTCTGGCTGGCGCACCGACCTGGCCGGCACGACGATCGGCGGCTTGCGGCGGTCGCGCGGGACCAGCGCCACGAGCTTGGTCGTGTTCCGGCGCCGGGCGATATCGATCGACGGGATGTAGGCGCTGCCCTCGATCACCAGCGTCTGGCGGGGGGTTCCGGCAGGTCGTCCCCCCTGTCCGGCACCGCCGCGCCAGGACAGCCTGGAGACCTGGACCTGCGGATCGAGCTCGCGGAACTGGGGCTTGAGCACCCAGCCGGGAACCGGCGCCCCGGAGACGGGCGGCAGATCAGCCCGCAGCCGGCCGAAGGAGCGCACGATCGGCGGGGTCCGGCCCGGGTTAGCCGCCAGCCAGCCGGCGTAGCCGACCAGGTCGGCCTGGCGGCCTTCGGAGATCAGGTAGTACGCCAGCTTGCGGGTGGCCGGCATCGCGGTGACCACCCGGTGGCCGACCTGGCGCAGGTAGCCGCCGGCCAAATCGGTGAACTCGCGCTGGTATTCCTCGTCCGTGCCGGACAGGTCGCGCACATACAGCCAGAGGTCGTTGATCAGCGCCTTGTGCTGGTGAGCCCGGAGCAGAGCCGGCGTCGCCTTCTCGCGCAGGAAGTCATCGATCATGGTCAGCGCCGTGATGCGGTCGCGGAAGTTGCCGATCCGCATCCGGGACTGGGTGATCGAAGGGGCACCCTTGTCCCGGTCTCGCCAGTAGTAGGCGGGATCGGTGATCACGTCGACGGCGCGAGCCAGCACGTGGGCCTTGGTCATCGCGACCAGGTCCTCCCACAGCATGCCTTCGGGGAAGCGCAGGCCAGCGGAATTCCAGAACGAGCGGCGGAACAGCTTGTTGAACACGGAGATGTCGTAGAGCAGCTCTGGTGTCTTGCTGATGTGCGTGCCGAGCCGCCTGGCCTTGATCGCCTGGTCGTGCAGGCCGGAGGGGCCAAGCTCGGTTCCGGTCAGCCGCAGCACCGCGCCGCAGACGAAGTCGGATTCACTGGCCTCGAGCACGGCCAGTTGTCGCTGGTAGGCGTCGGGCGGCAGCAAGTCGTCCGCGTCGACGAAGGCGAGGAATTCGCCGGTGGCGGCGGCCACGCCATGGTTGCGCGCTGAGCCTGGGCCGCCGTTAGGGACGCGCACCAGCGTGAACCGCGGATCGGCAGCCGCCCGGGCGGCGGCCACCTCGGTGCTGCCATCGATCGAGCCGTCGTCGACCATGATCACGCCGAGATCGACGACGGTCTGGGCGGCGATCGAGTCCAGGCAGTCGCCAAGCTGATCAACGTTGTTGTAGAACGGCACGACAACGCTGATCCGCGGTGCTAGCCCGGGGGGATTACCCTCCGGAGCCCCCCGCAGAACGGCCATCGGCTCCTCCCGGCGCCCGGGCGGCTCCGCGCCAGCGGGCTTACTCGCCCTTCCAGACCGGTGGCCGCTTCTCGGCGAACGCCATCGCGCCCTCCATCGCGTCTTTCGACCCGAAGATGGGACTGATGACCGCGGTCTGCTTAGCGAAGGCCTCGTCCGCTGACCAGTCGCCCGACTCGACGATCACCCGCTTGGAAGCCGCGAGCGCGAGCGGAGCGTTCCGCGCTACCCGGGCGGCGAGTTCCTTCGCCGCCGACAGCGCCTCACCCGCCGGGACCAGCTTGCTGACCAGGCCAGCGTCCGCGAGCCTAGCAGCACTGAAGTGATCCCCGGTCAAAGCGATCTCCATGGCCAGGTGATAAGGCACCCGGCTCGGCAGCCGCAGCAGCCCGCCCGCGCCGGCCACCAGGCCGCGCCTGACCTCGGGCAGCCCGAACTTGGCTTCTTCGCTGGCCACGATGAGGTCGCAGGCGAGCACCAGCTCGAATCCGCCGGCCAGAGCGTAGCCCTCGACCGCGGCAATCAGCGGCTTCGCCGGCGGGCGTTCCACGATCCCGCCGAACCCACGCCCCTCCACTATCGGCGCATCGCCGGAAAGAAAACCTTTAAGGTCCATTCCGGAAGAAAAATTTGCGCCGGCTCCCGTCAGGATGAGAACACCGACGTCGCTGCGGTTATCAAATTCGTCGACGGCGGCCGCGATGCCGCGGGCGACCGCGCCGTTGACGGCGTTGCGGGCCTCGGGGCGGTTGATCGTGATGACGGCTACGCCATCGGCTACGTCCGTAAGAATCGCTTCAGACACGGTGCCGCCCTCCCGGACGATAAGCGCGCTTGCTTCCTGGATTACTTGGGCTGGAACCTGATGCCGCCGTCGAACCTGACGGTCTCGGCGTTCATGTAGTCGTTGTCGATCAGCGACCTGACCAGCCGGGCGAACTCGGCGGAGGTGCCCATCCGCTTGGGAAACACGATCGGCGCGATGAGCTTGGCCTTGAACTCCTCGCTCTGAGCGCCGGTGCCGTAGATCGGCGTGTCGATGATGCCAGGGCAGATCGTGTTGACCCGGACGCCGATGGCGGCCAGGTCACGGGCGGCCGGGACGGTCATGCCGATGATGCCGCCTTTGGAGGCCGAATAGGCGATCTGGCCGGTCTGGCCTTCGATGCCGGCGATCGAGGCGGTGTTGATCACGACGCCCCGCTGGCCGTCGGCGTCGGCGGGCTCGGTCTTGGCGATCGCGGCCGCGCCGATGCGCATCAGGTTGAAGGTGCCGATCAGGTTGACGTCGATGACCTTGCGGTAGGTGCCCAGGTCGTGCGGCTCGCCGTTGCGGCCGACGGTGCGGGAGGCCCAGCCGATGCCGGCGCAGTTCACCACTACTCGCAGCGGTGCGTCGAACGCCTCTGCCAGCGCGACCGCCTCAGCAACCGAGGCTTCGTCCGAGACGTCGGTCTTGGCGAAGGTACCGGCGACCTCTTCGGCGATTGCCTTGCCCCGGTCTTCGTTCAGGTCAGCGACCACGACCTTGCAGCCGTGCGCGGCCAGATCACGTACTGTCGCCTCACCGAGACCGCTGGCCCCGCCGGAGACGATCGCAGCTACACCGTTCAGGTTCATGGCGGGAGCATACTGTGTTCGTACTCGCCAGTAACTAGAGGGCGGTCCACTTTTGCGGCTGGGCCGAGGGCTTGGGCAGGCACGACGGCCGGGTGGTTTCGGCCGTTAGGCCGCGCCGGGCAGGCTGGGCGGGCGGCCGTTAGGCCGACAGGGCGGGCTGGGCGGGCAGCAAACTGTCAGAGGCTGCGCCTACCATCGAAGTTAGGCAAATGAACTCGCGCTTGACCTAGTGAATGCGAGCGACGCGCGAGCGGGCAAACCGTCGTCGATCAGCAGATTCCTACCGAGTAACGGCATCGCTACGGGAATAACCCCGGTCCAAGATCGCGCTGCTGACCGAGCAAGCATGTGTGCTGCCCTTCTCGCGCCGGTAGCTCGCACGAGCAGGAGAGGCTGAACTCTTGATTAAGTACCGCGGCAACCCGTGGGCCGTGCTGATAGTCGTCTCGCTCGGGTTCTTCATGACCTTGCTTGACCTGACGATCGTGAACATCGCGATCCCGAACATGATCGACAAGCTGCACGCTTCGCTTGACAGCGTCCTCTGGGTGATCAACGCCTACTCGCTGGTACTCGCCGTGCTGCTTATCACCTGCGGCCGGCTCGGCGACATGCGCGGCCAGCGGAACATGTTCATCGTCGGGGTGGCCCTGTTCACTCTCGCGTCGGCGGCGTGCGGTTTCTCGCCAACGGTCGGCTGGCTGATCACGTTCCGCGCGGTGCAGGGAGCGGGTGCGGCGCTTCTGATGCCGCAGACGCTGGCTTTGCTGACCATGGTCTTCCCGGCGGAGCGGCGGGGCGCCGCGTTCGGAATCTGGGGGGCGGTCGCCGGCGTGGCGACGATCGCCGGACCGACGCTCGGCGGGCTGCTCGTCACCGCCTTCGACTGGCGGTACATCTTCTTCATCAACCTGCCGATCGGCGTCATCGTCATCTTGCTCGGCATCTTCCTGATCCCGGACATCCGTACCGGCACCGAGCACAAGATGGACTTCCCCGGTGTGATACTCGCCAGCCTGGCGCTGCTCGCAATCTGCTACGGCCTGGTCGAGGGCCAGAAGTACAACTGGGGCACGATCACCTCGTTCATCTCGATCCCGCTGGTGATCGGCGTCGGCGTCGCGCTGCTGATCGTGTTCCTGGTCGTACAGGCCAGGACCCAGGACCAGGAGCCGCTGGTCCCGTTCGCGCTGTTCAGGGACCGGAACTTCAGCCTGATGAACTGGATATCCTGCGCGCTGTCGGTCGGGCTGCTCGGCATCTTCCTGCCGATCACCATCTACATGCAGTCGGCGCTCGGATTCTCCGCGCTCAAGGCGGGGCTGGCGCTGGCTCCGTCGTCCGTGATCTCGATGTTCGTCGCTCCGGTGGCCGGCCGGATGACCGACAGGATCGGCGGCAAGTACATCTTGCTCACCGGACTGCTCTGTTTCGCCGGCGGCATGGGCTGGCTGGCCGCGATCGCGACGCCCACCTCGAACTGGCCGGCTTTCATCGCGCCACTAGTGCTCTCCGGGTTCGGGCTCGGCTGCACGTTCGCCCCGCTGACCACCACCGCGATGCGCAGCGTCCAGCCCAAGCTGGCGGGCGCGGCCTCCGGCATGCTCAACACGACCAGGCAGGTTGGCTCGGTGATCGGGACGGCGGCGGTCGGCGCGCTGCTCGAGAACCGGCTGAGCGCCACCCTGCCGACAGCGCTCAAGGCCAGGGACGCCGTACTGCCGCCGCAGGCACGAGCCGCGCTGGTGTCTAACTTCGCCAAGTCGGCGCACAGCGGCGCCGCCGTCGGCACCGGCAGCAGCCATTTCAAGCTGCCGCCGGGCACGCCGCCGTCGCTGGTCAGCGAGATCGGGCGAATCGCGAGTGAGGCCTTCACTTACGGGTACGTGTCGGCAATGCATCAGACGATGATCATGCCGATCGCGATCCTCGGCGTGACCGCGCTCAGTTGCCTGTTCATCAAGAACGTCAAGGGAGGCAGCCCGGCTGCGCACGCGCCGGCGGCACCGGAGCCAGCGGCGGCGGACGCCCCGTCGGACGCGGCCGCGTCGCAGGCACCAGCGGCCTGACAGCGTGGGCTGGTCCCGGGCCAGCCCACATATCACCCGGCCTCCCCAGTCCAGAGACCCCAGTCCCGATAGCCCGGCCCAGATAAATCCGACGCAGGTAATCCGACGCAGACAGATCGAACTCCGCTCCAGCCGAACCGTCCGCTCAAGGGGGATGTTGGCAGGTGGCCGCCACTCCGTCCGGCGCGTCCGGTCGAGGCAGGTCCAGTTCTGCTGCCACCGACCTGCCGGCTAGTCGAGGCCGACCGAGCGCTGGTGCCAGCGACCGGCAGGACAATGGCATGCTCAGCTTCCCAGACGATTCGGGCAGCGGGCAGCTCAGCGAGCTCCGCAAGATCATTCACTCAGACGGCCAGGGCGGGCTGGCCCGGCCCAGGCAGCCGATCATCGCGGTCGACGCGATGGGTGGCGACCATGCCCCAGAGGCGATCGTGGCGGGCGCCGTCGACGCGTTCAGGCAGTGGGGCACCCAGATCGTCTTGATCGGCAAGCCCGGGCTGGTGCGGCCGCTGCTCGCTGAGCACGGAGTGCTCGGCCAGATCCGGCTGGTCACCGCGGAAGACACGGTGGCCATGGACGAAGGCGCGCTGGCGAGCTGGCGACGGCCTCGGTCGAGCCTGGCGATCGCCTGCCAGCTTGTGCATCTCGGCCAGGCCACTGCGATCATGTCGGCCGGATCGACCGGCGCGGTCGTGGCGCTAGCCCGGCTGCGGCTGCGAAACCTGCCCGGCGTGATGAGGCCGGCGCTCGCGGTCGCGCTGCCCACCAGGCCGACGCCCACCGTCCTGATCGACGCCGGGGCGAACTCGGACCCGAAGCCGGAAATGCTCGCGCAGTTCGCCCAGCTCGGCTCGGCGTACGCGGAGGTCGCGTTCGGGATCGTCAAGCCGACAGTCGGTCTGCTGTCCATCGGGTCAGAGCCCGGCAAAGGCAACAAGCTGATCAGGCGCGCCTACGAGTTGCTGAGCGCCGAGCCACAGCACGGCGCCGAAGCGATCAGGTTCTCCGGCAATGTCGAGGGCAGCGATCTACTCGCGGGCAAGGTCGACGTCATCGTGACCGAAGGTTTCGCCGGGAACGTCGCGCTCAAGACGCTCGAGGGAACGGCCGCCTTCACCGTCGGGCAGTTCAAGTCCGCGCTGACCAGCTCGCGATCGGCCCGGGTCGGCGCCCTGCTGGCCAGGAAGGAACTCCGCGAGCTGGCCGATCGGTTTGACTCCGACACCTACGGTGGTGCCGCGCTGCTCGGCCTCGAAGGCGCGATCGTGATCGCGCACGGTGCGGCCACCGCTCGCGGGGCGGCGGCGGCCTGTCGCCTGGCTGGTGAAATGACCAGCAAGAAGATCGCCGAGCGGATCACCGAGCGACTTGGCCCAGGGAAACAGAGCCACTTCCTGCGGCGGTCAGAACGGCACCGGCAATCCTCAGAACCAGAGCGCCACTGATCTGTTCGACCAGCCGCGTTCGCTTGGACGCGGGCATTCGCGCGGGCGTTCGGCTGCCCGTTCCAGCGACGCATCAGTGCCGTTCCAGCCCCGGCAGGCATCGTGACAGCGACCGTGGCGGCTCGGAGAACCTGGCACTCCGGCCGCCTCGGTTGTTAACGAAGTCAATGCGAGGGGGCAGTTTCATGAAATGGCGCCGGGCACTAATAGTGCTGGCAAGCGTGCCGAGCATCGCGTTTGCGACGGGGACGGCGATGGCTGGTCCTGCGGGCGCGCTCACGACCTCGGCGGGCACGCCGGCGGCGGTCAACCGTCCATCGGTCGAGGCGTTCCCGGCCGGACACTGGGGCGCTGCGCAACCGGTGCCTGGCCTGGCGAAGCTCAATGCCGGCGGGGCGGCCCGAGTGGAGG
This sequence comes from Streptosporangiaceae bacterium, assembly GCA_036501205.1. Classification (GTDB taxonomy): domain Bacteria; phylum Actinomycetota; class Actinomycetes; order Streptosporangiales; family Streptosporangiaceae; genus Chersky-822. Next base: position 6,837 of record DASYAT010000275.1, on the reverse strand, counting down.
CCATTACCTGTTCCTCAACTGGTAGCTGCCTGGCGGGCGGGAGTTACCAGGACTCCGCTCATCACGATCAGGTGTTCGCGGCCTTCGAGGTCAAGGGCACCTGGCAGCCGGCGACCACGATCCCTGGGCTGGCCACGCTGAACGCGGGCGGGCTGGCCGACGTCGCCTCGCTATCGTGCGGGGAGACAGGCGACTGCTCCATCGGCGGTTCCTACATCGATGCTCAGGGAAATGACATCCCCTGGGTCGCCAACAGCGTCGCCGGGACCTGGCAGCCGGTCCAGGGGCTGATCACCACCGACCTGATCAGCATCGACTCGCAACTGGTCCAGAAGCTGGGCGCGGTCAACTCGATCTCCTGCGCCACGGCGGGCAACTGCGCGGCGGTCCTGACCATGCCTTCGCTCGTGGGCGGTACCGCGCAGGCGGCGCCGTTCGTCGCGACCGAGTTCAACGGCATCTGGGGCACGCCCCAGCCGGCGGTAATCGACTCCCGGCCAGGCGAGCAGCTACCCGCCGAGCTGACGACGGTCTCGTGCGCTGGCCAGGACGCCTTCTGCATCACCGGCGGGTTCTATACCGACGGCAACGAGCACCAGCACGCGATTGTCATGTTCGGCATGCTCACCCCTCACGGTCCCTCGTGGGGCGGGGCGACCGAGCCACCCGGCCTTACCGCCCTGCCCGGCTACGGCACGGTCAGCCCGAACGCGGCCGTTACCTCGGTGTCTTGCCTGTCAACCGGCGACTGCGCCGCCAGCGGGTTCTACATCGACAGCGCCAAGCACCACCAGGCGTTCACTGGCGGGGAGGTAAACGGCAGTCAGTGGACCACGCGGATGATCCCCGGTATGGCCGAACTCAACACAGGCGGGCAGGCGTTCGCGGCCGACATGTCGTGCGGGGATCCCGGTGAATGCGCCGTCGTCGGCGATTTCAACGACTCCGCATCGCAATCCCAGGCGTTTGTCGACGCCGAGTCAGGACACGAGTGGCGCAACGCCCAGGAGATCTTCGGGATCAGCAATAACCTGTCCGCAGCGGCTACGGACGTGTCCTGCTTCGGGCCTGGCTTCTGCACGGCCGGCGGGTCGTACCACGATGACGACGGCCACCTGCAGGCCTTCGTCGCCGCCGATGGGCGCGGATCGTGGAGCGGTGCCAGGAAGCTCGCCGGGAACCTGAACGCGGGCGGGAATGCCGGCCTGACCGGGATCTCTTGCGGCTTCTTCAGCAACTGCGTGGCCGGCGGGTTTTACACCGACGCCGCCGGGCACCAGTCGGGCTGGGTCGCCGATGAGTCGACGCTCGCGACGACCATCTTGTCGGTGTCGGCCGCCACCCTCGCCGCCGGCCACGAACAGGCCGAGCACATCACCGTCGCCGTTAAGCCGCTAAGCGGAGGCACCCCGACCGGGACCGTCACCGTCACGGCCGGCTCCAAGGACTTGTGCACGATTACCCTGGCCCACGGCGGCGGCACCTGCTCGCTGCGAGCGAGACAGTTGCCCCAGGGTAGTGACCACGTCACGGGGACCTACAGCGGTGATGGGACCTACGTGGGCTCGGTCAGCAACAGCCGGTCGATCAAGGTGCTCCCCGCCCGATCAGCGACCGCCACCGCGCTGACCTTGTCAGCGCCCAAGATCAAGGCGGGTCATGAGCAGAGCGAGCACCTCACCGTCCGGGTGAGCGGCCAGCTGAGCAGCACGCCGACCGGCAAGGTCACGATCACGACCGGATCGGCCACCATCTGCGTGATCACCCTGGCCAAGGGCAAGGGCGGCTGCATGCTGGCGTCGGGCAAACTTCGTCCCGGCAGCTATCACCTCACCGCTGCCTACCCAGGCAGCAGCAGCTTCGGGGCGTCCATTTCGCCGAATAAGGTGCTCACCGTCACCCACTGACCGCGTCATCGCCAGCGGCGTTCCCAGCCGGACCGGAAACGCCGCTGGCGCGCTGAGCGGCCAATCGGGTTGCCAGTCATCGCTAGGCTTTTCTGCATGGCTGATTCCCAGACCGCACTGGCGGCTGATCCCCAGGTCGCGCTCGCCGCCGAGGTGAGCACCGCGCTCGTGGCGGAGTTCGGACCCGAGTTCGCGGCCGCCGACCCGGTGATCCGGCCGTCGGCGTTCGCCGACTTCCAGTCCAACGTCGCCCTGGCGCTGGGCAAGCGGCTCGGGCTGCCACCGCGGGAGGTCGCGAGCCGCGTGGCCGGGCACCTGACCAGCTCGCCAATGTTCGAGCTGGTCGAGGTCAGCGGGCCTGGGTTCATCAACATCACGCTCAGCGCCGCCTGGATCGGGCAGATGGCTACCGGTCAGCTCGCCGATCGCAGGCTCGGTGCTGCCGTTGTCAGCGCACCGCAGCGAGTCGTAGTCGACTACTCCGCGCCTAACGTGGCCAAGGAGATGCACGTCGGCCACCTGCGGACGACGATCGTGGGCGACGCGTTCGTGCGGGTGCTCGAGTTCCTCGGGAACGACGTGATCCGGGCCAACCACATCGGCGACTGGGGCACGAACTTCGGGATGCTGCTTGAGCATCTACTCGACGTCGGCGAGCAGGCCTCCTACGAGCAGCTGGCGGCCGGCGAAATCAACCCGTTCTACCAGGCCGCCAAGGCCAAGTTCGACGCCGATCCGACGTTCGCCGACCGGTCCCGGCGCCGGGTCGTGGCCCTGCAGGCCGGCGAGCCGGAGACGATTCGGCTGTGGCAGATGCTCATCAACGACTCGAAGTTCTACTACAACGCCATTTACGGCAAGCTCGGCGTGACGCTCACCGACGCCGACCAGGCCCCGGAGAGCATGTACAACTCAATGCTCGAAGCCGTCTGCCGCGATCTCGAGCAGGCCGGGGTCGCCCGCATTAGCGACGGCGCCCTGTGCGCGTTCCCGCCGGGATTCACCGGCCGGGACGGCACGCCGCTGCCGCTGATCCTGCGCAAGAGCGATGGCGGCTACGGCTACGGCACGACCGACATGGCGGCGATCAGGTACCGGGTGGCCGACCTGAAGGCCGACCGCATCGACTACATCGTCGGCTCCGAGCAGGCGCAGCACTTCGCGATGGTGTTCGCGGTCGCGAAGCAGGCCGGCTGGCTGCCGGACACGGTGCGAGCCGAGCACGCCGCCATCGGCATGGTGACCGGCGCGGATAAGAAGCGGTTCAGGACCAGGACCGGTCAGTCGGTGAAGCTGATCGACCTCATCGACGAAGCCATCTCCCGGGCCGAAGAGGTCATCAAGGACCGGTACGACGAGCCGGAACTGCGGACGCAGATCGCCGAGGCCGTCGGGATCGGCGCGCTGAAGTACGCCGACCTGTCGGTCGCCAGGGATTCGAGCTACGTGCTCGACTTCGACCGGATGCTGACGCTGACCGGGAACACCGGCCCGTACCTGCAGTACGCCACCGCCAGGATCAGGTCGATCTTCCACCGGGCGGACCTGCGCCCAGACGATGCGGGCGGCCCGATCACCACCGGTGAGCCGGCCGAGCGGACGCTAGCGTTGCGGTTGCTCGGGTTCGAGGCGGCGCTCAGCCAGACCGCCCAGACCGCGGAGCCGCACAAGCTCGCGACGTTCCTGTTCGAGGTCGCCAGCGAGTTCACGACCTTCTACGAGCAGTGCCCAGTACTCAAGGCAGATGACCCGGCCGTGCGCCAGTCCAGGCTGGCGCTAGCTTCGCTAACCCTGCGCGTGCTCCTCACCGGCCTCGACCTCCTCGGAATCCCGGTGCCGGACCGCATGTAGGACTGCCGGGCGGCTTTCCCAGGGAAAACTCAGGGTCCGCCACCGAAGGTCACAGTCACGCGTGGCATGGTCGAAACCATGAACGACGCTAGGCCAGCCGGCGCGCGCAGGTCGGCCCCTGGCCAGCGGGTGTTCGTTGTCGGCGACGTGGTGGGCGGAGCCGGCAAATGTCAGGCAGATCATCATCCGCGGCTAGCCGGAGCTGGAACCGCCTGACGCTGAACTACCCGCTAAGGACGCCGGCAGCTCGAATGAACCCGCGAGCTGCCGGCGTCGCCATATCGTGATCCGGTCTATGGCGGTGCTGGCCAAGGGGGACGAACCCCAATGAACCTCCGGTAGTCACCGGATCACTGCCGCATGTCACCGCCGGTATCCCGTACGCTCCTTATCAGGACAGCGCACCGCTTTTCGACCCACCGAACAGTGAGCTAAGCGATAGTGATGACCGACGCGGACCGAATCCCACGGGTGCTCGTAGTAGACGACGAGCCAAATATTCGCGAGCTTGTCCAGGTCGCGCTCAAATTCCACGGCTGCATGGTCAGCACCGCCGCGAACGGCAGCGAGGCCATGCGCCAGGCCGACGTCGTGAAACCCGATCTGATCGTGCTCGACGTCATGCTGCCGGACATCGACGGGTTCGAGGTCTGCCGCCGCCTGCGGGCGGCGGGCAACGAAGTTCCCGTGATCTTCCTGACCGCCAGGGATACCTCCTCGGACACCGTGACCGGCCTTGCCATCGGTGGCGACGACTACGTCACCAAGCCATTCTCCGTCGAGGCGCTGGTCGCGCGGGTGCGCGCGGTGCTGCGGCGGGCGGCCAGGTCGGCTCAGCCGCAGCAACCCGGTGTCGTCGACGGCACGCTGCGGGCCGGCGACCTTGAACTCGATGAGGCGATGTGGACGGTCAAGCGGGCCGGGACACCGGTCGAGCTGTCACCGACCGAATTCCGGCTGCTCGCCTATCTCATGCGGCACCAGGGCCGGGTGCTTACCCGCGCTCAACTGCTGGAGAACGTCTGGGGCTGGGATTACGCTGGCGAATCACAGATCGTCGAGACATATGTGAGTTACCTGCGCCGTAAGCTCGACCCACTCGGCCCGCCGCTCATCCACACCCAGCGGGGTGTCGGTTACAGCCTGCGGCTACCCGAGCAGGCGGCGGCGCACCAGGCACATCAGGCGGAACAGCGATGGCAGGCGGAACCGGGCGGCGGTTGAGCGGCAGCTCCCGCGGCCTGTCGCTGCGTTCCAGGCTGCTCTTGCTCCAGATCGCCGTCACCGCGGTCTTCCTGCTTGTGCTGGGGATCGTCAGCACCGAGCTGTTCCGTCACAACCTGACCAACCAATTCCAGGTCATCATCAGGGATGAGAGCGACCGGAACCCGCCCGACATCACCGCGCGGCCGTCCGCAGAGGTGTCGGCTGTGCAGGTCACGCTCAGCCCGTTCACGGTCCATGCGCTGGCGACCGGCCGACCCGCGGTGAACCGCGCGCTGGTCGCGGCGGTCAGGAAGCTGGGCTTGCGACGCGTGTACGAGCTCGGCAATAAGGACACGCTGTTCACCGTCCACCCGGTCGGCAAGATCAACTACCACCTCACCGCCGTGGCCAGGACGATCCCGGCCACCGAAGGCATTCCGGGGCTGCGGCTGACCGCCGTTCTGGTGGTGGCCGAGCAGAACAGCCAGGTGACCGGCAAGCTCCGCAGCCTGATCCTGGCCGAGATCATCACCGGCGGTGGCCTGATCGCGCTGCTGGCACTGGGCGGGCGCTGGCTCATCGCCCGCGGGCTGGAGCCACTGGACCGGATGGCCAAGACGGCCAACGACATCACCACCAGGGGCGACCTGACCGAACGGATGTCCGGACCCGACGATCAGACCGAGATCGGCAAGCTGCGGGTCGCGATCAACATGATGCTCGACCGGATCCAGCAGGCGTTCGGTGCCCGGCTGAACTCCGAGCGCAAGGTCCGCGAGTTCGCCGCCGACGCGTCTCACGAGCTGCGGACGCCGCTGACTACGATCCGCGGCTACGCCGAGCTGTACGGGCACGGCGCGCTCGGCCCCGACCAACTGCCCGGCGCGATGCGGCGGATCGAGCAGGAGGCGCAGCGGATGTCTACGCTGGTCGCCGAACTGCTCGAATTGGCCCGGCTGGACCGCACCTCCTCGCTCGACCTGACCGAGACCGATCTGGCGACCGTGGTCAGGGACGCGGTGGCCGATGCCACCGCCGTCGAGCCGGACCGTCCGATCAGCGCTCAGGCTCCGCCGAGGCTGATCGCCGTCGTCGATGAGCGGCGGATCAGGCAGGTGCTGGCCAATCTGCTCGGCAATGTGCGGGCGCACACCAAGGTCTCCGACCCGGTCGCCGTCCGGCTCGGCAAGGTGCAGGGCGGCGTGCTGATTGAGGTCGCGGACTCTGGGCCGGGAATGTCGGAGGAGGACGCGGGCAGGGCGTTCGACCGGTTCCACCGAGCCGCCGAACGGCAGGCGGCCAACGGCAACGGCAACGGCGGCGGCAGCAGCAGCAGCAGCGGCGAAATCAACGGCGCGGCCGTTCCGGACTTCTCCTCCGGTGGCGGCAGCGGGCTCGGGTTGTCGATCGTCCAGGCGATCGCGACCGCCCACGGCGGCCAGGCAACCCTGGAATCCTGGTCCGGCCACGGCACCAGAGTAAGGATCTGGCTCCCCAGCCGCGCCAGCACCGTCACAAGCCCTTAGCCGGAAGCTTTACCGACGTCAACGCCGCGGCACCGGCCCTCAATCTGTGACCGCTGAGGCAGATGGGACGAAAGGTGACCCTGTGGCCATCCCGGGCGCCAGCCCCAACCAGATGAATCCGCACATTCATCCCTTGGAATCCGGATGAATGTGCATATTCATCCGTTTCCGGGGTCTGTGTGCGGGGCGCGGGCCGGTGCCGGCGCGGGCAGGGGGCGGGTGCAGGCGCGGGCGGGTGCAGGCGCGAGCGGGTGCAGGCGCGGGCGGGTGCAGGCGCGGGCGGGTGCAGGCGCGGGCGGGTGCAGGGAGGTGAGGGTGCAGGCGCGGGCGGGTGCAGGCGCGGGCAG